>JBQCIQ010000192.1:0-12815 GCA_051953595.1 Conexibacter sp. | reverse complement strand
GGACGGCGCCGCGCTGCCGCCGCCGCTCGCGGCCGCCACGACCTCCACGCTCCCTCTCATGAACGGATGCAGCGAGCAGTGGTAGGCGAACGTGCCGGCGGTCGTGAAGGTGTGGGAGCCGCGCTGCCCGGCCTTCAACGTGCCGGTGTCGAAGCCGCCGCCGTCGGCGGTCGCGGTGTGCGCGGTCGGGCCGGCGTTCGTCCACGTCACCGTGTCGCCGACGTGGACCGTGATCGCTCTCGGACCGAAGCTGAAGTCGCGGATCGTCACGCCGGACGCGGCCGCCGCCCGCGCCGTCGCGCCGTCGTTCGGACTGCCGGTCGCGGCCGCGTGCGCGCCGGACTCCGCCGCCGCAGGCCCGGTCACGCCGCTGACCGCGACGGTCGCGCCGACGACATGCCCCTCGGCGGGCGGCGGCGGGGCCGCGCGGCCGGCCGCGGCGGCGAACGACAGCACGAGGAGCGCGAGCAGCGTCAGGCGCAATAAGGACACATCACCTTGGACACCGGGCGAAGTGCGTTGTTCCCGTCCGGCGCGGAAGTAGGATCGCCGCTGTCGAGGTCGTCCCGCAGCAGAGGAGATCCCCCGCATGAGCATCGCCGCGACGACGTATCAGTGGTACCTGGCCGTCCATATCCTCGCCGCCGTCACCTGGGTCGGCGGGGCGCTCGTCACGCAGCTGTACGCGTTCCGCGCCACGCGCACGAACGACGGCGTCCGCATCGCGAACTTCGCGCAGGACGCCGAGTGGATCGGCATGCGGATCTTCCTGCCCTCGTCGCTGATCCTCGTGATCTTCGGCTTCATGCTCGTGGGCGAGCGCAATTGGGACTGGAGCTTCTGGCTCGTCTTCGCGCTGGCCGTCTGGCTCCTCTCCGTCGTCGTCGGCGCGGCCTTCCTCGGGCCGGAGTCGGGGCGGATCGCGAAGGTGATCGACCGCGAGGGCCCGAACAGCGCCGAGGCGACCGCGCGCCTGAAGCGGATCTTCCTCGTCTCGCGCGTCGAGCTGGTCTTCCTGCTGCTCGTCGTGCTCGACATGGCGCTGAAGCCCGGCAGCTGAGCGGGCCGGGGCGCGTCGCCGCGTGCCCGCGGGGTACGCTCGCTGCATGCGGGAGCCCCTGCGCGACGGACACGGACGGCTGATCGGGGACGTGCGCGTTTCCGTCACCGACCGCTGCAACTTCCGCTGCCAGTACTGCATGCCGGCGGAGGGGCTGCCGTGGCTGGAGCGCGACGGGATCCTGCGCTTCGAGGAGATCGCGCGGCTCGTCGCGCTGCTCGCCTCGATGGGCGTGCACGACGTGCGCCTGACCGGCGGCGAGCCGCTGGTGCGGCGGGACTTCCCGAAGCTGGTGGCGATGCTGGCCGCGATCGAGGGCGTGCAGGACCTCGCGATCACGACGAACGGCTACCTGCTGGAACACGACGCGGCCGCGCTGGTGGAGGCGGGCGCGAACCGCTTCAACGTCTCGATCGACTCGCTCCAGCGCGACCGCTTCTTCGAGATGACGCGCCGCGACGCGCTGCCGCAGGTGCTGCGCGGCCTGGAGGCGCTGGCGGCGTTCCCCGAGGCGCATCCGATCAAGGTCAACGCCGTCGCGCTGCGCGGCTTCACCGAGGACGAGCTGCCGGCCTTCGTCGGCTTCGCGCGCGAGCACCCGTACGAGGTGCGCTTCATCGAGTTCATGCCGCTCGACGGCGACCACGCGTGGAGACCCGAGCAGGTGCTGACCGGCGCGGAGATCCGCGCGGCGATCGACGCGCTGCATCCGCTGGAGCCACAGCCGCGCGATCCGCACGCGACCGCGCGCGTCTACCGCTTCGCCGACGGGCGGGGGAAGGTCGGCTTCATCAATCCGGTGTCGGAGCCGTTCTGCGGCGACTGCAACCGCATCCGCCTGACCGCCGACGGCCGCCTGCGCACGTGCCTCTTCTCGCTCAACGAGACCGACCTGCGCGGGCCGCTGCGCGCCGGCGCCTCCGACGAGGAGCTGGAGGCGATCGTCCGCGACGCGGTGTGGCGCAAGGAGCTGAAGCACCGCGTGAACGAGCCGGGCTTCGTGCAGCCGGCGCGGACGATGTCGGCGATCGGTGGCTGACCCGCTCTCCCCGCCGGCCCATGCGACCGCGGCCGTCGTGCGCGACGGCGACGTGCGCGACGAGGTCGCGGTCGAGGAGCCGCTGGAGATCCGCGTCGACGGCGCGCCGCTGACGGTCACGATGCGCACGCCCGGCCACGACGAGGAGCTGGCGCTGGGCTTCCTGCACGGCGAGGGGCTGATCCCGGCGGCGCCCCCGCGCGCGGTCGGCCCGACCGACGACCTGGCCGCGAACGTCGTCGAGGTCGCGGGGCCGCTGCTGCGCGACCCGGGCGCCCGGCGCTTCTACACGACGTCGTCGTGCGGGGTGTGCGGGAAGGGCGCGCTGGCGGAGGTCGCCGCCGTCACCGGCACGGCGAGCGGGGCCGCGCTGCCGCCCGGCCCGCGCGTCTCCCGCACGCTGCTGGCGGCGCTGCCCGACCGCCTGCGCGACGGACAGCCGACGTTCGGGCGCACCGGCGGCGTGCACGCGACCGGCCTGTTCGACGCCGCCGGCGAGCTGCTGCTCGCGCGCGAGGACGTCGGCCGCCACAACGCGATGGACAAGGCGATCGGCCGCGCGCTGCTCGACGGGCTGCTGCCGCTGCACAAGCGGATCCTGTGCGTGAGCGGCCGGCTGTCGTTCGAGCTGGTGCAGAAGGCGGCGGTCGCCGGCGCACCGATCCTCGTCGGCGTCGGCGCGCCCCCCTCGCTCGCGATCGAGCTGGCCGCCGACCGCGGCATGACGCTGTGCGGGTTCGCCCGCGGCAGCGGCCGCGTGAACGTCTATGCGGGCGCCGAGCGGGTCGTCAGCTGACCCGCCGCTAAGGACCCCACTCCTCGTCGAGCCGCGCGAGCGCCACGCCGTCCTTCACGAGCACGATCGCGCCCGGCTCCAGCGGGCCGACGAGCGCGACTTCGACCGTCGTCGCGACGCCGTCGACGCCGGCGCAGCGCGCGCGCGTGCCGCCGGCCGGATCGAGCACCAGCACTCGCATCGGCATGCCCTGGTCTTCGGTCGCGCGGCCTCGCAGGCCAAGGCCGCCCGCCGCCCCCGGCGGCGGATCCGGCTCGTCCACGCTCACACCGACGGTTTGTCCAATCCGGCCGATGAGCGAACCTCGCAGCGTTCGACTGCGAACCTGGCGCCGCCAAGCTCACCGGTCGGCGTCGAGGTCGAGCCACAGCTCGCTGCGCGTCGGGAACGCCGGCACGGCGTGCTGGAGCGTCGCAAGCGGCACCGCGCCGACGATCGCGACCGTCGCCGCGTGCAGCAGCTCCGCCACGTCCGGCCCGACGAACGTCGCGCCGACGAGCACGTCGCGCTCGGCGTCCAGCACGAAGCGCGTCGTGCCGGCCGCGTTGCGGCCGTGGAAGCTCGCGCCGGCCGTGCCGGACGTGTCGCGGTCGACCGCGCGCGCGTCGATCCCCGCTTCCCGCGCGCTCGCGAGCGTGTGGCCGACCGCGGCGACGCTCGGCTCGGTGAAGATCACGCGCGGCGACAGCGCGCCGTCATCTCTGGCGCGCAACGAGCCGCCGCAGATCGCGTCAACCGCGACGTGCGCCTGGTACTTGCCCATGTGCGTCAGCTGCGCGCGACCGTTGACGTCGCCGATCGCGTACAGCCACGGCACGCCCTCGACGCGCATCTCGTCGCCGACCGTGATCGGCTCGCCGGGCGTGAGGCCGACCGCTTCCAGGCCGAGGTCGTCCGTGCGCGGCCGGCGACCGATCCCGACCAGCAGCTCATCGCCGCTCACCTGCTCGCCGTCCTCCAGCGTCACCGCGACGCGACCGTCGGCCCCGCGCGCGACCGACGCCGCACTCGCGCCGATCCGCAGTTCGACCCCGCGCCGCTGCAGCCCCTCCGCAACCTGCGCGCTCGCAAACGGCTCCTCGCGCGCGATCAGGCGCTCGGCGGCCTCGATCAGCGTCACGCGCGCGCCGAGCGAAGCCCACGCCTGCGCCAGCTCGACGCCCACGACGCCGCCGCCGAGCACGAGCAGCGTCTCCGGGACGGCGTCGGCGGTCGTCGCCTCGCGGCTCGTCCACGGCTGGGCGTCGAGCAGGCCCGGGATCGGCGGCAGCAGCGCGCCCGAGCCGGTCGCGACGATCACGGCCTCGCGCGCCTTGTGCATGACGGAATCGCCGCCGCCCGCGGGCGTGACCGCGACACGCCGTTCACCGACGAGACGTGCCTGCCCGCGCAGCAGCGTCACGGCGCGCTCGTCCAGCCACGGCAGCTGCGCGCCGTCGTCCATCCCGTGGATCACCTCGTCGCGCCGGCGCAGCACGGTCGCCGCGTCGAGCCCGCGCTCCGGCGCGTCGTCCGCCACGCCCGGCACGCGCGCGAGCTCGTCCAGCAGCTCGCCCGGCCGCAGGAGCGCCTTCGACGGCATGCACGCCCAGTAGCTGCACTCGCCGCCGATCAGCTCCCGCTCCACCAGCGCGACCGCTCTCCCCCGCTCGGCCAGCTTGCCAGCCGCCACCTCGCCGGCCGGACCGGCGCCGATCACGATCACGTCGAAGGCCCGCTCCATCGCGAGCAGCCTTCCCGCGCCCGGCGCCGGTCATCCCCCGGCACGCGACGGCTCAGGTGCGCTTGGCGTACTCGTCGATCTCGCCGAAGTCGATCATCACGCACGGCTCGTCGCCGATCACCTCGGCGTCGTGGCCGGGCGGGATCGCTATGACGTCGCCGGCGCGGACCTCGCGCGCGTCGCCGCCGTCCATCGTCACGCGCATGCTGCCCGAGACGACGTAGCCGAGGTGGGAGACCTGGCAGGAGTCGGTCTGGGCGATCGGTCTGACGTTCTCCGACCAGCGCCAGCCCGGCTCGAACGTGCCGCGGCCGATCACCTTGCCGGCGACGTGCACCACCTCCGCCTTGCCGCGCCCCTCGAACGGACGCGTCTCGTCGGGTGCGTCGAAGCGCTTGACCTCGATCGTGGTCGTCGCTCCCATCGCTCGCTCCTTTCGCATGGTTGACGGAGCACCGCCCCGCGGGGATCGCTTACCCAACGGGCGGTGCGCGCCGAACCACAGCGCGCTTCGCCGGCCGCTTCAGGCGAGCAGCGCGAGCGGCCGCTGCAGCAGCTCACGCACGCGCGCGACGAACCGGGCGGCGTCGGCGCCGTAGAGGATGCGGTGGTCGCAGGAGAGCGAGAGGTCCATCAGGTGGCGCTTGACGACGTTCCCGTCGCCGTCGAACGCCGGCCGCGCGACCGCGGCGCCGACGGCGAGGATCGCCGCCTGACCGGGGTTGACGACGGCGGTGAACGACGTCACCCCGAACATGCCGAGGTTCGAGACCGTGAACGTGCCGCCCGACAGCTCCGGCGGCAGGATCGTGCCGTTGCGCGCTCTCTCCGCGAGCGCGCGCGTCTGCTGCGCGATCGCGGTGACGGGCTGCACGTCGGCGTCGAAGATCGTCGGGACGATCAGCGTTCCCTCGCCCGCGACGGCCACGCCGACGTTCACGCGCCCGTACAACTCGAAGGCGCCGTCCTTGTAGGCGCCGTTGACGCGCGGCTGCTCGCGCAGCGCGAGCGCGCACGCCTTCACGACGAAGTCGTTGACCGACGGCGCCGACTCCTGCGCCGCCTTGACCTGCGCGCGCAGCGCGAGCAGGTCGGTGACGTCGGCCTCGGTGCGGATCTGGATGTCCGGCACGGTCGCTCTCGACTCCGCCATCCGCCGCGCGATCGTCTTCTGAACCGAGGTCAGCTCGACCGTCGTGACATCGCCCTTGCCAGTGCCACCAGCGGCAGGCTGCGGCGCGGCAGCGGGGGCGGAGGTCGGCGCGGCGGAAGCAGCCGCCTCCACGTCCGCCTTCACAATCCGCCCACCGGGACCCGAGCCGGCGAGCGACGAGAGGTCGACGCCCAGCTCTCTCGCAAGACGGCGCGCCACGGGGGAAGCCTTGACGCGCGCGGCGTCACCGGCGACAGGACCCGCCGGCACAGCGGCCGGGGCTCCCAGCGATTCGCCATCACCGAGCACATGCGCGATGACCGCCCCCACCGGCAACGCATCGCCCTCGGCCGCGACCGATCTGAACACGCCAGAAGCATCGGACTCGTAGGTCATGTTCGCCTTGTCGGTCTCGATCTCGGCGATCTCGTCCCCCCGCGCGACCGTCGCCCCGTCGGCGACGAGCCATCTGAGGATCGTCCCCTCCTCCATCGAGTCGGAGAGGCGCGGCATCGTGATCTCTGGCATGGATCTCCTAGGTGGCGCGGCGGAGAGTCGCGAGCGTGGCGCCCACGATCCGCTCGTCGTTCGGCATCGCGGCGAGCTCGAGGTTCTTCGCGTATGGCAGCGGCACCTCGGCCATGCCGACGCGCTCGACCGGCGCGTCCAGTTCGTCGAAGCAGGCGTGCTGGATGCGGGCGGCCAGCTCGGCGGTGACGCCGTACGTCGGCCAGCCCTCCTCGACGCAGACGGCGCGGTTGGTCTTCGCGACCGACGTCGCGACGGTCTCGACGTCGAGCGGACGCAGCGAGCGCAGGTCCACGACCTCGGCGGACACGCCATGTTGGGAAGCCAGCCGCTCGGCGGCCGCCAGCGCGCGGACCGTCGCGTAGGAGTGCGTCACGAGCGTGACGTCGGTGCCCTCGCGCAGGACCTGCGCGAGGCCGATCGGCACGACGAAGTCCGGGTCGAGCGGCACCTCGCCTCTCTGCTTGTAGATCGGCAGGTTCTCGATCACGAGGACCGGGTCGTCGTCGCGGATCGCGGCCTTCAGCAGGCCCTTCGCGTCGGCCGGCGTCGCCGGCGAGACGACCTTCAGGCCGGGCGTCGAGGCGAACCACTGGTCGAAGCTCTGCGAGTGCTGCGCGGTCAGCTGGGTGCCGGCGCCGTTGGGCGTGCGGATCACGAGCGGGCAGCGCACCTCGCCGCCGAACATCGCGCCGATCTTCGCCGCGTGGTTGATCACCTGGTCCATCGCGACGACGAGGAAGTTGAGCGTCATGATCTCGACGACCGGGCGCTCGCCGAGCATCGCCGCGCCGACGCCGGCGCCGACGAAGCCCTCCTCGGCGATCGGCGTGTCGCGCACGCGGTCCTCGCCGAACTCGTCCATGAGGCCGGCGGTGACCTTGTAGGCGCCGTCGAAGACGCCGACCTCCTCGCCCATCACGAAGACGCGCTCGTCGCGCGCCATCTCCTCGCGCAGCGCGAGCCGCAGCGCCTCGCGGTAGGTCATGACCTCCGTGCCGGTGGCGCGCTGTGCGACCGCCGCGCTCACGATCCCAGCCCCGCGTCGAAGGTGAGCGCCAGCTCGCCGAACGCCGAGCCCGGCCGCATGCGCGCGAACTGCTCCGCGCTGCCGGCGGCGTGCATGCCGGCGGCGAGCTGCCCGACCTGCGGCTCCGCGCTCGCGGACGCGAACTCCACCGCCGCCGCGACGCGCTCGTCGGCGCGCGCGTCGATCGCCTCCAGCTCCGTGTCGGAGATGCCGGCTTCGCGCAGTTGCTGGCGCACGCGGCGGAGCGGGTCGTGCGCCTGGTGCTCGGCGATCTCGTCCTTCGTGCGGTAGGCGAGGCCGGCGTCCGCGACCGAGTGTCCGCGGTAGCGGTAGGTGACCGCCTCCAGCACCGCGGGCGTGCGCTCCTCGCGCGCGGCGCGCAGCAGGCGGTCCGCGGCCTCGCAGACGGCGTCGAGGTCGTCGCCGTCGACGCGCTCGCCGTGCATGCGGTAGGCGCTCGCACGCTTGTACAGCTCAGGCTCCGCGGAGGCTCGCTCCACTGCGGTCCCCATCCCGTACTCGTTGTTGATCACGAGGAAGACGATCGGCAGCTTCCACAGCGCGGCGAGGTTCAGCGACTCGTGCCAGGCGCCCATGTTCACCGCGCCGTCGCCCAGCTCGCAGACGACCGCCTGCGGCTTGCCCTGGCGCACGAGCGCGAGCGCGAGGCCGGTCGCGACCGGCAGCTGCCCGGCGACGATCCCCCAGCCGCCGTAGTAGCCGTGCGCGACGTCGAGCAGGTGCATCGAGCCGCCGCGGCCGTGCGCGCAGCCGTCCTCGCGGCCGAACAGCTCGGCCATCACCGCCTCTGGCGGCGTGCCCTTGGCGAGCGCGAAGCCGTGCGAGCGGTAGCCGGTGACGAGCAGATCGTCGGGCTCGAGCGCGTGCACGACGCCGACGGTCGTCGCCTCCTGGCCGGAGGAGAGGTGGCAGTAGCCGCCGATGCGGGCGGCCTTGTACTGGCGCTCGGCCTCGGTCTCGAAGACGCGGCTCAAGACCATCGTCTCGTAGAGGGCGAGGCGCGTCTCGCGCGATACGTGAACGTCTTCGACAGGAGCGGTTGCGACCGACATCACGACTCCTCGAAGTACTCGGGGTGGGCCGCTTGGATGTGCGGCACGCTGGACAGGACCATTCGCAGGTGGTGGCGCATCGCGGCCTCGGCGCGGTCGGCCTCGCCGGCGGCGATCGCCGCGACCAGCTCGCGGTGCTCGGCGACCATCTCGCCGAGGTAGCCGGGCTCGGGGAGCGACAGCCCGCGAACGCGGTCGAGGTGGCCGTTCGCGCGGCGCGCGAGCGTCCAGGCGATCTCGTGACCGCTCAGCTGGGCGAGCAGACGGTGGAGCGCGTCGTCGAGCGCGTCGAACGCGTCGGTGTCGCTCTGCCGCTCGGCGCGCTCCTGCGCGGCGAGGTTGGCCTGCAGGTCGGCGAGGCCCGCGTCGGTGATGCGCTCCGTCGTGCGGCGGATGGCCGCGCACTCCAGCGCCTCGCGCACGAACGCGGCGTCCTCGACGGCAGCGGGGCTGATGAGCGTGACGAAGGTGCCGAGCTGCGGCACGATCGCGACCAGCCGCTCGTCGCGCAGCCGGGCGAGCGCTTCACGCACGGGCGTGCGGCTGACGCCGAGCAGATCGGCCAGCTCGTTCTCGCTCAGGCGCCGTCCCGGCTCCAGCTCGGCGGAGACGATCGCGCCGCGCAGCGCGGCGTACACCTGGTCTCCCGTGGACAGGCCGTTTACGCGATCGTGCAGGCCAATTCGCATCTCTGCCGACTAGTATACAAGTGCACTGCAACCCCCAAATGGGCGTGCTGTGCCAGCTCCGCCTCCCCCGAGACAGGAAGAGGGCCTTCTGACGAAGGCCCTCCGGTGCTGCGAATCTGTTCCGCTTCGACGGTCGGGCCGGCGAGGCGGGTGGGGCGCTACGCGGCCAGCGGGCCCTCGTGGCGGTCGACCGTGCGGGCGACGGCGACGGCCTGCTCGACGTGCGTGTACTCCGGGGAGCCCGGGCCGTACATCAGCCCGCGCAGGATGCGCGCCGCGTTCTCCTGCGAGACGCCCTCGATCGTCGTCGCGGGGTGCGCGTCGGTCGCCATCAGCTTCAGGTTCCAGGTGCGTGCGGTCATGGTGAAGTCGCTTCCGATTGCGTCTTTGCGTGATGCCTCGCGATGGAAGCTAAGCCCAGCAGCACGCTCCGTGTGTGAGAGGCCGCACAGCGCGCGTCGTCTCAGCCGCCGCTGATCGCGGCGATCACGTCGAGCCGCGAGCGAGCCTCCAGCAACGTGTCCAACGAGGCCCGCTCGCCGTCGACGAAGACGCGGATGTGCGCGCGCAGCTCGCCGCCGTCGCATACGCGGTCACGCAGCCCCGGCCAGCGCGCGTCGAGCCGCGCGAGCGCCTCCCCCACGCTCGGCGCGTCGACGTCGAGCCGGCGCGGGAGCCCTGCGAACAGCGGCGGGAGCGTCGGCGGCAGGTGGACGTCGGCCACGGCGGCGCCCTACGCGTCGAGCAGCGCGACCTCGACCGACGCGATCCCCGGCAGGTAGCTCGCGATCTCGCGCCACGAGTCGCCCTCGTCGGCGCTCGCGAACAGCTGGCCGGTGCTCGTGCCGACGTAGAGGCCGGGGGTCGGGAGCGGATCGATCGCCATCCCCTCGCGCAGCACGCCGACGTACGCCGACTCCGGCAGCCCGCGCGTCAGCTGCTCCCACGAGCCGCCGGCGTCGCGCGTGCGCCACACCGCCATGCGGCCGTCGGGCACCACGCGGCCGTGGCCGCCGTCGAGCGGCACGACGTAGAAGCCGTCGCGGTCGTGAGGATGCGCCGCGGCCGCGAAGCCGAAGTCGCTCGGGAGGCCGTCGGTGATCTCCGTCCACGAGCCGCCGGCGTCGTCGCTGCGGTACATGCCAACGTGGTTCTGCTGGTAGAGGCGGTCGTGGTCGACCGGCGACATCACGAGCTTGTGCACGCAGAAGCCGACCTCCTCGTGCTCGCGCGGCCAGTCGGCGCGCAGCCCGCGGTTGCGCGGCGTCCACGACGCGCCACCGTCGCTCGTCTCGAATGCGCCGAAGCCCTGCACGACGACCCAGAAGCGGTCGGGATCGTCCGGGTGCTGCAGCAGGCCCGGCATCCCGAGGTGGCCCGGCGGCTGGTTCGCGGACACGTTCCAGTCCTCACGGCCCGGCTGGTCGTCGAGCGTCGAGAGCAGCCTCCAGCTGACGCCGCCGTCGCGGCTCTCGAACACGCCCGCCGCCTCCGCGCCCGCCAGCAGGCGGCCGTGCCCGGCGGCGAGGCCGGAGACCTTCGACAGTCTCAGCGGCGCGTCTTCCCCATAGGTCAATCCTTCGCTGGAGTGCTCCCACGTCTCGCCGAGGTCGGGGCTGCGCCACACCGCCGCGCCGTGCCAGGCGCTCGCGGCCGCGACGAAGATCGTCCGCGACTCGGCGTCGTAGATCGCGTGGTAGACCGGCCAGCCCTCGCAGAACGGGCCGCGCAGCTTCCAGTCGCGACGCGCCTCGTCGCTCTCCAGCAGGAAGGCGCCCTTGCGGGTCCCGACCATCACGAGCACGCGCGCCATCGCCGGCAGCCTACCCGCGGGGGTTGCGGAGGCGGTCGCGGTCCTCCGACTCGCCGACGAGCAGGAACGCGAGCGAGACGAAGATCACCAGGGCGACGCCGAACAGCGCCCAGCCGATCGCCGTCACGAGCACGCTCGTCCCGACGGCCGCCAGTGCGATGCCCGCGGCCAGCAGCACGAGCCCGACGATCAGGATCGCGCGGTTCGACATGACCGGAGTGATACCCGTCGAGCCGGCGGCGAGACCGGCGGCGCCTCGGTCACGACGCGATCGACAGCGCCGCCGCGAGCGCGAAGCCGAGCACGGTGACGAGCCCCGCCTGGCGGCCGGAGTCCTCGGTCGCGTCGGGGATCATCGAGTCGACGAGCATCACGAGCAGCGCGCCGGCCGCGAAGCCGTCGATCCCCGCACGCAACTCGCCCGAGACGGCGTCGCCGAGCGCGAAGCCGCCGAGCGTCGCGAGCGCACAGCAGGCGGCGACCCCGATCCACAGCGCGAGGATGCCGCGCGCCGGCCGGCCCGCCGCGCGCATCGCGCTCGCCGAGCCGATCGCCTCGGGGAGGTTCGAGACGAAGATCGCGGTCAGCAGGCCGACGCTCACCGCCTCCCCGCCGGCGAGCCCGATCCCGAGCACGAGCTGCTCGGGGATCCCGTCGAGGAAGGCGCCGAGCGCGAGCGCCCCGCCGGCCCCGGTCCCGCTCGTGCGGCGCTCGCGCGCACGGCCGGCGTCCCCGAGCCGTTCGACGACGCCGTCGAGCAGGTAGTACGCGATGGCGCCGAGCGCCAGCCCGGCGGCGAGCGCGCGGAAGCTGCCGACCCGCGTCCCCTCCAGCGCCAGCTCGAACGACACCGCGCTGATCAGCGCGCCGGCGCCGAACGCCAGCACGAGCCCGATCAGCCGCTCCGACCAGCCGCGCACCAGCGCCAGGAGCGCACCGATCAGGAGCGACGAGGCGGCGAGGGCGCCCCACCCGAGCGCGGTCAGCATGGCCGCAGGCTATCCGCGCCACCAGCGTGTACGCTTTCATGAGCGTTTATAGGCCCACTAGCTATAGAAACATATATATGGCAAGAACCGCCCAGCGAAGACGCGGGAGCCACAACCCGTACACGCCCGACGCCGGCGCGCGTCCGCCGCTGCTGGCCGGACGCGAGCCGGAGCTGGAGCAACTGCGCAGCATCGTCGCCCAGCTCGCCGCCGGCGGAACCGAGCAGCACGTCCTCATCACCGGCCTGCGCGGCGTCGGCAAGACGGTGCTCCTGAACGAGTTCGAACGCTACGCACTGGATGCCGGCTGGCCAGCGGAGACGAAGGAGATCGGGCGCAGATCCTCTCTCGCCGCATTAGTCGGACGGGTGGCGCGGCGCGCGCTGCTGCAGATGAGCACGAAGCGGCGGATCGGCGGCCGCCTGCGCCGTGCGCTGTCCGTGTTGAAGTCGTTCGAGGTCGGCTTGCCCGGCGAGGTCTCGTTCAGGCTCGACGTCGGGCCCCTGCCGGGAGAGGCCGACTCCGGCGACCTCGCGGACGACCTGCGCGACGTGCTCGTGGCCATGGGCGAGGCCGCAGCGGAGGCCGAGTGCGGCTTCGCATTGATCTTCGACGAGCTGCAGAACGCGGACCCGGACGACTACGAGGCCCTGATCATGGCGCTGCACCGCGTCAAGCAGAAGGCGCTCCCGGTGACCTTCGTCGGCGCCGGCCTGCCGCTGCTGCCCGCGCTGACCGCGGAAGCCAAGAGCTACGCGGAGCGGATGTTCGCCTACGCCACGCTCGGCCCGCTCAGCGCGGACGCCGCGCGCGAGGCGCTGGTTCGGCCGGCAGAGAGCCAGGGCGTGACGTGGCAGGACGCCGCGGTGGCCCACGTGCTCGGCTATACAGAGGGGTACCCGTACTTCCTGCAGGAGTACGG
>JBQCIQ010000191.1:0-3557 GCA_051953595.1 Conexibacter sp. | reverse complement strand
AGGTACTCGTTGCCCTCGTCGTCCCACAGGACGCAGCCGGCGCCGCGCACGAGCTGCACCGGGAAGCGCGCATAGGTGGGCAGCACGTAGCGCCCCTCGATGGCCTGGAGGTCGGCGACGCTCATCGGGCCGGCGTCACCTTCGTCCCGATGCCGGCGTCGGTGAACAGCTCGAGCAGCAGCGAGTGCGGCTCCCGCCCGTCGATCACGTGGGCGTAGGAGACGCCGCCGTGGATCGCGTCGACGCAGGCCTGGAGCTTCGGGCGCATGCCGCCGGCGATCGAGTCGAGCGCCTCGATCACCTCGTCGGCGCCGGCCTCGGACACGACGCTGTCGAGGTCGTCCGGATCGCGCAGCCACCCCGGCACGTCGGTCAGGAACATCACCTTGTAGGCGCCCAGCTCGCGCGCGAGCTTGCCGGCCGCCTCGTCGGCGTTGATGTTGTACGAGTTGCCCTCCCGGTCGGCGCCGATCGACGCGACGACCGGGATGTAGTCGGTCGCGACGTGGTCGATCACGCCGCGGTCGACCTTCTCGATCGTGCCGACGAAGCCGATGTCCTCGCCCCCCGGCGCCGCCTGGCGCGCGGCGCGGAACAGCAGGCCGTCGTCGCCGCACAGCCCGATCGCCGGCTGCCCGTGGCGGCCGAGGCGCAGGACGATGTCCTTGTTGACCTTGCCGACGAGCACCATCTTCGCGATCTCGACCGTCTCCTCGTCGGAGACGCGCAGGCCGCCGACGAACTCGACCGGCATGTCGAGCCGCTTCATGTAGCTGGTGATGTCGGGCCCGCCGCCGTGCACCACGACCGGGTTCAAGCCGACGTACTTGAGCAGCACCACGTCGCGCGCGAACTCCTCGCGCAGCTCGGGGTCGGTCATCGCCGCGCCGCCGTACTTGATGACGACCGTCTTGCCGTGGAACTCGCGGATGTACGGACGCGCCTCGAGCAGCGTCCCGACGTCGGGGATCGAACGTGTGAGGTCCATGTCAGGTTCTGTAGTCGGCGTTGATCGACACGTACTCGTGCGAGAGGTCGGAGAAGAACACCTCGGTCTCGGCGCGCGGCTCGCCGTCGTTCAAGCCGATCGCGTACTCGACCTCTTCTTTCGTGACCGCCTGCGCCAAAGCCTGCTCGTCGTACGCGCGCACGCCGCCGGCCTCGCACACCGGCACGCCCTCGATCGCGATGTCGAGATCGACCGGCAGATCGAGCAGCACGCCGCCGACCGCCTGCGCGATCCGGCCCCAGTTGGGATCGCCGCCGTGCAGGGCGGCCTTCACCAACGGCGAGTTCGCGACCGCGCGCGCGGCGCGCTCGACGGTCTCGCCGTCGCCGCCGCGCACGACGACGCGGCCGACGCGCTTGGAGCCCTCGCCGTCCTTGACGATCAGCAGCGCGAGCTGGCGCAGCAGTGCGTCAAGCGCCTCGCCGAGCGCCAGCTCGTCGGGCGACTCGGGCTTCACCTCGACCCCGCTCGCGCCGCTGCACATCAGGATCGCCGTGTCGTTGGTGGACAGCTGGCCGTCGACCGAGATGCGGTCGAACGAGCGCTTGACCGTCACGCCGAGCAGCAGGTCGGCGGTCGCCGGGTCGAGCGCGGCGTCGGTCTGCACGAAGCACAGCATCGTCGCGAAGTTCGGCGAGATCATCCCCGCCCCCTTGCATTGGGCGCTCAACCGCACCGTGCCGCTCGGCAGCTCCACGCTGAGGGCGGCGCGCTTCTCGAACGCGTCGGTCGTCTGGATCGCGGCGGCGAAGTCCTCGTCGCCGTCGGGGCGCAGCAGCTCGCGCGCCCCCTCCAACCCCATCAGGACCCGGTCGACCGGCAGTTGCACGCCGATCACGCCGGTCGAGCCGACGGCGACGCCGGCGGGGTCGATCCCCGTCAGCCGCGAGGCGGCGATCTGCGTCGCGCCGGCGCTCTCGAAGCCGGGCACGCCGGTGGCGGCGTTCGCGTTGCCGGCGTTGACGGCGACCGCGCGCAGGTGCGCGAGGTCGCAGCGCTCCCGGCAGAGCCGCACCGGCGCCGCGACGACGCCCGAGCGCGTGAAGCGCGCCGCGCTCGTCGTGCTGTCGGAGTCGGACACGAGCAGGCCGACGTCGAGCGCGCCGTCGCGCTTCAGCCCCGCGGCGACGCCGGCTGCGCGGAAGCCCTGCGGGAGCCCGCCGTCCAGCTCGGTGACGTGCTGCGGCCGCTCGACCCAGCGCGAGGTGAAGAACCCGGCCGTCACGAGATCCCCTCGCCCTCGGGGAAGCCGAACATCAGGTTGAGGTTCTGGACCGCCTGCGAGGAGGTCCCCTTCCACAGGTTGTCGATCGCGGCGAGCACGACGACGCGGCCGTCGTGACGGTCGCCGTGGACGGAGATGCGGCAGATGTTCGTGTTCTCGACGTCGTGCATGCCGGGCGGCTTGTCCGCCAGCTCGACGAACGGCTCGTCGGCGTAGGCGTCCGCGTAGAGGGCGCGCAGCTCCTCCTGCGAGACGTCGCGCGACGGCTTGACGTACGCGCTGATCAGCTCGCCCTGATCGACCGGCACGAGGTGCGGCACGAAGGTCACGGGCGCCAGCTGCGCGCCGAGCGCGGCCAGCTCCTGATCGATCTCGGGCGCGTGCCGATGGCCGGCGAGCTTGTAGGCGACGACGTTCTCGTCGACCGTCACGAAGTGCGTCTCCTCGGTCGCAGCGCGGCCCGCGCCGGAGACGCCGGTCTTCGCGTCGATCACGACGTCGCCGAGCAGCCCGGCCGTGGCGAGCGGGGCGAGCCCGAGCAGCGCGGCGGTCGGGAAGCAGCCGGGGTTGGCGACGAGGTCGGCGTTCCTGATGCTTTCTCGGTAACCCAGCTCTGGGAGGCCGTAGACGGCATCCGCGAGGAGCATGGGAACGGGGTGCGCTCCGTACCAGCGCTCGTAGGTCTCCAGCTCGCGCAAACGGAAGTCGGCGGACAGGTCGATCACCTTCACCCCGCGCTCGCGCAGGCCCGCCACGGTCGAAGCGGCCGCGTGGTGCGGATACGCCACGACGGCGGCGTCGAGCCCGTCGGCGTGGCGATCGAGGTCCAGCTCCTCCATCGTGAGCGGCACGCGGTACCGGGGATACAGCTCGTCGAGCCGTTTGCCGGCGTCCGACCGCGACGTGAGCGCGGTCAGCTCGAAGCGCGGGTGCTTGTGCAGCAGCGCCGCGGCGAGCGCGCCGGCGTAGCCGGACGCGCCGAGGACGGCGACGCTAGGCACGGATCCGCCCTCCCACCTGCTCGGCGAGCGCGGCCTCGATCGCGGCGCGCCGCTCCGCGACCTCGTCGTCCGTCAGCGTCCGCTCGGGCGAGCGGAACGCGAGCCGCAGCGCGAGCGAGACCTCGTCGTCGCCGATCTGTCTGCCGGCGTAGACGTCGAACACCTCGACCGACGCGAGCAGCGGTCCGCCCGCCTCGCGCACGACCCTCACGACCTCGGCGGCAGCGACGGTCCGCGGCACGACGACGGCAAGGTCCTGGCGAACTTCCGGGAACGAGGTGTAGTCCTCGTAGCGGACCGGCCCGGGGACGGCGGCGATCAC
>JBQCIQ010000190.1:0-41874 GCA_051953595.1 Conexibacter sp. | reverse complement strand
CGCCGCCGATGCGCGCGACGACGTCGCTCGCGCGCAGCCGCTCGTGCAGCACGCACGCGACGCGCGCCAGCAGCCGGTCGCCGGCGGCGTGGCCGAAGGTGTCGTTGACGGGCTTGAAGCAGTCGAGGTCGAGCACGAGCGCGGCGCCCTCCGGGCCGTAGCGGCGCATGTGCGCGAGGTGGCGCGCCAGCTCCTGCTCGAAGCGGCGGCGGTTCGGCAGCCCGGTGAGCGCGTCGTGGTCGGCGAGGTGGCGCAGCTCGGATGCGGTCGCGAGCAGCGTGCGCAGGTCGCGCTGGGTCCGCGCTCCGCGCCGGCGCAGCGCGACGAGCGCGAGCAGGCTCGCCGCGAGGGCGATCAGCAGCGCGACGTTCAACGGGCTCACGTCCCGATGATCGACCGCCGTGCAGCGGTCTTGACCCGCTGCACGGCGGCGTTCAGGCGCTGCGAAAGGCGCGGCCTATATTAGGCTCAGCGTGACGCGGGTGCTGGAGCTGCCCTGCACGAATACTTCACCCGTGCCGGTGAAGATGCCGAATCTCGGGCATTCGGCGTTGCCGGTCACCGGCACCGGCAGCGAGGAGTCGGCGGAGAGTGAGGTGATTCTGCCATTTGCGTCGCGGGCTGCGTTGCCGGCGGCGGGGAACGTGCTGCTCGTTCTCGCTAGGCAGACGATGCCGAGGCCGGGTTCCACCTGGAAGGCGGCGCCGAGGAGCGCGTAGCGGACGCTAGTTATGTTGGGTAGCGTCCCGCTGAACGACTGATACGTCACTT
Source organism: Conexibacter sp. (assembly GCA_051953595.1). Lineage (GTDB taxonomy): Bacteria > Actinomycetota > Thermoleophilia > Solirubrobacterales > Solirubrobacteraceae > Conexibacter. Next base: position 41,103 of record JBQCIQ010000190.1, on the reverse strand, counting down.
CCCAGGGCACGGTTTCGGCTAGGATCGTCGCGCTTCCTTCCCTGCAAATGCCGACGGTCGACCTGGTGATCCTGGCGCTGACGGCTTCCCTCACCTTGTTGAACGTTCTCGTGGAGAAGCTGCCTTCGAGCGTGACCGGGCACGTTATCGACACGCCGCCTTCTTCAGCAGAGAACTTCAACGTCGACCATATTATTCTGAATTGATTTTCGCTGTAGCTGAGCCTCGTTGCCGCGGCGGAGACGGGCAGCGCGAGCAGCAGCGCTGCCGCGAGCGCCACGACCGCGGCCGTGTGACGGTTACGCATGGCGAGTCCTTTGAGGTTGATCAGGGAGCGAGCCGTGCCGGCTCGCGCTTCAGGGCGAGGGCAAGCGTGACGTGCTCAGGCACGATCCCCCTTTCTTCTCTGCTGGCCGATGTCCCGAGCTCGAATCGGAGGCGGTTGACTGGGACCCGTCCCCGCGGGCTCTCGGCGGTCGGGGCGGGTGTCTCGCTGGCTCTCCGGAGCTTGCCAACACTCTAGCACTCAGTTATCTGGAGTGTCAAGAACCAACTTTCTGTTTGATGGTTGGCCAGTCGGGCCAACGCCAGAGGCGCCTTGCGCCTAGAGCCAGCGCTGTTTACCGTAAAGCGGTGAAGCAAGACACCGCTAAGCGGATCCTGATTGCCGTCACGCTCCTCTGCTCGCTCGCCGGCGCGGTTGCCCAAGCTCGGGCCGCCGCTCCGCCGGAGCAGCGCGGATGGGAGCTCGTCTCGCCAAGCGAGAAGCACGGCAACGACGTGATCGGCGACAGCTCGCGCACGCACGCGGCGGCCGGCATGGCACCGGGCCTGCCGAGCGCCGTCGCGTTCGCGTCGCTCGGCGGCTTCGCCGACGCGATCGGCGGCGGCATCGCGACCGAGTACCTGGCGCAGCGCACCGCGCAGCCGGGCACGAGCGGCTGGAGCACGCACGCGATCACGCCGCCGCAGCAGCCGATGTCGCTGACCGCGGCGGCGAGGCAGCTCGACCCCGCCTACGAGGCCTTCTCGCCCGAGCTGACGAAGGCGATCTTCCGCGCCTGGTCGCCGCTCGCCGACGCGCCGAACGTCGCCGAGGTCGAGAACCTGTACGCGCGCGAGGACCTGCGCACGCCCGGGCCCGGCTCCTACCGCCTGCTCACGAGCGCGCCGGCCCCGCTGGCGCCGATCGAATCGGGCAGCCAGCGCCCGTTCCTCGCGGCGGCGACCGACGACCTCGCGCACGTGCTGCTCGAGTCGCGCCTCCCGCTCGCGGCCGGCCTCGCCGGCGGCAATCCGATGCTGTTCAAGGTCGACGGCGGCGCACCGCGGCTGCTCGCGCCGCTCCCCGACTGTCCGCTCCTGAGCGCGTCCGCGCCGACCGAGCCGTGCGACGCCGCCGGCCTCGGCGCGATCGCGCTGCACCTCACGGCCGACACGCTCTCCGCCGACGGCAGCCGCGCGATCGTCACGGCGCCGGTCACGAGCAACGGCAACGTCGCCGCCGGCGCGCAGCCGAGCCGCCTGTGGCAGCTCGACGACCACGACACGGCGAGCACCGCCGACGACACGGTCGTGCAGCTGAACGCGTCCGAGCTGGCGGCGCTCGAGCAGCCGCAGGCGGCGCGCTTCCAGGCGGCGAGCGCGGACGGCGCGCGCGTGTGGTTCACGAGCGGCGAGCGGCTGACCGAAGACGCGCCGGCGGGCGGTGGCCTCTATTTGTGGCAGCGCGCGCCCGACGCGTCGGGCCATCACCTGACGTTCGCCGCGCCGGGCGGGACCGACGTCCTGAGCCTCGGCGCCTCGCGCGACGGGCGCCGCATCTACTTCGCCGCGCCCGGTCAGCTGCTCGCGGGCGGGCCGCCCGTCGTCTCCGACGGCGTCTACCTCTGGCAGCAGGCGTCGGACGGGGCGGGCGGTACGACCTCGTTCGTCGCCGCGATCAGCGTCGGCGACGCGGAGGCGAACGCGGGCGTCGCCGCCTGGAGCCTCGTCCCGCGCACCGCCCGCGTGACGCCCGACGGGCGGGCGCTGCTGTTCGAGGTCGCGGACGAGACCGGCGTCGGCGCGGGCCACGCGCACGGCGCCTGCGAGGACAACCCGAACGTCACGTCGAGCAAGATCTGCGGCGAGCTGTACGTCTACCGCGCGGACCGCTCGACGCCGCTCGCGCCCGCGGTGGCGTGTGCGTCGTGCCAGCCGTCCGGCGCGCCGACGAGCGCGAACGCGTGGCTGAGCGCGCACGCCGGCGCCGGCGCGGCGCAGGTCACCGCCCACCTCAGCCACGCGCTCTCCGACGACGGCCGCCGCGTCTTCTTCAGCAGCGCCGCGGCGCTCGTCCCCGAGGACGCGAACGGCACGGTCGACGCGTACGAGTACGACGTCCCGAGCGGGACGCTGCGGCTGCTCTCCAGCGGCCACGACCCCGCCGACTCGTGGTTCCTCGACGCGAGCGCGAACGGCGACGACGCCTACTTCGTCACGCGCGAGCAGCTGGTCGGCTGGGACGTCGACCGCGCGTACGACCTCTACGACGCGCGCGTCGGCGGTGGCTTCCCCGAACCGCCCGCGGCCCCGCCGAGCTGCGACGGCGACGCCTGCCGCGGCGCGGGGCATGCGGCGCCGGCGTTCCCGGGCCTCGGCAGCGCGACGCTCGTGCTGCCGCCGGCGGCGAGCAGACCCGCCGCGCGGAAGGCGTGCAGACGCGGGTTCGTGCGGCGCAGGCCACACCGCGGGCATGGGAGAGCGCGCCGCGTGCGCAGGCGACATGCGCCGCGCCACCACCACCGTCGGAGCAGGCGCCGATGAGGCGCGCGCTGCTGCTCGGCCTGGCGCTGCTGGGGGCATGGGCTTCGACCGCGTCGGCGGCGCCGGTCTGGCGCCTCGACGTGCAGGCCGACACGACCGTCGCGCCCGGCGGGACGCTGACGTACGTGATCCAGATCGCGAACGTCGGCGACGCGGCGGCCGACCCGGCGAGCTACCCGCTCACGTTCACCGCCGCGCTGCCGAGAGGCGTGACCGTGCTCGGCGGGCTGACGGCCGCCGGCACGAGCGGTTCGACCGGGGGCTGGGACTGCTCGGGCCTCGTCGTGGGCGCGCAGACGCTCACGTGCGAGAACCACACGCCGCAGGCGGCGTTCAACCCGACGGGCTTCATGACGCTGACGCTCGACGCGGCCGTCGCGCCCGACGCGGCCGGCGTCGTGACGAGCGCGTTCGCGGTCTCCGGCGGCGACGCGTCGGCGCCGGCGGCGAGCACGGTCGAGCCGACGCGCGTCACGACCGAGCCGCCGGCGTTCGGCGTCGACGCGTTCGACGGCACGGTCCTCGACGCCGCCGGCGCGCCCTACCGCCAGGCGGGCGGCCACCCGTTCGCGGCGACCGTCTCGCTCGACTTCGACACGACGACGAACCCGGCGCCGCTGAAGGGCCGGCTGTGGCCGGTCGAGCCGGTGAAGGACGTGCTCGTCGACCTGCCGCCGGGGCTTGTCGGCGACCCGACCGCGGCGGAGACCTGCACGGCCGACGAGCTGGCGGCCGGCGGGCTGCAGGCGCGAGTCGAGTGCCCGTCGAGCTCGCAGGTGGGGACGGCGCTCGTGCGCATCAACGCGCTCAACGCGCGCACGGTGATCGGCCCGCTGCCCGTCTACAACATGGCGCCGCCGCCGGACGTGCCGGCGCGCTTCGGCTTCAACGTCTCGGGGACGGTCGTCACGCTCGACGGGGCGCTGCGCAGCGACGGCGACTACGGCCTGTCGGTGCGCGTGCGCGACGTGCCGCAGGGGCTCGCGATCGCCGGCACGACGCTGACGTTCTGGGGCGTGCCGGCGGATCCCGTCCACACCCCCGAGCGCGCGTGCCCCGGCCAGCTGGCGCCGTGGCAGCCGGGCGGCGTGCCGTGCCAGAACGGCGGCGCGCTGAAGGCGTTCCTGCGCAACCCGACGTCGTGCACGCCGGACGACGTCGGGCTGCCGGTCGACGTGGCGCTGGACTCGTGGGTGCACCCAGGCGTGTGGCGCAGCGCGCGGTTCGTGAGCCACCTGCCGAGGGGGTATCCGTGGGCGCCGGCCGACTGGGGGCGCGAGGCGGGGACGACCGGCTGCGCGGCGGTGCCGTTCGAGCCGGGGCTGGCGGTGACGCCGGCCTCGCAGGATGCGGGCGTCCCGTCGGGCTACGCGTTCGAGCTGACGCTGCCGCAGAGCGACAGACCGGAGCCGGTGGGGCAGGGGGACGTGCGCCGGGCGGTGGTCTCGCTGCCGGAGGGCGTGCGCGTGAACCCCGCGGCGGCGGACGGGCTGGCGGGCTGCTCGGCGTCGCAGGTGGCGTTGGGGTCGCTGGCGGAGCCGTCGTGCCCGGACGGCTCGCGCGTGGGGGCGGTGACGATCGTCACGCCGCTGCTCGACGCCCCGCTGACGGGCTCGATCTTTTTGGCGGCGCCGCGCGCAAACCCGTTCGACTCGCTGCTGGCGGTGTACGTGGTGGCGAGAGGGCCGGGGCTGATCGTGAAGCTGGCGGGGCGGGTGGCGGCGGATCCGCTGAGCGGGCAGCTGACGGCGACGTTCGACGACCTGCCGCAGCTGCCGTTCTCCTCGGTGCGGTTCGCGTTCGACGGCGGGCCGCGCGGGGTGCTGGTGAATCCTCCGTTGTGCGGTCGTTACGTGGCTGATGGTGAATTGACGTCGTGGAGCGGGGCGGTGCGGTCGGTGTCGTCCGCGTTCTCGGTCGACGGGTCGTGCTTCGCCGCGGGCGCGCGGCCGTTCGCGCCCGGGTTCTTCGCCGGCGTCGAGAGCCCGGTGGCGGGCGGCAGCTCGCCGTTCCACCTGCGCGTGACGCGGGAGGATGCGGACGAGGAGCTGCGGCGCGTGACGGTGCGGCTGCCGCGCGGGCTGCTGGGGCGGCTGGCGGACGTGGAGCTGTGCTCTGCGGGTGAGGCGGACGCCGGGACGTGCCCGGAGTCGTCGCTGATCGGACATGCGCTGGCGGGCGCCGGGGCGGGGCCGCTGCCGTTCTACATCGGCGGTGGCCGCGTGTACATCACGGGGCCGTACGGCGGGGCGCCGTTCGGCTTGTCGGTGGTGGTGCCGGCTGTGGCCGGCCCCTTCGACTTGGGCGTGGTGGTGGTGCGCGCGGCGGTGTTCGTCGACCGGCACAGCGCCGCCTTGCGGGCCGTGACGGATCCCTTGCCGCGCGCGTTGGAAGGGATCCCGCTGCAGCTGCGCGACGTGCGCGTGGCCGTGGATCGGCCTGGGTTCATGGTGCTGCCCACGGGATGCGGGGAGAAGCGAGTGCGCGGCGTGTTGGAGTCGGTCGCGCGACGGGTCGTGGGCTTGTCGGCGCGCTTCCAAGTGGGGGAGTGCGGGCGATTGCCCTTCCACCCGCGCCTGCGCCTGTTCGCGGGGGCGCCGGGCCACACGCACGCGCGCCAGTCCACGCCCTTGACGGCGGTGCTGACGCAGCGGCCGGGCGAAGCGGGGATCCGGCGTGTGAGCGTGACGCTGCCGTCAGTCCTGAGCGCCCAGATCCCGGTGATCGAAGACGCCTGCTCACCGGAGGAGTTCACGGGGGGGAAGTGCGAGGACGCCCGGGTGGGGACCGCCGTCGCCGTGACGCCCTTGCTGAGAGACCCCCTGCGCGGCGGCGCCTACCTCGTGAGACCGGCCGGGCAGCCGCTGCCGAACCTCGTGGTCGCTCTGCGCGGCCAGGTCTCGGTTGATTTGGTGGGGAGAGTCGCGATACCTGGCGGCAGGCATCTCGCCGCGACATTCACGGGGGTGCCGGACGTGCCGATCCGGCGCTTCGTGCTTCGCTTCCATGCGGGGGCGCGGGGTGTGGTGGGGTTGGCCCACGCACTCTGCGGCGCCACCCGCGCCGCCACGGCTGGCATCAGTCTCGCCAGCCATGGCGGCGCAAAGCTCAGCGCGCGCCCTGTCCTTCACGCCCGCGGGTGCGGGCGTTAGGACGGGCTCCTATATTAGGGTCACCGTGACCCTCGTCGCACTGTTTAGCGCGGTATAGGCGCCACCCCCGCTTAATGTCGTGGTTGCGGGACAAATCCCAGATAGGGTTATGACCCGTGTCACACTGTTCCTGCCCGAGATCGGCATTGCTTCCTGGAGGACGCCGCTCACGAGATGGAACCTCATGAAGACCCTGTCGGTTTCTGACCCGTACGCGCCAGCACAGATGAAGTTCTGTATTAGATACCTAAATCTGCTCAGGACAAGAGTGACCCCTGATATAGCGCTTGGTAGCGTGCCTTCGAAGGAGTCGTACTGCAAGTGCCACGGCAGTGTGTTCGGTTCTCTTTCGACTCCGTTGAAGAAGAAAGCTTCCCCGCCAGCGCAGGGGTGGGCGGCCGTCGCCGCGGTGATGGCGCCGATTAGGGCTTCCCTGACCTTGGCTATGGTCCTTGAGTGGAACGAGCCTTCGAGAGTGACCCTGCACGTGACCGAGATTTCGACGCCGACAACCCTGAATTCGGCAAACGTTGCTCTGAACGTCTGATTGCTGAGCGAGAAGTTCCTTCCCGACGCAACCCCCACTGCCATCGCGAGGATCGCAATAGCACCCACGACTGTCCCAAGTGCTTTGATCTTATGACACATCATGCCTCCCAATTACCCCGTGTACCTCTCTTGCCTATATTAGAGTTACAGTAACCCTGTTCGTGCTGTTTAGCACGGTAAAGGCACCACCTCCGGTCATCGTTCCCGTCGCGGGGCAGATGCCGCTTAGCGTGGTGACGCGCGTAACTGTGTTCCTTCCGGCGATTGGCGCGCCTTCTTGGATCACACCGCTGGCGAGGTTAACCCGGATAAAGACCTTGTCGGTTTCGTTACCGTAGCTAGCGGAACAGATCAAGGGCTGCTGTATTAGAAACCTAAATCTGCTGAGAATGAGCGTTATGCCGGATATGGAGCTGGGTAGCGTCCCTTCGAAGGAGTCGTACTGTATGTGCCAAGGAAGGGTGTTCGGGGTTCTTTCGACGCCGTTGAAGGCGAACGCTTCGCCACCGTTGCACGGGTGCCCCCCAGTCACCGCGGTAACCGCGCCGACTAGCGCTTCCCTGATCTTGGCTGTGGTCCTTGAGTGAAAGGATCCTTCAAGGGTCAACCTGCATGAGACCGTGATTTCCCCTCCGGTGAACTTGAGTTCGGCAAACGCAATTCTCTCCGTCTGGCTGCTGAACGAAAAGTTCCTCGCTGACGCAGCTCCTACTGTGGCCGCGAGCAGTGCCACCGCCCCGACGACAGCAGCGACTGATTGAAACCATCTGCACATCCCTTTCCCCCTCTGTTTTCGCTGTGTCTGTGGGAGTAGCTATATTAGGGTTACGGTGATTCTAGCCGTGCCATTTAGGACGGTCGGGCTGCCGGTCCCGGTCATCGTCCCGCTGGCGGGACAAATACCGCTTAGTGTCGTGACCCGCGTGACGGTGTTCCTTCCGCCGACCGGAGCTGCTTCGGTGATAACTCCTCCAGTAAGCCTAATACTATTGAAAAGCCTGTCAGTTTCACTGCCGTAGCTTGCCGCACAGATGAATGGGACCTGTATTAGGTACCTGAATCTGCTCAGAATAAGCGTTATGCTGCTTATAGCGGTCGGTAGGGTGCCTTCGAAGGAGTCGTACTGTATGTGCCAGGGAAGGGTGTTCGGTGTTCTTTCGATTCCGTTGAAGGCGAAGCCTTCCCCGCCCTGACACGGGTGGGCGACGGTGACGGCGGTGACTGCGCCGACTAGGGCTTCCCTGACTTTCGCGGTTGTCCTTGAGTGGAAGGACCCTTCGAGGGTAACCCTACATGTGGTCGCAATTTCACCAGAAGTGAACCTGAGTTCAGCAAAGGTGACTCTCTCGGTCTGGTTGCTGAACGAGAAGTTCCTGGCCGATGCAGCTCCTAATGCTGCCGCGAGGATCGCGACTGCCCCTACGACAGCAGCGATTGATTGAAGCCATTTGCACATTGGTGCCCCCTTTTAATGTGTCTGCGAAGTGCCTAGATTAGGGTTACGGTAATCCTCGCCGTGCCATTTAGTACAGTGACATTGCCGGGACCTGTACCGCCGACAGTCGCTGGGCAGATCCCGGATAGGGTCGTTACGCGCGTCGACACATTCCTGCCGGCGATCGGTTCGATGGTCGTGGCAATGCCCCCGAAGAGGTTGAGTCTAGTGAACACCCTGTCGGTTTCGCTGCCGTAGGAGGCAGCGCAAATAAGTGGAATCTGCATTAGAAACCTAAATCTGCTGAGTATTTGGGTGATACTCCCTATATTTGAGGGTAGCGTGCCTTCGAAGGATTCGTACTGGAGGTGCCATGGGAGCGTGTTCGGGGTTCTTTCGACTCCGTTGAACGCGAACAGTTCGCCGCCTTGGCAGGGGTGTGCGACGGTTACGGCGGTGACGACGCCGATTAGGGCTTCTCTGACCTTAGCTATGGTCCTACTGTGGTACGCGCCTTCCAGGGTCAACCTGCACGACAAAGCTATTTCCCCGAAGGCGAACCTGAAGTCCGCGAACGAGGCTCTAAAGGTTGGACTGCTGAAGGAGAAGTTCCTCGCAGCTGTGCCCTGGACGCTGAGGGCGAATATCACAGTGGCGAGGAGCGCGGTCAAGAGTGGCTTAGAGAAAGGGTTACGCACAGTAGCTCTCCCGCGTGAGCCTTATGAGAGGTTAAAGGAGAGGGGCCGCCAAGTTGGCGGCCCCTCTGGATGTGCCGTAACCTATATTAGGGTAACGGTGATCCTAGCCGTGCTGTTTAGCGCAGTGATCGCGCCGCCGCCGGTCATTGTACCGCTGTTGGGGCAAATCCCGGATAGCGTAACCGAACGCGTGGTGGTGTTCCTACCTGCGATCGGTGAGACTTCCTGAGCGACGCCACCTACCATACTGATCTTTGTGAACATCCTGTCGGTTTCGACGCCGTAGCTAGCGGCACAGACGAACGGAACCTGTATTAGGAACCTAAATCTGCTCAGTATTTGAGTGATACCGCTTATCGACGAGGGTAGCGTCCCTTCGAAGGAGTCGTACTGGAGGTGCCAGGGAAGCGTGTTGGGCGTTCTTTCCACGCCGTTGAACGCAAAACCTTCCCCGCCATTGCAGGGGTGTGCGACGCTCACGGCGGTCACGGAGCCGACTAGGGCTTCCCTGACCTTGGCTATGGTCCTGCTGTGGTACGAGCCTTCCATTGTGACCCTGCACGTAATACTTATGCCGCCTTCAGCTGTAAACCTGAGTTCGGCAAACGTTGCTCTGAAGGTCTGGCTGCTCAGTGAGAAATTCCTCGCGGTTGCTGTGCTGACTCCGGCCGCGAGAAGCAGCGCGGCGGCAAGGGCAGCAAAAACAAGCCTTGCAGTGTTACGCATGTGGGACTCCCATTGGTAAGTGATACGCCAGCGAGTGCTGACGCAGATCAGGCCCGAGGCCCGAACATTTACGGCGCAAATACTGGAGAGCAAGTAGGCAGTAGCGCGCCGTGGAGCTGTGAGCGGCTGGTCCCCCTTTCTTTGATGTAGGCCGCGGCGCGCTAGACAGAAGCTTCCGCTTTATAGGAGCTTGCGAGCGCGAATCGCGGCGATACGTAGACTACCACACCGGAAAAAAGAGTGGCGAAGCGGTAGTGGGTTGCCTTCAGATACAAAAGCGGCTATAAAGGCGTGCGTCAGAACACCGAAAAGAGGAGAGAAGAGGTGGCACGCCGAGCGCGCTCGGGACTCCGGGCAGTCATCGCCGCCGCGGTCGTAGCGGTCGCGGTTCTCACAACGGTCGCGTCGAGCGCTGATGCGAGCCTTCCAGACCAACGACGCTACGAGCTCGTCTCGCCGGCCGACAAACGGGGGATTGACGTCGTCGCCCAGAGCAACAAGGTCCACGTGTCGGCGGATCGGACCAAGGCGACGTTCAACGCCCTTGGCGGCTTCGCCGACGTGAGAGGGACGTCAGTCGACGTGCAGTATTTGAGTCGCCGCGACGGGGTGCCGAATACGAACGGGTGGACGACACGCGCGATCACGCCGAAAAGTGCGGCTCTGAGCTTCTATGTGGCGGTAGTGTTTCAGAGCAACATCCCCACGTTCGAGACTGAGTTTACGCCCGATCTGTCGGCGGCGGTGTTCCGCTCCTGGCGCCCCCTGACGGACGATCCGAACGTCGATGGCGTGTCGAACCTCTACCGACTCGGTAATCTGGACGGTGCTGGGTCACCGCCCCAGCTGTTGACCCATGCCGCGTCTCCTCTGCCTTCATTGGGGCTGGGAAGTCTGTTCCTCCGGCCTGCGTTTGTCGGTGCTTCGACGGATCTGAGGCATGTAGCGTTCGAATCGCAGCTGGACCTTGTAGGAGACGGAAGCACGTTTGCCCCCCGGCTCTACGAGTACGCGGATGACGGCGGCGTACGCTTGGTCGGCCGGATTCCGACAGGCGGAGCAACCGAGTGTGACGACTCGAGCAGCGGGTCGCCATGCGAGGCTGCACCTAGTTCTCAAGCTGGAATCCAGCCGTCGAGCCCGACAGTCCTTTACTCGACGGACATGGTGTCGGCAAACGGTTCGCGCATTCTTTTTCAGGTCCCCAGCGGAGCGCTTGGGGGTGCCATTTACATGCGTGAGGACGGAACACGGACGGTGCAGCTCAATGCTTCCGAGAAGACGTCGCCCGAGTCACCGCAGGATGCGGAGCTGTGGGATATGTCGAGAGACGGAACACGCATATTCTTTACAACCTCCGAGGGCCTCGTGAACGATGACAATGACGGCGCGAGCGACCTGTATATGTACGACACGGCGGCGCCAGCAGGTGCGCACCTGACGCGACTGTCGGTGAGTGGAACTGGAGTTCCGCACGTGGTGCAAGACGTCATTGGTGCGAGCGACGACGGTCACTACGTGTACTTTGTCTGCCTCGGGCAGTTGGTGCCCGGTGAGCCGCCCATCGATTCTGGCGGTCTGTTTGTATGGCACGATGGCCAGATCAGATATATCGGGAGAGCTGCCGGTGGCTTCGCGTTCGAAGTCAACACACCGCGGACCATCTGGAACTTCGACCAGACAACGAGAGCGTCGCGCATCACGCCGGACGGGCGCCACCTCCTGTTCACATCGCAGAATGACGTGGGCTTCAGAGGGCGCGGCGGATTCGCCGGGTACGACCAGAGCGCCTGCACTTCGACGATCGGCCCCGGCTGTCGAGAGTTGTACCTCTACGACGCAAACACCGGAAGCCTGGCCTGCGCGTCGTGCAATCCGCGAGCGAGCGCCGCGACCGGCGACGCTTACATCGACGTGCGAGTCAACGCCAGTGCCTCCGCGAACACGCAGCATCTCAGTCACGCGTTGTCCGACGATGGCAATCGGGTGTTCTTCAGCACGCCCGAGGCGATGGTGCCGGAGGACACGAACGGCAGATGGGACGCGTATGAGTACGACGCTGTCACCAGAACCGTTCATCTGCTCTCGACCGGCAAGAGCACGTCGGACTCGTACTTCATGGAGGCGAGCCCGAGAGGCGAGGACGCGTTCTTTGTCACACGCGAGCGCCTTGTCGGTTGGGACGTCGACGACAACTACGACCTGTATGACGCCCGAATCGGCGGCGGGTTCCCTGAACCGGCTCCGGCCGTGGCGCCGTGCACGGGTGACCAGTGCCGCGGCGCGGCCAGCGCGGCCCCGACGCCGCCCTCCTCCGCCAGCGCGCAGTTCAAAGGCGCCGGCGATGTGAAGGCGAAGCTGAAGAAGCCCAAGCACAAGCGCTGCAGGGCAGTCCGGAAGTCGCATCACAGAGCTGGCGGCAAGCGCAAGTGCGCCGCTCTGCGGCACATCAGATCGAGGTCGGCTGACTCCCACGGCCGATGGTTCGTCAGGCCGGGTGAAGAAGGCTTGGTTACGGCACTGCTGGCGGCGGCATTCCTCGGCCTCTATCTCGTCTACCTGCTGCTGACCACGCTCCGCAGCCTGTTTGCAAAGGGGCGGTCATGACTCAGATCGATCGGACGGCGGCTCCTCGGTGGCGGTGGATCGCGGGGGCCGTGGCTGCCGTGGTCGTGCTGATTACGTGCTGGACGGCATCCGCCGATGCCGCGGTGGCCTGGCGACTGACGTCGCTCTCGAATACGACCGTGGCGCCTGGTGGAAGCCACGATTACCTCGTACAGATCGTCAACGTCGGTGACACGGGAACCGATGGGACCGATGTCACGTTCACGGCCACACTGCCATCCGGGCTCACCGGTGCGAGCGTCATGTCGAGCAACGGCCTGACGTGCACCGACCCGGCTGGAGCGCAGGTGATCACGTGCGCAGGACCGGCGTTCTTCGGCAAGGGGGAACCCCAGACGGTCGAGCTGATTGCGAACGCTGATCCCACGGCAAGTGGCGTGCTCACCACGAGCTTCGAAATCGATGGAGGTGGGTCCGTGTCGCCGGGTCATACGGTGGACCCGGTGACGGTGACCGGGGCGCCGCCGGCCTTCGGTGTCGACGCGTTCGACGGACTCGTCGCCGACGCTAACGGCGATCCGCTTACGCAGGCCGGCGGGCATCCGGAGGACGTGACAACTTCGATCGACTTCGACACGTTTACCGACGCGCTTGTCGGTCCGCGCCGCCCGGTCGAGGACGTGAAGGACCTCACGGTCAAGTTGCCGCCGGGTCTCATCGGCAGTGTCCGGACGTTGGACCAGTGCACGACGCTCGAGCTCGTGAACGGCCCGGCGACGACTCCGCAGGCGCTGTGCCCCGCGAGCTCGCAGGTTGGCACCACGCTGATCCGCGGCGATATCCAGGAGTGGGGGCCGCTGCCCGTCTTCAACATGGTGCCGCCGCTCGGCGTGGCCGCGCGCTTTGGCTTCAACGTGTTCGGCGTGCTGGTGCTGCTCGACGCCGACGTCACGCACGAGGACGGTGTCTACCGGGTCCGGGTTAAAGCGAACGACATCTCCCAGGGCCTGGCGCTGCTCGGCAACACAATCACGTTCTGGGGCGTCCCGTCGGACCCGAGTCACACCCCTGAGCGCGCCTGTCGCGGCGGCATCGCGCCGTGGCAAGGCGGCCCCACCTGTCCGAGCGACATCACGCCCAGAGCATTCTTCCGGAACCCCACATCCTGCACCGACAGAGGGCTGGAGACGGATCTGACGATCGACTCGTGGCAGCACCCGGACGTGCTCAAGCAGGCGTCGTTCGTGAGCCACGAGCCGCCCGGGTACCCGTACGCGCCGCAGGACTGGGGCGCGCCGGTGGGAATCAACGGCTGCGAAGGTGTGCCGTTCGATCCGGCCCTGAATGCACAACCGGTCGAGGGCACGAAGGCGGGCTCCGCCGCCGGCCTCACCTTCGACCTGACCATCCCGCAGACCGATCAGCCTGACGTGATCGCCCAATCCGACCTGAGAAAGGCGGTCGTGACCCTGCCCCTCGGCGTGCACGTCAACCCATCCTCAGCAGACGGGCTGGGCGCCTGCTCGCCGGCGCAGATCGCGCTTGCGAGTGATGCGTTGCCGACGTGTCCGGATTCGTCGAAGCTCGGGACGGTCACGATCGACACGCCGTTGATCGACGATCAGGTCACCGGCAACATCTACCTGGCGACGCCGTTCGCGAACCCGTTCAATTCGCTGGTGGCGGTGTACATCGTCGCGAGCGCGCGCGGGGTCGTGATCAAGCTGCCGGGTGAGGTGTCGCTCGACTCCGACACCGGTCAGATCAGAACGATGTTCGACGACAACCCGCAGCTGCCGTTCTCAAGACTCCACGTGGAGTTCTACGGCGGCCCGCGTGCGGCGCTGTCGATTCCGGACAGATGCGGCACGTACACCACGCATGCCGACCTCACCGGGTGGAATGACAGAACCGTCTCCGAGGACAGCAGCTTCACGCTCTCGGAGAACGCGAAGGGTCAGGCGTGTCCGGCGCAGTTCTCGCCCGGCTTCAGCGCCGGGACCGAGAGCAACAGCGCCGGCCGGCCGTCCTCGTTCCTGATGCGCTTCACGCGCGACGACGAGGATCAGACGCTGAGCGCGCTCACGGTGCATCTGCCGAGAGGGCTCACGGGCAAGATCGCCAACGCCGACCAGTGCAGCGATGCGCAGGCGACCGGCGACACGTGTCCGGCGGGCTCGAAGATCGGCGACGTGACGGTCGGCGCCGGTGCGGGCTCCAACCCGTTCTTCATCACGAGCGGGAAGGCGTACCTGACCGGGCCGTACAAGGGCGCGCCCTTCGGTGTGGCGATCGTCGTGCCGGCGGTCGCCGGGCCGTTCGACCTCGGCAAGGTGACCGTGCGCTCGTCGCTGTTCGTCGACAAGCACGACGCGACGGTGAGAATCGTCTCGGATCCGTTCCCGACGGTCCTCAGAGGGATCCCGCTCGACGTGCGCGACGTGCGGGTGAACGTGAACAAGCCGGACTTCTTCCTCAACCCGACGAGTTGCGCGGAGAAGAGCATCACCGGCACGCTCACGTCCACCGGCGGCATGCACGCCGCGGTGTCGGACCGCTACCAGGCGGCCGACTGCGCCAGCCTCGGCTTCAAGCCGAAGATGGTGATGCGCGTCGGTGGCAGAGGCCACACGCACCCGGGTCAGACGAGCCCGTTCACCACGACGTTGACGATGCCGCAGAGAGGCCAGGCGAACCTGCGGTTCGTGCGCGTCACGCTGCCGAAGACGATCAACGCGCGGTTGAACACGATCAACGACGCGTGCACGCGCGCCGAGTTCGAGAGCGACATCTCGAAGTGCGGGCACGCGAAGGCGGGCACGGCGGTGGCTTCCACGCCGCTGCTGAGAAGCCCGCTGCGCGGGAACGTGTACTTCGTCAAGAACGGGCACGCGATCCCGGATCTGTTCGTGGCGCTGCGCGGTCAGGTCGCCTTCGACCTGATCGGGCGGATCACGATCGTCAACAGCACGCGGCTGCGGACGACGTTCGCGACCGCGCCCGACGTGCCGATCAGATCGTTCACGCTCCGGCTCCTCGGCGGGCCGAGCACGGCGTCGATCGGCGCGGTCAAGAACCTCTGCTCGCGCACGAGCAGACGCCAGAAGGCCGAGGTGGACTACATCGGCCAGAACGGCAAGGTCCGCCAGGTCGACCAGGCGCTCAAGGTCGCCGGCTGCGGGCGCGGACACAGGGGGCACCGCAGGCGCTAGCGCCGACGCGGGCTCACGGGGGATGCGGACAGGGGTCGGCCTGGGGGAGGCCGGCCCCTTACGCGTCCGCTTGCAACTAGCATCGCCGCTCGTGAGCACCCCCGCCGCGCCGCTCGAACGCCTGCAAGGGCAGTCCGGACGCGCCTTCCCGGCGCTCGCGGCCGCGCGTGAGCGCACCGCGCGGCGCCTCGCCGAGCGGGCCGCGCTGCTCGACGGGGTCGGCATCCACCGGCACGCGGCCGTCGTGCTGATGGGCTCGTGGGGGCGCCACGAGCTGACGACCGGCTCCGACGACGACTACCTCGTGCTCGTGCGCGGCCTCGCCCCGCACGGCGGCTGGGGCGAGGAGCAGGAGACGGCCGCGAAGGTCGCCGAGCGCTTCGGCAGCGACCCGGGCGGCTTCGGCGCGCCGGGCCGCCAGGGCGTCTTCGCCGAGGTCGTCTACTCCGGCGACCTGCTGCGCGTCGGCCTCGACGACGACACGAACACGAACCTCACGCGCCGCATGCTGCTCGTGCTGGAGTCGGTCGCCGCCTGCAACGCGAACGTGCTCGCCGGCGTGCGGCTCGACGTGATCCAGGACTACCTCAGCGATGCGCTGCGCGACCACCGCCCGCCGCGCTTCCTGCTCAACGACCTCGTCCGCTACTGGCGCACGATCGGCGTCGACTTCGTCGCCAAGGACCGCGACCGCGGCGGCGCCGGCTGGGGCCTGCGCAACGCGAAGCTGCGCACCTCGCGCAAGCTGCTGTTCGCGAGCGGCCTGCTGCCGGTGCTGCGCTGCCACGAGCTGCGCGCCGAGCAGATCGCGCCGTTCCTCGCCGAGCAGTTCGCGCTGCCGCCGACCGATCGCGTCGCCGACGCGTTCCTGCGCTATGGCGCGATCGGCCCCGGCGCCGACGCCCTCGCCGCCTACGACGCCTTCCTCGCGCTGATCGACGACGACGCGGTGCGCGCCGAGCTGCAGGCGCTCGACGGCCGCGCCGCCGCCGACGCCTCGCCGCGCTGGCGCGAGGTCGCGGAGCTCGGCGGCACGATCGAGCGCGCCCTGCTCGCGCTGCTGTTCGAGACCGACCTCGGCCCGGTCACGCAGCGCTACGCGGTGCTGTGACAGGACGCCGGCGCGGCGTCATCGCTCAGCGAGCGCACGCGGATGCAGATGCCGCGTGTCGACCCACTTGACGATGCCGCCGACGATCGGCCACGGCTGCACGAGCGGAGTCGTCTGTCCTTGCGCCCACGGGCTCAGGCCCGCCGCGGTCACCACCTCGAACCCGCGGCCGTCGAGGATCGCGTTCAGGTTGGGATCAGGGATCGCGGGCGCGACGACCGTGTTCCCGCCGGCGTCGCGCAGCGCGTCGAGTGTCGTCTCGATGCGTTCGTCGGTCTGCATGGATTGCACGCCGGTGTATGGCGAGACGTTCACGACGTCGTACGCGTCGGCGACGCGGTGGCCGTCGGTGAGGAGGATCGCCACGGGAGCGCCGCGCCGGTACACGAAGCGCGAGGGCCCGTCGGCGAGTGAGGCGACGAACCTTCGAATCGAGGAGTCACCGGGAGGGAGGAATGGCGTGTTCGACCCCCAGTTCTCCGTCGGCGCGCGCGGCGAGGTCAGGCGTGCGATCTCAGCCCACGGTCTGGGCACCTGCGCGACCGAGCAGGCCAGGACGCCGAAGCCGAAGAGCACGACGAGCGCGGCGACGATCGTGCGGCGGCGTGGCCTCGCCGCCAGCGCGCCGACCGCGAGGACCGTGAGGAGCGCGAGCGCGAAGCTCCAGGCGCCGAACTGATGCTTGAGCGCCACGGGATGCGAGCGCCCGACGTAGTAGCTGCCCGCGCCGAGCCCGAAGATCCCGGACCACGCCAGCATTCCCGTCAGCACGCGGTTCGTGGCGCCCTTAACTGCGCGTACCGTGGCGACGGCGACCGCGGCGACGTACGTGAGATAGATCAGCAGGTGCGTCCCGAGCACGCCGGGGATCGGCGACAGCGCGAAGCCGGCGATCGCGTAGAGGCGCGCGTAGTCGACGAGGCGCCCGAGCTGCGGCAGCGTTCCGGCACGCGCGAGCGTCAGCGTCGAGACGAGCGCGAGCGCGGTCGCGAGGCCGGCGGTGACGAGCCCCGCGATCCGCAGCAGGGACCGGCGCGCGAGGACGCCGGGCATGGTCCACAGAAGCGCCGCGACGCTGGCGCCCGCCGCGGCCATGCCGAAGTCGCCGTTGTTGAGCAGCACCAAGCCGGCGATCGTGAACAGCAGCCAGAGCGACCTCGCGCTCGGCGTCTCGCGGCGCGCGAGCTGGCGGGCCGTGAGCCATGCGAGCAGCCAGGGACCGGCATACCGCAGCGGGAAGGTCCCGAAGTACGTGCTGAGGGGCAAGCGGTGCATGTGCGCGCCGTTGAGCAGGAAGAGGCCTGACGCAAGGAACGGCAGGTAGAGCAGCGCCGCGGCTGCCGAGCTGCGCGTCACGCGGCGCAGGACGTCGAAGACGGCGAGCAGCGCCAGCGCCCCGATCGCCATCATCGTGACGGTGAACGCCAACAGCGTCTTGCCGAAGGCCGTCATCGACAGGGCGTTGACGAACGGCCACAACGAGCCGTACTGGGCAGTGAAGTCCGCGAGCGGCGTGCGTCCGTCGAGCACCGCGAACGTCTCGTCGTACGGGAACTGGAGGTGGTACAGGGCGGTGACGTTGGCCCCGCCGATCGACGCGTCGGACTGCAACCCCGGCAGCACCCAGACGACGGTCGCGATCACGACGAGCGTGGCGACGATCGCGCGCCGCGGCGGTGACTCGCGCAGGAGGCTTGCGGCGGCGGCGCGCATCCGGCTGCTCGTGGCCGCCGCAGCCGTCAGCGCCGCGAGCGCACCGGCGACGAGGAGCGTCGGCGTCGTGAAGTACGACATCCTGAACGGCCGTTCGCCGTCGGTGTAGACGGCGCCGAACAGGAACCGGCGCTGCGCGACGAGCGATCCGACGACCACCGCCACCAGAGCGGCTTGTGTCGTGGCCACGCCGGCGTCCGCGAGTCGTGCGGGGAGTCGCGGCTGCCAGCGCGGGCTCAGCGCGATCGCGAGCGTGACGAGCACGGGAGCTGTCAGCGCGATCAGAAAGCGCGCCTCCTCGGTCGGTTCCGGATGGATGAGGATCGGCATCACTTCCGGGATGAACCTGTACGACCCGGGCGGCGGGACGAACAGCAGCGTCCCGAGCGGCGGCCCGAGCACGAGGATCGCGAGGACGACGACCGCCGCGCACGGGATCGCGCACAGCCACGCCGCCGTCGCGGCATCCCGCCCACTGTGGGCAGGAACGCGTGTGCTCCCCCGAGGCGAGGCGACCGCCGCCTCGGAGGCGACGCTTGCCATGCGCCGATTCTAGTGTCGTCGAACCGGAAAAGAAAGCATTAGGCGCCGTCAGCCCGCCGGCGCCTCAAGCACCCACGGGACGCCGGCACAGCGCTCCAGCACCGGCAGGAACGCCTCCGCGTCGGACGCGCGCAGCGGGACGTGCTCGCCGTCGGGCTCGATTGAGGAGACGTGGACCTCGGCGAGGCGGTCGGCGAACGCGTCGATCAGCTCGTGCGCGAGCCCGAGGCTCGGGTCGTGCAGCTGCGCGTGCGCGACGTCGAAGCAGAAGCGCGCGTCGGGCAGCGCCGCGAAGTAGCGCGTCAGCTCGTCGGCGGTGCGCGCGTCGCGCTTGCGCGTGTCCATGTTCTCCAGCCGCAGCCGCGCGCCGAGGTCGGCGAACGCGGCCACGTCCCCAAGCGTCTCGGGATGCAGCACGATCCCGTCGACCGAGCCCGGGATCGCGCCCAGCGCGGTCGCCAGCGCGGCCGGCGTGCCGTCCCAGCCCTTCGACGGGCCGTGCACCGAGACGTGGCCGAACGGCAGCTCGCCGGCCTCGTCGAGGAAGCGCAGCAGGCTCGGCAGCTCGTGCGCCGACAGGGCGCTCAGCTCCACCACGTCCAGCGAGCACGTCTCCGCCGCCGCGACGAGCCGCGGCCAGTCGCCGCGCGCCCCGACCATGTAGCCGGTCGACGGCCCGACCAGGCCCTCGTTGAGCGCAAGCAGCTCGCCGACGGCGCTCATCGCTGGGAGGGCTTCGACGGTGACGGCCACGGGACCGACCCTACCCGCTCGGTGTGACGGAAGGTCACCCCTCCTCGTCCGGCCACCTGCCCGTGCGGTCGAACTCGCGTCGCGCGGCGTCCTCGCTTGCCCGCTCGCGGTCGCCGCTGACGCCGAAGCGGAACAGCAGGTTCACGAGCAGGACCGACAGGCCGGCCCCGATCAGCGCCATCGCGCCCTCGAAGTTCGCGCCCGGGTTCACCACCAGGAAGATCAGCCCGACGAGGCAGATCGCGGCCGGCAGCCCGTAGCGGACGAGCGTCACGCGCCGTCGCCCTCGCCGCTCCCGCGCGGCACGACGATCACCGGGCACGCGGCGTCGCGCAGCAGGTGCTTCGAGACCGACCCGACCAGCACGCGGCGGAACGGCCCCTTCGCGCGCGAGCCGGTGAACAGCAGGTCGTCGGCGCGCGCGTCCTCGACGAGTGTCGTGACGATGTCGCCGTCGAGCACGGCGCCCTCGGTCACGAGGTCCGGGCCGATCTCCTCGATCGCCTCGTCCAGCCGCGTCTGCGCCTCGCTGCGCGCGATCTCGCCCAGCTCCTGGTAGGAGGCGACGTCGAGCGGCGGCGGGGGGTAGATCCCGACCGCGGCGCTGTTGACCGCCGTCACGACCCGCAGCCGCGCGCCCGCCCCGCGCGCAAACGAGGCCGCCACCTCCAGCGCGTGACGCGCCTCCGGCGAGCCGTCGTACGCGACCGCCACCTGCCGCACCGCGCCGCTGCCGTGGACGTGGTCCCGATACCCATCGGGCGCCACCGCGACCGGACACGGCGCGTGGTTCAGCACCGCGTCCGGCGTCGAGCCGGCGAGCAGCCGCAGCGCGCGTCCGTGGTGCGTCGCGCCGACGACGATCGCCAGCGCGCCCGCCTGCTCGGCGAGGTCGTGCAGCACGTGCGAGGGGGAGGCGCCGGCGATCGCCCGCAGGCTCGTGCCGCCGTTCGTCCCCGCGGCCTCGCGCGCGGCGCCGGCGCCGGCGGCGCCGCCGGCCAGCCACGCGCGCGCCCGCTCCAGCTTCGCCTCGGCGTCCGCGCGCAGCCCCTCGGTCACCTCGTGCGCCGCCGCGCTCTCGCCGAGCGGGTCGTCCGGGTACGCGCACGCGACGACCAGCTCCGCGCCGGCGATCCGCGCCAGCAGGCGCCCGAGCGCCAGCGCGTCGTCGCCGTGATCGGTGCCGTCGTAGCCGACGACGATCGTTCGGGTCATGCGGGTCCTCCGGGGTCGGGGGCGGGTGCGTGGTCCTGCACGAGATTCGCGGCAATGGCCCGTGCATCCCTCATGCAATCAGGGAGTTTTGACGATCTCCTCGAATACCGTCGTGAAACCGCCTGGCCGAGACCTCTTGCGCGCGCTCGTCGTCCATCGAGATCCTGACGCTGCCGCCGTCCTCGTGGACGCGCTCGGCGGCGTCTCCGCGACCGCGCTGCTCGACCCCTGCGCCCTCCCCGGCGCGCTCGGCCGCGGCGAGGCCGACGCGGTCGTCTGCGCGCTGGCGCCCGACGACTCGGCGTTCATCCCCGTGCGCGAGACGTGCGAGCTGGCCGGCGTCGCAGTGGTGCTGACGGACCCCGGCGCGGACGCCTCGGAGCGCGCCGCCCACGAGCCGGACCCCTCTCGCCTGCACGCCGCCGTCGTGCGCGAGCACGCCTCCGCGCGCGACCGCGGCGCCGCCGCCACCGCGCAGCGCCTGCTGTCCGCCCAGCAGACGATCGCCGACCATCTCGCCGCCGACCTGCCGCCCGAGGGCCTGCTGCGCGAGGCGCTGGGCGTGCTCGCGGAGCTGTTCGGCGCCGCCGGCGGGATCGCCTGGGAGCTGCCGGCCGACCGTGGCGCGCTGATCCCCCGCGCCGCCTTCGGCGACGCCGAGCTGCCGGCTACAAGCCCCGTGGCGGCCGAGGACCACCTCGCCGGCCGCGCCGCGCTCGCGCGGGCGACGGTCGCCGACGGACAGGACGTCGCCGTCCCGCTCGTCGCCGGCGGCGCCTGCGAGGGCGTCCTGGAGCTGCGGCTGGCGCCCGGCGCCCGCCCCGACACGCGCCTGATGGAGGACGTCGCCGCGCTCGCGAGCCAGGTCGCGCTGCACCTGCGCTACCGCCGCGGCGCCGCGATGCTCGACCTGCACGAGCGCGCGCTCGCCGCCACCAACAACGGCATCGTGATCGCCGACCACGACGCGGAGACGGGCGGCTGGCCGGTCTCCTACGTCAACGAAGCGTTCGAGCTGCTGACCGGCTGGCGCGCCGAGGACGTCGTCGGCCGCTCGCTGAACGTCCTCCAGGGCGAGGAGACGGACCCCGACACCGTCGCCGAGATGGCGGCCGCGCTGCGAGAGGGCGAGGAGTGCTGGGTCACGCTGCGCAACTACCGCCGCGACGGCTCGCCCTTCTGGAACGAGGTCTTCCTCACCCCGGTCCACGACGAGGACGGCGTCGCGCGCCGCTGCATCGGCGTGCTGCACGACGTCACCGCGCGCGTGACCTCCGCCGTCGAGCTGGAGGAGGCGGAGGCCCGCTACCGCACGCTGATCGAGACGATCCCCGCCGTCACCTACATCGCCGACTGGGACGAGATGGGCTCCTTCCGCTACGTCTCGCCGCAGATCGAGGAGCTGCTGGGCTACCCCGCGAGAGACTGGCTCGGCGCCTCGGCGCTGTGGGAGGAGCGGCTGCACCCCGACGATCGCGAGCGCGTCGTGGCCGAGACGCGCTACGCCTTCCGCGAGCAGAAGGCGTTCGACTGCGAGTACCGCCTGATCGCCGCCGACGGCCGCGTCGTGTGGGTGTGGGAGCGCGACACCGTGATCCGCGACGACCACGGCGAGCCTTACCTGACGCAGGGGATCATCACCGACGTCACCGCGACGCGGATCGCCGAGGCCGCGCTGGCCGAGAGCGAGGAGCGCAACCGCGGCGTCGTGCACGCGCTGGAGGAGGGCCTGCTGATCTACGGCGCCGACGGGCGCGTGCTGTCCTGCAACGCGGCCGCGACGCGGATCCTCGGCCTGCCCGAGGAGGAGCTGCTGTACCGCGCCGCCGGCGAGTGGCCGCTGCAGATCCTGAGCGAGGACGGCGCGCTGCTCGCGCGCGACGCGATGCCCTCCCAGCGCGCGCTGCAGAACCGCGTCGCGCAGCGCGACGTGGTGCTGAAGATCGTGCGCCCGGACGGCACCGAGGTGTGGACGTCGGTCTCCAGCCATCCGCTGATGCGCGAGGGGGAGACGCGCCCCTACGGCGCCGTGACCGCCTTCAGCGACATCACCGAGCGCCGCCGCGCGCAGGAGCAGATCGCGTTCCTCGCCTACCACGACCCGTTGACGAAGCTGCCGAACCGCGCGCTGCTCGACGAGCACCTGGCGCTGGGCCTGGCGCGCGCGCGCCGCAGCGGGCACGCGGTTGCGCTGCTGTACGTGGACCTCGACGACTTCAAGGCCGTCAACGACTCGCTCGGCCACGCCGCCGGCGACGAGCTGCTGCGCCGCATCGCCGTGCGGCTGCGCGGGGTCGTGCGCTCGACCGACCTGCTCGCGCGCCAGGGCGGCGACGAGTTCCTGATCCTGCTGAGCGACCTGGAGTCGGACCCGCGGCTGGCGGCGGAGGCGGTCGCCAAGCAGGTCGAGCAGGCGCTGCTGGAGCCGTTCTCGATCGCCGACGCCGAGTTCGAGATCGGCTCCTCGATCGGCATCTCGATCTACCCGCACGACGCGAACGACGCCGACCAGCTGCTGCGCCACGCCGACGCGGCGATGTACGAGGTCAAGCAGGCGGGGCGCGGGGGGATCGCCTCCTACGGCGGCGACTCGCGCCACACGCTCGCGCGGCTGTCGCTGACCTCGAAGCTGCGGCGCGCGCTGCAGCGCGACGACTTCGTCGTCCACTACCAGCCGCTGGTGGTCCCGGCCACGGGCGATCTGGTGGCGTTCGAGGCGCTGGTGCGCTGGCAGGACGCCGAGCGCGGGATCGTCGGCCCGAACGAGTTCATCCCCTTGGCGGAGGACGCCGGCCTGATCGAGGCGATCGGCGGCTGGGTCCTGCACGCGGTGTGCGCGCAGCTGCGCGAGTGGCACACCGAGGGGCTGGAGGCGCACATCCACGTGAACGTCTCGCCGCGACAGCTGCGCCGGCCCGACTTCCCCACCACCGTGCGCGAGGCGCTGAGCGCCGAGGGCCTGGCGCCGCGCTGCCTGACGCTGGAGATCACCGAGTCCGCCGCGATGCTCGACGCCGAGCGCGCGAACCCGGTCGTGCGCGCGCTGCACGCGATGGGCGTGCGGCTGGCGATCGACGACTTCGGCTCGGGCCACTCGTCGTTGGCGCGCCTGCGCGACGTGCCGGTCGAGGTGCTGAAGATCGACCAGTCGTTCCTGCGCGGGGTGCCCGACGATCCGCAGGCGGCGGCGATGACGAGAGCGATCATCGAGCTTGGCGCCGCGCTCGGGATGACGACCGTCGCCGAAGGCGTCACGAGCGAGGCGCAGCGGCTGTTCCTGATCGAGCAGGGCTGCCCGCTCGCGCAGGGCTTCCACTTCGCGCGTCCGCTCGTCGCCGCGGAGGCGACCGAGCGGCTGCGCGCGCTCGTGGCCGCGCGGCGCTGACGCGCCGGCTGCTTCAGCGGGTCGCGGCGAGCAGCTGCTCGCGCGCGGCCGTCAGCTGCGGGAGCGTCGCGAACACGGCGACGGCGCCGGCCTCCTCCAGCTCCGCCTTGCTGAAGCCGCCGGAGAGGACGCCGACCGGCGTCATGCCGGCGTTGCGGGCCGCCTCGCAGTCCCACGTGGCGTCGCCGATCATCAGCGCGTCGCTCGGGTCCGTGTCCGGGGCGGCCTGCTCGCGCGCGAGCAGCAGCACGTCGGGCGCCGGCTTGCTCGTCTCGACGTCGGCGGAGCTGACGACCGCGTCGAGGAGGTCGCGCGCGTCGAGCAGCGTGAGGTAGCGGTCGATCTCGTCGGCGCGGCCTGAGGACGCGAGCGCGATCCGCCAGCCGTCCGCCTTGAGCGCGGCGAGCAGGTCGTGCGCGCCCTCCAGCGGCTGGATTTCGGGCAGCAGCTCGGCGTACAGCTCGTGCTGGAGGTCGCGCAGCGCGTCGCCGGACGCGCGCTCGACCTCCTCGCCGGCAAGGTCCGGCACGAGCCGGTCGCCGCCCTTGCCGATCTCGCGGTGGATCCGCCACATCGGGATCGCGAGGTCGTGCCGGCGGAAGGCGCGCTGCCAGGCGAGCGCGTGGTGGTAGGTGGAGTCGACGAGCGTGCCGTCGACGTCGAGGATCGCGAGGCGGGCGGACATGGGCATCGGCCTACCCGCCTCGCGTGGTCGCTAGCCGGGCAGCGGCTCCTGCGCGCGCGGGCCGGGGCTGTACTCGTCGGCCGGCTCCAGGAACTGCTTGACCTGCTCGCGCATCTCCGGCGTGTCCTCGTGACCGTGCACCGACGCCGCATGCTCGGCCGCCGCGCGGATCACCTCGTCCTCCTCGCCGATGATCACGAGCGAGCAGTTCGACTCGCTCGGCCAGCGACGGCAGTCCGCCATCTTGCGTGCCACCTGCGCTCCTCTCCTGTGGGATCGGGCTTCGCGCCCGATCCTCCCGCGGCGCCGTC
Organism: Conexibacter sp.; assembly: GCA_051953595.1. Lineage (GTDB taxonomy): Bacteria > Actinomycetota > Thermoleophilia > Solirubrobacterales > Solirubrobacteraceae > Conexibacter. The sequence continues at coordinate 16,239 of JBQCIQ010000190.1, read as the reverse complement.
CGCCCGTCAACCGGGCCGGCGCGTTCACGCCAGCTCGCGCGCGAACGCCTCGTGCAGCCGCGGCTCGCGCCAGCTTCCGTCCACGACCGCCTCGACGCGCACGTGCGAGCGCTCGCCGTCGAGCGTCAGCGTCCCGATCTGGTTGGCGTACGCGGGGCGGTCCACGATCCGCCAGCCGAACGGGACGCCGGCGACGCCGACGGCGCGCGCGAGCCGCCGCGCCAGACGGCCGGCGAGCCGCACGTGACCGAACGCGATCACCGCGCGCTCGTGCGGTCTCAGCTCCTTGCGCAGCGCGGAGCAGACCGCCTGCCACACCGGACTGTGCGGACCGCTGCCCGCGGGAAAGCCGACCTCGGCGAGGTAGCAGTGATGGACGTCGCCCGACAGCAGGACGATCGAGGCCGGCGCGTCGCCCGCGCGCCCGTGCGCGACGTCGTCGATCAGCTCCGCGAAGCGCCGGAAGCTGCGCTGGAACGAGGCCCAGTGATCGACCACCGCGAGCCGTCGCAGGCGCTCTCCCAGCAGCTCGCCGACGCGTCCCCACGCACCCTCGGCAAGCGCCTCGTCGAACGCCTCGACGTGATGCAGGCCGGGCGCCAGCAGGAACGGCACCGAGCTGGCCAGCAGCAGGTGCCGCGCCGGCCGCCGCGCCTGCTCGGCGACCCACTGCCACTCCTCGTCCTGGATCAGCTCGCGCCGGCCCGGCGCCACCTGGCGTCCCGCGCGCGAGTCGATCACCACCAGCAGCGCCTCGCCCAGCTCGCGCACGTAGCTCCAGCGGCTGTGGCCCGTCTGCCGGCCCTCGGTGTCCATGCGCGCGGCAAGCAGCTCGGCGGCGTCGTCGGTCCCGCGCACCTCGTCGTAGAGACCGCCGGCGGCCAGCTCCGCCGGCGACAGGTTGCCGATGTGCTGGAAGACCCAGTACGCCGCCAGGCCCGCGCGGATGTGGCGGTCGAACCACGGCTCGGCGTTCATCTCGTCGAGCCAGCCCTGCGAGATGCGCCACTCGGCGTGGATCTCGTGGTCGTCGAACACCATCGTCGTCGGGACCGTCGAGAGCAGCCAGCGGATCGCCGGCTCACTCCACGCCTCCCGGTAGGAGAGCGCGTAGTCGACGAAGTCGGCCAACTCGTCATCGGGCGCGTCGGCCGGCCGCTCGTGCGCACGTTCGCTGAGCGCCTGCACGAGCGCCGGCGAGGGCTGATCCGCGTAGACCTGGTCGCCGAGCATCAGCAGCATGTCGGGCAGCGCGCCCGTCCCGCCGCCGCCCGCGCCGGCCGCCCGCAGCGCATAGGCGCGCAGCGCGTCGATCCCCTGCCCCTTCGGATGCTCGGCGGCGCGCAGCGTGTAGGGCGGCTCGTGCGGCAGCGCCGTGCGGCAGGAGCCGAAGGCGATCTCGCGCCGCCCGCGCGGGTCGAGCAGGCGGATCGTGCTGGCGGGGAAGGCGGCGTCCGGCTCGGGCCAGACAAGCTCGCCGTCGAGTCGCACCTCATAGGGATGGTCGGCGCCCGGCGTCAGATCGTCGAGCGCGACGAGCGCGAAGTGCAGGCCGTCGACGCGCCACGTCCGCTCGCGCACGCCGAGGATGTCGACCTCGCAGGCCGCGTCGGTCTGGACCCAGACGGTCGCCACGTGCTCGTCCACGTAGCGCAAGATCGGCCCGAGGACGAGCTGCGGCACCGGCGCAATCTAACGGCTCACACCTTGCGGTAGCGGGCGTCCGCGATCGAGTAGGCGGCGAACCCGACCAGTCCGGCGGCGACGACGCCCAGCAGCGCGGGCCCGTACGAGGCGTTCGCGAGATTGCGCAGCGCGCCGTCGAGTCCGACCGCTCTGTGCGGGTCGTAGTTGATCGCGGCCTTGATCAGCCCGTAGCCGATCAGCGCGAACACGACCGCCCGCGCGACGTGGCCGAAGACGCCGAGCGCGGTGTAGCCCTTGCGCACCCCCGGACCCATCTCGCCGGTCTTCGCGTCGTCGAGGAACTTCCGCGCGAGGCCCTTGTACGCCTGATAGATCGCGACGCCGATCAGGACGACGCCCGCGATCGCGACGAGCACGGTTCCGCCCGACCATCCGAGAACGCCCGCCGTCGCCTCCTTCGGCGTTCCCGAGCCGGTTCTCGCGCCGGCGAGGATCTTCACCGCCGTCACGCAGACGATCGCGTAGGCGCTCCCGCTCGCGAGCGCCGCGACGCGGTCGGACCCGCTGTCGCGCTGCTCGGCGCCGTGACCGACCGCGGCGCGGATCAGGCGCCACAGCGCGTAGCCCGCCAGGCCGATCGCCATCAGGACCAGCAGCGTCGTGCCGAACGAGCGGTCGGCGATCGTCTTCAGCGCGCCCTGCTGGTTGGTCGCCTTGCCGCCGTCGCCGAGCGCCAGCTTCAGCGCCAGCACGCCGACGACCAGGTAGACGACGCCGCGCGCGACGAGCCCGAAGCGCGCGAGCCAGCCGAGCCACGGCGCGTTCGCCGTCGCGTCGCCCTTGCGCCGCACCTCGCCGCGAAGGCTTCCGTATCCAAGACCCGCGTGCGTCCTCATCGCGCTCCACTCCCTCCTCGTGCCGCGCGCGGGACGCAGACCGTGATCGCCCCGGCGTCGACGTCGACCTTGAACGACTTGACCTTCGTGCGGTCGCCGCCGTCGAGCTCGTAGCGGACCTTGCGGTCGAGCTTGACGCGCACCGAGCGCGCCTGCGTGACGCGCACGAACGGCGACTTCCGCACGTCGCCGAGCGCCGTGCGCGCGACCGCGCGCGCGAGCTGCACCGGCCCCTCGGAGGTGAGCACGCCGACGTCGAGCAGGCCATCGTCGGGCTGCGCGTCGGCGAACACCTCGATGCCGCCGAACAGCTCGCCCACGTTGCCGAGCAGGATGCAGCTCGCAGGCCCCTTGTACCAGCGCGAGCCGTCGATCTTGATCTTCGCCTCGAAGCTCGACGCCTTCAGGTTGGCGGCGCCGCCGAGCACGTAGGCCGCGCGGCCGAGGCGGTCCTTGAGGTCGTCGGCGCCCTTGAGCATCGCCGCGTCGAAGCCGGCGCCGGCCATCACCGCGAAGCGCTCGCCGTTGAAGCAGCCGACGTCGAGTCGGCGGCGGTCGCCCAGCAGGGCGACCTGCACCGCCTGCGCGATGTCGCGCTCGATGCCGAGGTTGGTCGCGAACAGGTTGGAGGTGCCGGCGGGGACGATCGCGAGCGGGATCTGCGTGTCCTTCAACGCGTCGACGCAGCGCTGCACCATCCCGTCGCCGCCCCACGCGAGGATCAGCTCGGCGCCTTCCTCGACGGCTCGCGCGACGGCGCTCGGCGCCCGCTTGCTCTTCGGCACCTCGATCCACAGCGGGTCGGCGACGCCGTTGTCCTTGAGCGTCCGCCGCAGCTCCGGGAGCCCGCCGCCGAACGTCTTGCCGGCATGCGCGACGACCGCCAGCCTCATGCGCGCGAGCGCCTTTCCGCGGCCGCGCCGGCGGCGCGGCAGGCGAACAGCAGCAGCAGGATCGCGCCGATGCCGACGAGCACGCCGCCGGCGACGTCGAGCGGATGATGCATGCCGCGGTACATGCGCGAGAGCGCGACGAACGTCGTCAGCAGGATCGCGCACGTCCAGGCCAGCGCCTTCGAGAGGCTGCTCGTGAAGCGGGAGGTGAGCAGCAGCACGAGGCCCGAGTAGACGGCCACCGAGGCGGCGGTGTGCCCGGACGGATAGCTGGCGTCGACCGGCAGGCCCTCCAGCCGGTGCACCGTCGGGCGGTGGCGCGGGACGAGCAGCGTCGTGACGCGGTAGGTCGCCGACTCCGATGCCAGCACGAAGATGGCGAAGGCCGCGACGAGCCAGCGGCGGGCGAACGCGCACGCGATGGCGATCAGGCCGACGAGGATCGGCAGGACCGGCGCGCCCCCGACCTGCGAGCCGATCTCGGAGAGCGTGGTGAGCGTGCCGTCACGGTGACGGGCAAGCGTCTCGTTGAAGCTCTCGTCGGTGCCGGCGAGGCCGAGCGCGCTGTGGCTCGCGAGCACGTGCACGACGAACAGGCCGAGCAGGATCGAGGCCCCCGCCAGCAGCAGGAAGCCGCCGAGCAGCGCGATGAAGAAGACGAGGGCGGGGTGGCGGGAGCCGAGCACGCCGGCGAAGCGCTCCGCCGCTCCGCCCGGGCGCGCGACGAGCGCGGGGACGGTGCGCCGATCCGCTTCCCGCGATGCGGTGCTCGATGACGCCCCGTGCAGTCGTGCGCTGACGCTCACAGGCGTGAGCACTTCCCCGATCGGGGGCATAGCAAGCGCCGAATGCCGCTCTTGCTGCTCCTCCTGATCGCCGTGCTGTCGGGCTTCCTGGCCGCCTTCCTGACGCGGCGCTACCCGCATCGCGAGTCGGCGCCGCCCGTCGTCGAGGTGGCGCTCGAGGCCGGCCGGCACGCCGGCGACGGGGCCGGCCGGCGGCGTGCGCTGCGCGCGGCGCGCCTCGACCCCGAGAAGGCGACGGGCCTCGCGCTCACGCTGGCGCTCGCGGCGCTGCTCGGCGGCGGCGCGGTGCTCGCCGTGCTGGCCGTCGCGGTGCGCAGCACGCACGCGCTCGCGGGGCTCGACAGCAGCGTCGCGGAGTGGGGCGACCGCCACGCGAGCGCGTGGTCGCACGACGGCCTGACGCTCGTCACCGATCTGGGCGAGACGTGGACCGTGGTCGTCGTCGCGGTCGCGGTCGCGCTGTTCGAGATCGCCCGCACGCGCAGCCGCTGGGTCGTGCTGTTCCTGCTCGCCGTGCTGCTCGGCGACAAGCTGCTGACCGAGACGATCAAGCAGCTCGTCGACCGCGCCCGTCCCGCGCTGGAGCCGGTGGCCGCGACGCTCGGCCCGTCGTTTCCCAGCGGCCACACCTCCACCGCCGCCGCCGCGTGGGCGGCCTTCGCGCTCGTCGCCGGCCGCTGGTGGGGCCGCCGCGCCTGGCCCGCGCTCGCCGGCGCCGCCGTCGGCATCGCGGTCGGCGTCGCGGCCAGCCGCGTCCTGCTCGACGTCCACTGGCTCACCGACGTGCTCGGCGGCCTCGCGCTCGGCTGGGCCTGGTTCGCCGCCTGCGCGATCGCCTTCGGCGGCCGCGTCCTGCACTTCGGCGCCGCCGCACAGGCGGCCGGGCGCGGCGGCGAGGAGGCGGCGTCAGCCGTTCCTCGGCTGTAGAGGCTGCACAGATAGATGTGGTCAGTCCGAGCGGCGGGCTTTCATGGCTGCTGTGAGTCCCAAAGATCGAAGCCGGGAGGAGCGTCCAGACCGCGACGTGCGCATCCGCATCACGCGGTCGAGCACGCATCCGGTGGAGTACGCCGTCGTGCTACTGGCACGTCGCGACGGGCGCTGGCACACCGTGCGCGTGTTCGACAACGCGCACGATCCGGAGGAGCACCACGAGCACCGGTACGACGGGGAGGAGAAGCAGCCGCCTACGGTGACGCACGGGCCGGTGAACGACGCGCTGCACGCTGCGATCCTCACGTGCCGCGGGTCATGGGCCGATATCGTTCGCGAGTGGGAGTCCACGCGATGACCGACGTACAGGACAAGACGCATGAGCTGTTCACGCGCGCCGCGCTGGCGGACGACGACCTCGGCTATCCGGACGACGTGTCGTTCCTGCCGGGCGACCAGGCGTGGGCCGACGAAGCCGCGTGGGAGCTGCTCCACGACGAGCGCAAGGCGGTCGTGCTCGTGACGACCGACCACGAGATCCTGATGGTCCCGCGCCGGCACAACCCGTTGCTGCACTGGCTCGACGGTGTGCGCGGCTCGACGCCGGTGCTCGTGCAGTGGCGCGCGCATGGTCGCGAGCGCGAGCCGTATGCGGTCGCCACGCACGTCGGCCGGCATCCGCTTGGCCGGATGCGCGAGCTGGCGCACGCTGCCTGAACGAGAACTCCCCGTTCGCCCGTTCGCTTCACGTCGGGCGGGTGCGCACGTTCGCTCGCGCCGTCGCCAGCGGCTCGGCCGCTTGCTCCCGAGTCGGGCTTCCACGAGAGCCCTCCGCGGGACTCGAACCCGCGACCCCTTCCTTACCATGGAAGTGCTCTACCAGCTGAGCTAGGAGGGCAGCAGGGGGCATTGTAGGCGTTGCCCGGAGGCGCCGTGGCGATGTGGTGTCGTCAGCTCTCGCCCTCCACCTGTGCGGCGTACCGGTTGAGGTTCGCCTGCGCGGCGGCGACCGTGTTCGGCAGGAACAGGTGGTGGTATGGCTTTGAGCGGTCGATCACCAGGCTCTCGACCATGAGGTCCGGGCGGCGCGCCGCCGCGAGGTGGTGGAACCCCTCGGTCGGCGACTTCACCATGCGCGCAACCACCGCCACCGGTGAGCCGTCGCCGCGGCTCTGGTCGATCGCTCGCTTGAAGTAACTCGCCACGTACGGGCGCGTGCTCCCGTCGCTCGCGACGATCTCGACCTCCTCCTTCGTGCGCTCGTAGAGCGCGACGAGGTCGTGGTAGAGCGCCTCCACCGCCACCTCGGCGTCCGCGTTGCGCGCGAGCGCGTCGTCGAGCGCCTGCTGCTGCTCGCCCAAGCGCCGGCGCGTGTCGAGCTGCTGCTGCCAGATCCTCCAGTAGCGGGACCCGACGACGGCGCTGAGTGGCACGGCCTGCTCGACGAGCCGGGCGAAGCGGGCCTCGTGCGCGGCGATCGCCGCACTCGCGTCCGCTGGGACGCGCAGCAGCTCGAACTGCTCGTCGTTGTCCCGCATGCCACCGGCGGTCAGGTTGCCCGACCCCGACAGCACATCGAGGCCATCGGGGCCGAGCCCCAGCCACAGCTTCGGATGGAAGCGCGCCGCGCGGGTGCCGATCACGACCGAGACCGCCACCTCAAGCTCCGTCAGGCGCATCAAGGCGGCCGGCTCGGTGATCGGCGCACCGCGCGCCACCAGCTCGATCGCGAGCGACGGCTGCTCGGAGCGCAGCTGCTCGACAAGCGCGACGGCGGACGCTGTCACGAACGCGACCGCGCCCTGCAACCGCCCTGCCCGCCCCGCGATCGAGCGCAGCGCGGCGAACGCGTGCGGATGCTGGGCGCCGGGAATGAGCAGCGGCTCGGGAACGGCTCCGATGCTCTCATATTTGGAGTCCTTACGATGGGCGTTCCCCCTCGACTCAGGAGCCCGCCTGCCATGAACACCTCGGCCGCGACCCACGTCACCGGCGTCGACTTCCTCTTCGTCCCCACCCAGGACTTCGAGCGCGCGGCCGCCTTCTACGGCGACGTGCTCGGGCTGACCTGCAGCGCGCGCTACGAGCGGATGCCCGGCGGCGAGTTCGAGACCGGGAGCCTGACGCTGCAGATCCTCGACTCGGCCGCGATCGGGCGCGAGTTCAAACCGCTCGGCGGCGCGATCGCGCTGCACGTCGACGACGTCGCCGCGGCCCGCGCCGACTTGGAGGCGCGCGGCGTCGCCTTCGCTGCCGACACGATGGACACCGGCGTCTGCCACATGGCGTTCTTCGAGGACCCGGACGGCAACCCGCTGCTGCTGCACCACCGCTACGCGCCGCGCGCGTAGCGTCCGGCTCGCGCACCGTCCGCGTCGCCGCCGTCGCGGCCGTCGCTCGGACGGGTGCAGGCGCGCGGCGCCGCCCCCGAGGGGGAGGCGACGCCTCGCACCGCGGTGGCTATCTCCGCCGGCTCTGCGTGACCTGCGTCGTCAGTCTCACGCTCGGCGCGCCCGAGCCGATGCTCGTCGCACGCACCTTGAAGCGCAGCTTGCCGCGCGTGAGGTTGCCGACCTTCACGACGAGGAAGGTGGAGCCTCTGCGCATCGTGACGCTCAGGTGGCGCTTGCGCGCGGCGACCGCGACGACCTTGCCGCGCTTGACGATCTGCAACTGGCCGATCGTGAACCGATCGAGCGGGCTCGACCACGACAGCGTCAGCTGCGCCGACTTCGCCTTGCCGGCGAGCGGCACGGTGAGCCTTCTCGCCTGGCCGGCTCTCGTGAAGCTGCTCGTGAACGTCTTCGGCGGCGACTGGCAGGTGAGCGTCGTGCCGATCTCGTTCATGACGCTCTGCAAGTTGGTCGAGTCGGTCTGCGGGAAGTATCTGCCGCCCGTGTCGGACGCGATCTGCTGCAGGCGCTGGCCGTCCTCGCCGCTCGTCGCGGAGCTGAAGCCGATCACGTACGTCGGCGGGCCACCCTGGTGGCCGTTGTTGTACGTGTCGACGTTGTGGCCGCCGTCGGTCAGGAAGATGCGCGCCTTCGCGTTCGGGTTGTCCGCTCTCGCGCGGTCGAACGCGGCGTTGTAGTCGGTCGCCCCGTTGTCGGCGTCGATTCTCGCCTGCAGCGCGCTCTTCATCGCGGCGGCGTTCGGGCCGATCGCCTCCGGCGGGAAGACCGTGTCGGCCGCCGGGGGCTCGCCCGCGAAGCCGAAGGAGCCGCCGAACTCGACGGCGCCCAGCGTGATCTTCTCGTTGCCGGGCGTATCGATCAGCAGCTCGAGCGCGGAGACGCGCAGCTTGTTGGCGTCGGTCGCGACCATCGACCCGGAGTCGTCGATGATCGCCTCGATGTTCGACACCGGCGTGCAGCTCGCGGCGGCGAGCGCGGTCGGATCGGCGGTCGCTCCGGGGGCGAGCGCGAGCGCGGAGACAAGCGCGGCGACCCCTCCGGTGCCGGCCAGAGCGATGCGGCGTGGCTTCATGCTGGGCGGTTCCTCTCGGTCGAAGTTGGCGCGCACCCAATCACGCGGCACGGTCGAAATCAACGCGAGTCGGCGGCGGTCGTAGTGCCGGCGGAGATTCCACCGTTTGTGGGAAGATCGCGGCCCAGGGGGATCGCATTGGCGCGTGGGGGGACACGAACCGGACGGACGCTGCGGCTGGCATGCGGCGCGACGAGGACCGCGAACGGCCACTACCGCGTGATCGTGCCGCTGCTGGAGATGGCGCGGCGCGGGCACACGGTCCACTGGCCCGGCGATCCCACGTTCAGGGCCGCCGAGCGCGGCGCCGTTCCGCCCTGGGACCTGATGCACATCCAGCAGAGCCACGACGAGGAGGGGCTGGAGGTGATCGCGCGCATGCGGCGCGCCGGGATCGCGGTCGTGTGGGACACCGACGACGACATCGGCGCCGTCACGCGCGGCAGCGAAGCGTGGCACCGGCACGGCGGCCGGCGCGGCATCAGGCGCCACGCCAAGCAGGCGCTGGAAGCAGCCCGCACCGCCCACCTCCTGACGACGACGAACGAGCACCTGGCTGCGATCTACCGCGAACGCGGCGTCGAGCACGTGCTCGCGGTCGAGAACTACCTCGCGCCCGAGGACCTGCGCCGCCCGCGCAAGCGCCACCAGGGCGTCGTGATCGGCCTCACCGCCGCCGGCGAGCACGAACCGGACCTGAAGCGGATGAGGTTCGCGGCGATGCTCGAACGGCTGCTGGAGCGCCACGACGGCGTGCGCGTCGTCGCGATCGGCGTCGACATGAGGCTCCGCAGCGAGCACCGCTACACGTTCGTCGACGAAGTCAAGATCGACGACCTGGTCGCCGTCGAGTCGGAGTTCGACATCGGGCTCGCGCCGCTGCGCGACACGCCATTCAACCGCGCGCGCTCGAACGTGAAGCTGAAGGAGTACGCGGCGGCGGGGGCGATGTGGGTCGCCTCGCCGGTCGGTCCGTACGCGGGGATGGGGGAGGAGCAGGGCGGCCTGCTCGCGCGCGACGACGAGTGGCTGCCGCTGCTCGAAGCGCTGATCGTCGAGGTGGACCGTCGCCGCGCGTTGATGGAGCGGGCGCGCGCGTGGGCGCAGGGGCAGACGATCAGCGCGGGCGCGGCGCGCTGGCAGGCGGCCTACCGCGACGCGGTCGAGCGAGCGCGCGCCGAAGCCGCCTGAGCGCGGCGCTTACCACGCGTCGACCATCGTGCGCCGCCGGCCGGTCGCCGGGTCGGGCGGCGGGACCGGCGTCGCCTCCAGCGTCTGCACGAGCCGCGCGCGCGTGTCGGCCGGGTCGATCACGTCGTCCAGCTCGAAGTACGTCGCCGCGTTGAGCGCGCTGCTGTTGGCGCGCACCGCCGCGACGAGGTCCTTCACGCGCTGCTCGCGCTCGGCCTCGTCGTCGATCGCGGCCAGCTCGTTTCTGAGCGCGAGCCGCACGGCGCCCTCGACGCCCATCGCGCCCAGCTCGCCGCTCGGCCACGCGAGCGTGATCGCCGGCGCGTGCAGCGAGCCGCCCGCCATCGCCTGCGCGCCGAGCCCGAACGCGCGCCGCACGATCACGCACAGGAACGGCACGGTCAGCGTCGCGGCGGTCAGGAACATGCGCGACGTGTGGCGCACCGCGGCCGTCTGCTCGGAGTCGGGACCGACCATGAAGCCGGGCGTGTCGACGAGGCTCAGCAGCGGCAGCCCGAACGCGTCGCACAGCTGCATGAAGCGCGCGGCCTTGTCGGAGCCGTCGGCGTCGAGCGCTCCGGCTAAGTGCGCGGGGTCGTTCGCGATCACGCCGAGCGGCCGGCCCTCGACGCGCGCGAACGCGGTGATGACGGTGCGCCCGAAGCGCGGGCGCAGCTCCAGGACGCTGTCGTCGTCAGCGAGCGTCCGCAGCAGCGCGCGGGCGTCGTGGACGCGCCTGGGGTCGGCGGGGACGGCGCCGCGCAGCAGCGCCTGGTCGGCGCAGCTCCAGTCGCTCGCGTGCTCCGCGCGCAGGTAGGAGAGCACGCGCTTGGCGACGTCGACCGCCTCCGCCTCGTCTTGCGCGAGGACGTCAATCACCCCGTTGGGCTCCTGCACGCTCACCGGCCCGACCTCCTCGGGCGTGTAGGAGCCCAAGCCGCCGCCCTCGATCATCGCCGGCCCGCCCATCCCGACGCTCGCCTCCGGCGTCGCGATCACGACGTCGCAGCAGCCGAGCAGCGCGGCGTTGCCCGCGAAGCAGCGGCCGGACACGATCCCGATCCGCGGCACGAGCGCGGACAGCCGCGCGAACGTGTGGAAGCTCGGCACGACGAGGTGGAACAGCTCCGAGGAGTCGGTGTCGCCCGGTCGCCCGCCGCCGCCCTCGGCGAACAGCACGACCGGCAGGCGGTGGCGCTCGGCCAGCTCCAGCAGGCGGTCGGTCTTTCTGTGGTTGCGGATCCCCTGCGTGCCGGCGAGGACCGTGTAGTCGTAGGCGAGGACCGCGGTGCGCGCGCCGCCGACCGTCCCGACGCCGGTCACGATCCCGTCGCCGGGCGTCTTCTCGATCAGCTCCTGCTCGGAGCGCCGCGCGCGCTGGGCGGCGAGCGTGAGCGCGCCGTACTCGTTGAAGGAGCCGGCGTCGCACAGGTCGGCGACGTTCTCGCGCGCGGTGCGCAGGCCGGTGGCGTGGCGCTTCGCGACCGCTTCGGGCCGCGCGTCGTCGTCGCTGGCGCGCCGCCGCCGCTCCAGCACGGTCGCGAGGTCGGGGCGGATCGCGTGCTCGTCGTCGACCGCCGCGACGTCCGCCTCGGTGGGCTCCACCTCGGCCGCCTCGACGCGGAACAGCCGCTGCCCCTCCGCGACCTGCTCGCCGACCGCGACCGCCAGCTCGCGCACCACGCCCGCCGCCGGCGCGACCACCTCGTGGTGCATCTTCATCGCCTCCACCACGAGCACCGCCGCCCCCGCGCGCACCCCCGCGCCCTCCTCCGCAAGCACCTCGGCGACGACGCCCGTCAGCGGCGACTCGATCAGCACGCGGCGAATCTAATCCGCCGCGCGCGCTCTGTGCGCCGCCTGGTCGGTGCGCGTCCAGCTGGCGCTGCGGCCTCGGCCGACCGAAAGGACACCGTCGCTCTTCAGCCCGTCGAGCGCGTTGCGAATCGTCGCCTGACTGATGTCCGGAAGCGCGTCGGCGATCTGCGCGAAGCGGAAGCTGCGCGGCGCCTGCGTGAGGATGTAATTGCGCGCCTGCTCCTCCTTCGTCGTGCCGACAAGCTCGGTGCCCGCGGCGACTCGCCGCGCGAAGTCCTCGTAGGCGTCGGCGAGCACGCGCAGCAGGTAGCCGGTCCACGGCCAAAGGTCGTGCCGCCCCTCGTGCCAGCCGGTCTGGCTCGCGCGGAGCGCGGCGTAGTAACTGTTCTTGGACTCGAAGACGCGCTGCTCGATCGAGACGAAGCGCACGACGCCGTAGCCGTGGCGCAGCAGCTCGTTTGCCGTCAGCAAGCGCGCCACGCGGCCGTTGCCGTCCTGGAACGGGTGGATCGCGAGGAAGTCGAGCACGAGCGCCGCGAGCAGCAGCAGGGGCGCGATTCGGTCGTGCGCAAGCGCCTCCTCGTAGCGCTCGACCAGCTCCGCGAGCTGGCGCTCGGTCTGGGGGCCGGCTGGCACCGGCTTGAAGACGACCGTCACCCGCCCTTCAGGCCTGAGGTCGCCGATGACGTTGTCGGAGGTCTTCAGCTTGCCGGCGAGGGGGTCGCCCGTATGACGCATCAGCAGGCGGTGGACATGCAGGACGAGCGGAACTGTCAGCGGCTCGTGCTCCTTTCGCAGCAGTTCGTCGGTGGCGTCGCGGTAGCCGGCGAGCTCCGCCTCGCTGCGATCGCGATACGGCCCGTCGGTCGATGGCTCACGCAGCAGCTTGAGCGCGCGGTCATCGTCGACGACAACGTTCTCGATCGCGCTCGACGCGGTGATCGAGTCGAAGCGCGTGCGTGCGGCCAGGCGCTCCAGCACCTGTGGCGCCTGCGCGCGGAAGAGGTCTTCGCGGCCACGTCCGTATTCGATGCTCGCGAGCAGCCGAACCAGCTCCGAAGGGATGCCGGCGAGCGTTTGACCGATGTCAGAAAAGGAGCGCAAATCTGCTAAGAAGTTCGATTCTTAGCAATTTTACGACCTTGCTTAGGAAATTCCTTCAGGTCACCCGCGCCGCAGCGAGCGAGGCGAGGCGGGCGCGGTGCTGGCGGGCGCCGCCGAGCAGGGCGGCGTCGAGCTGGGCGCGCTTGTAGAGCCAGTGGACGTCGGCCTCCCACGTGAAGCCGATGCCGCCGTGCGCTTGGATCGCGCTGGCCGTGACGGAGCGGCCGCCGTCGGCCGCGGCGGCTGACGCCAAGGCCGCCGCCTCCGGCAGGCGCTCTGGCGCCGCGTCGGCCGCCCACGCGGCGAACAGCGCGGTCGAGCGCGCCGACTCGACGTCGAGCAGCATCTGCGCGCAGCGGTGCTGGACCGCCTGGAACGCCCCGACCGGGACGCCGAACTGCCTGCGCTCCTTCACATACGCGAGCGTCATCTCCAGCGCGCGCTGCGCGACGCCGACGACCTCGGCGGCCACAGCCGCGCGGATTCGGTCGCCGGCCGCCACCGCGCCGGCGCCGCCGGCCCCCAGCGGCTCGCCATGGCCGTTGCTGACGGTCGCGTAGCGGCGCGTCGGATCGATCGTCTCCAGCGGTGCGCACTCCGCGCCGCTCACCAGCATCGCCTCGCCGGACGGGCGCTCCAGCAGCACGAGCACGTCGGCGCCGACCCCGTCGGCGCACAGCGCGCGCGTGCCGATCCCGGCCGTCGCCTCGCCGCTCGCCAGCGCCGGCAGCCAACGGGCCCGCTGCGCGTCCGAGCCGCACGCCTGAATCGCGGCGGCCGCCGCCGCGGTCGACAGGAACGGCGTCGCCGCGCACGCGTAGCCCAGCTCCTCCAGCAGCACCGCCAGCTCGACCGCGCCGAGCCCCTGGCCGCCGTGCTCCTCCGCGACCGCGATCCCCGGCCAGCCGAGCGAGCGCAGCTCGTCCCACAGCGCGTCGTCGTAGCGGGCGCCGGCCTCGGCCGCCTCGCGCACGCGCGCCCACGAGGAGCGCGCGGCCAGCAGCTCGCGCGCGACGCGCTTGATCTCCTTCTGGTCCTCGGTCAGGTCGAAGTGCACGAGACGCGCCTCACTTCAGCCGCGGGAGCCCGAGCACCCGCTCGGCGACGATGTTCTTGAGGATCTCGGTCGTCCCGCCCTCGATCGAGTTGCCGCGCGCCCGCAGCAGCTCGAACGCCCACGGCGCGCCGTTCGTCAACGCCTCGGGCCCGAGCAGGTCGGCCGCGAGCTGCGTCAACTGCTGGTTCGTCTCCGACCACATCCACTTCGTCAGCGACCCCTCCGGGCCCGGCTGGCCGTACGTCTCGATCGCCGTCAGGCCGCGGTAGGCGGTCAGCCGCAGCACCTCGCAGCGCAGGTGCAGCTCGCCGAGCCTGTCCGCCACGACGGGGTCGTCGAGCAGCCCGCGCGCCGACGCTTCGCCGATCAGCTGATCGAGCAGCTGCCGCATCCGCACCTGCAGGAAGAACGCGAGCCCGGAGCGCTCGTTCATCAGCGTCGTGAGCGCGACCTTCCAGCCGTTGCCGACGCCGCCGAGCACGTTCGCCTCCGGCACGCGCGCGCCGTCGAGGAACAGCTCGTTGAACTCCGACTCGCCGGTGATCTGCTTCAAGGGGACGACCTCGACGCCGTCCTGCTCCATGTCCATCAGGAAGTACGTCAAGCCCTGGTGCTTCTTCGGCGCGTCCGCGTCGGTGCGCGCCACGAGCATGCACCACTTCGCGTACTGCGCCATCGAGGTCCACACCTTCTGGCCGGTGACGACCCACTCGTCGCCGTCCTTCACCGCGCGCGTCTTCACGGCGGCGAGGTCGCTGCCGGCGTCGGGCTCGCTGAAGCCCTGGCACCAGATCTCCTCGGCGGTGAGGATCGGGACGAGGTGGCGCTCCTGCTGCTCGGGCGTGCCCCACGTCATGATCGTCGGGCCGGCCAGCAGCAGGCCCAGGACGTTCGCCGGCAGCGGCGCGCCGGCGGCCGCCAGCTCCTCGTAGAAGATCGCCGACTGCGTCAGCGTCGCGCCGCGCCCGCCGTGCTCGACGGGCCAGTGCACCGCGGCCCAGCCGCCGTCGGCGAGCCGGCGCTGCCAGTCCTGCCGCCAGCGGTAGTGCGCGTCCTCGTCGTGCTGCGGCGGCGAGCCGGCCGGATTCGCGGCGAGCCACGCGCGCAGCTCGTCGCGGAAGGCGGACTCCCCCGCGTTGAACGTGAGGTCCATGCGCCAGCTCTACCCTTCTTGCGCTCGCACGTCCAGCACGATCTTGCCGGTCGCCTGGCGCCCGTCGATGCAGCGCAGCGCGCTCGCGGCGTCCTCGAAGTCGAAGCGCGCCCCTATCAGCGGGCAGACGTACTCGCGTTCGATCAGCCGGTCGAGCGCGGCGCCGACCTCGCGCACGTAGTCGGGCTTGCCCAGCGCGTACGCGCCCCAGCCGGCGCCGATCACCTCGAGGTTGGCGAGCAGCAGCCGGTTCACTCTCACCTCGGGGATCGACCCGCCGGTGAAGCCGACGACGACGAGGCGACCGCCCTCGCGCAGCGAGCGCAGGCTGTCGGTGAAGCGCTCGCCACCGACCGGGTCGAGCACGACGTGCACGCCGCCGCCGCTCAGCTCCTTCGCCTCGTCCTTCCAAGCGCCGTCGGAGCGCACGACGTGATCGGCGCCGGCCTCCTGCGCGATGCGCGCCTTCGCCTCGGTCGAGACGACCGCGATCGTGCGCGCGCCCAGCCCGCGCGCGACCTGCAGCGCGGCCGTGCCGACACCGCCGGCGGCGCCGTGCACGAGCACCCACTCGTCCTCGGCGAGGCGGCCGCGCGTCTTCAGCGCGAAGTACGCGGTGTGGTAGTTGAGGATCAGGCCGGCGCCCTGCGCGCAGTCGAGCCGTTCGGGCAGCTTGAAGGTGAACGAGGCGGGAGCGGTCGCGATCTCGGCGAACGCGCCGAGCGCGGTGAAGGCGGCGACGCGGTCGCCTGGCTGCAGGCCGGAGCCGGCCGGGGCGCTGCGCACCGTTCCGCCGACCTCGCTGCCGGGGACGAACGGCAGCGGCGGTCTGATCTGGTACTCGCCGCGCGTCTGCAGCACCTCGGGGAACGAGACGCCGGCGGCGTACACGTCGACGACGACGGCCTCCTCGCCGGGCGGCGAGAGCGGATGCGTCGGCTCCGGGTCGGGCAGCTCGACGTAGCGCAGCGCGCCGTCAGGCCCGCTCAGCTCGGCGATCTGGATGGCGCGCATGCGCGGAACCTATTCCTTCGCCTGCGGGCCGCGCGCCGGCTCCCGCGCGCGCCGCCGAGCCGGCGCGCACGCGCACGGCCTCGGCTAGCGTGGCGGCGCATGGCCTCCGCGCGTCGCCGCAGCGCCGTCGTCCTGCTCGCGCTCGTGGCCGCTGCGACGGGGCTGGCCGGCTGCGGCGGCGGCAGCAGCGCGGAGCGGGCGGCCGACAGCGGGCGCGCACCGACCGGCGCGAGCGCGCCGA
>JBQCIQ010000189.1:0-8137 GCA_051953595.1 Conexibacter sp. | reverse complement strand
GCCACCAGCACGACCACGACGGCCAGGATCAGCAGCGCGAGCGCGCGCTTGAGCAGCGAGGGC
The DNA here is from genome assembly GCA_051953595.1 of Conexibacter sp. Lineage (GTDB taxonomy): Bacteria > Actinomycetota > Thermoleophilia > Solirubrobacterales > Solirubrobacteraceae > Conexibacter. Next base: position 8,074 of record JBQCIQ010000189.1, on the reverse strand, counting down.
TTCTCGGGCTTCTCGGCGCCCTGGAAGGAGGACATGACGGAAGCGTAGCGCTCACGCCAGCGCGTCGAGCGCGGCGCGCTGGCGCTTCGGCAGCCGCCGGCGCACGCGCCAGCGCGCGCCGCTGAAGGCGAGGTTCGCGACCGTCGCGAAGCCCTCCTCGTCGCTGCGCAGCGCGAGCAGCAGGTGCGCGACGCGGTCGCCCGAGGGCAGCCGCGCGTCCTCCGGGTCGGTCGCTCTCACGCACCAGCACGAGACGCGGCGCTCGCCGACCAGCAGCGCGCCCGCCTCCCCCACGAGCCACGTGCCGAGCCGACCGCGCTCGGGGACGAGGCCGGTGCGCGCGTGCAGCTCGCGCGCGTCGTGGTCGACGAGGTCGCCGAGCAGCCCGAGCGAGACGCGCTCGGGGCCCTCCTCGGCGCGCGCGAGCGAGCGCGTGACGGTCGCGCCGCGGCGCGCGTACAGCTCCGGGATCAGCCACGCGTGCGCGAGCGCCGCCAGCGAGACCGGCGCCGCCAGCGGCGACAGCAGCAGCATCCCGATCGCGACGGCGACGAACGGCACGACGTGCGCGAGCGTCGTGAGCGTCCACAGGCGCTCGCGCTTGCGCAGCCGCTCGGCCGTCATGCGCGGGCGCCAGTAGACGCTCGCCAGCTCGGGCAGCGCGCCGGCGGCCGACATGGACCCCCCTACCCGCCGGCGATCGGGCGGCGCATGATCACGAGCTGCTCGTCGAGCGGCAGCTCGCGCACGTGCTCGGCGTGACCGGGGCCGCGCGTGACCATCGCGATCGAGCCCTGGTCCAGCTCGGCGCGGAACGCCGCCACGGCCGCCTCCACGGACGCCGGGTCGTCGGCCGTCCACTCCGCGAGGGTCGTGTGGCCGCTGCCGTCCATGCGGATCAGTCGGGACATCTCGAAGCCTCCTCGACGCGTGGGTGCTCCATCCAGCGTACCCCGCGCGTCCAGGCTCTCAGCCGGCCTGCTGCTGCCGCCCGCCTTGTTCGGCGGCGTAGAGGCGGATCTGTCCGACCTGGATCCCTCTTCTCAGCTGCGGCGCCGCTCTGTCGCCGAAGTTCCATATGAAGAAGCGGCCCTTCTGCTGCAGCTGCTGATAGTCCGCTTCCGTTATGTCGAAGACGACGTCGCCGGTCAGCGTGTCGCCCGGACCGACCGTGCCGCCGTTCGAGCGCGCGATCGCTTCCGGATGGACGGACCTCTCGATGTCGGTGCGCTCGAGGTAGTTGTCCGCCCCGATGCCGAGCATCGTCTGGCCGAAGCCGAAGCGGTGCGGCACCTTGTCGCGGTTCTCGACCTGGAGCTTGACGCGGAGGAAGGCGTCGTAGCGCGGCGCGACCGGTCTGGGGCCCTGGTAGCCGGGTGCGACGCCGACGCTGATGATCGTGACCGCGAGCGTTCTCAGTCTCACGACGCCGCCGTAGTTGGCGACGACGTAGTGGACGCCCTGTTCGGTGCAGGCGCCGGGGTAGAGCTGCGTCGAGTTGACGCCCTGCGCGTCGCAGCCCTTGTTCGGATCCGTCCTTGGCGGCTTCCCGTTTCTGGTCCCTCTCGGCGTCGTCGGCGTGCTGCTGGACGCCAATCCTTCTTCCTGCGATCCCCCGCAGCCACTCACGACGACGATCAACGATGCGAGCACCAGCAGCGCCAGTGCGACCTTGCTCTTCACGGCTTCCCCCTAACCGGTGACGTCACAACCTAGAACGGATCCAAGTTGTGGTGCAACTGGGAACCGTCGGGCTACAGCCCCAGCTGCTCGCGCACGAGGCGCGTCACCTCGCCACCGTCGGCGCGGCCCTTCGTCTCGCGCATGACGAAGCCGACGATCGGGCCGATCGCCTTCATGTTGCCGGCCTTCAGCTTCTCGACCGCGTCGGGATCCGCGTCCAGTGCGCGCTGCACGACCTCGGCCAGCTCGTCGCCGCCGCCGAGCGCGGCAAGGCCCTCCGCCTCGACGATCGCCTCGGGATCTCCACCCTGTGCGACGAGCGTGTCGAGCACCTGCTTGGCGGCGCCCGGCGTGACCGACTTGGCGCGCAGCAGCGCGACGAGCCTGGCGAGCGCAGCCGGCTCGACCCTGCTCGCGGCGGGATCGCCGTCGCCGACGCGCGCGACCAGCTCGCCGGTGACCCAGTTCGCGAGCGTCTGCGGGTGCTCGCCATCGCTGGCGAGCGCCTGCTCGAAGTAGGCCGCGAGGTCGGCGCGGAAGGCGAGCTGGCGGGCGCTGTCGGCCGACAGCCCCAGCTCGCGCTCGTAGCGCTCGGCCCGTTGCGCCGGCAGCTCCGGCAGCTCGGCGCGCGCCGCCGCGATCATCTGCTCGTCGACGACGATCGGGACGAGGTCGGGCTCGGGGAAGTAGCGGTAGTCGTGCGCCTCCTCCTTGGAGCGCAGCGAGGAGATCGCGCCGGTGACGACGTCGTAGTGCAGCGTCTCCTGCTCGACCTGACCGCCCGCCTCGACGATCGTCGTCTGGCGTGCGATCTCGGCCTCGATGCCGCGCTCCAGGTAGCGGAAGGAGTTCATGTTCTTCAGCTCGGTCTTCGTGCCGAGCGTGTCGGAGCCGGCGGGACGGATCGAGACGTTCGCGTCGCAGCGCAGCGAGCCCTCCTCCATGTTCACGTCGGAGACGCCGAGCTGGCGCAGCGTCTCGCGCAGCAGCGTCAGCCACTCGCGTGCCTGCGCGGCGCTGCGCACGTCGGGCTCGGTGACGATCTCGACGAGCGGCGTGCCGCCGCGGTTGAAGTCGACGACCGACTCGTCGGCGCCGTGAATCCGCCCGCTCGCGCCGACGTGCACGAGCTTCGCCGCGTCCTCCTCCAGGTGCGCGCGGTGGATGCGCACGTCGCCGAGCCGACCGCCCGAGCAGATCGGGATGTCGTACTGGCTGATCTGGTAGCCCTTCGGCAGGTCCGGATAGAAGTAGTTCTTGCGGTGGAAGATCGAGCGCGGCGCCGGCTCGCAGCCGAGCGCCAGGCCGATCAGCAGCGCGCAGTGGATCGCTCTCGCGTTCGCGACCGGCAGCGCGCCCGGCAGGCCGAGGCAGACCGGGCAGGTGTGCGTGTTGGGCGGGTCGCCGAACGACAGCTCGCAGCCGCAGAACATCTTCGTGCGCGTCTTCAGCTGGACGTGGATCTCCAGCCCGATGACGGGCTCGTACTGCGTCGCGCTCATGCCCGCGCCGCCGATCCGTCGAATCCCAGCGCCTGCTCCAGCACGTAGGCGGCGCTCAGCAGGCGGTTCTCGCTGAACGCCGGGCCGCACAGCTGGAAGCCGGTCGGCAGCCCGTCCGAGAGCCCGTTCGGGATCGAGATCGCGGGGATGCCGGCGAGCGACATCGGCACGGTGCAGACGTCTTTGATGTACATCGCGAGCGGGTCGTCGACCTTCTCCCCCAGTCGGAACGCGACGCTCGGCGCGGTCGGCGTGACGAGCAGGTCGAAGCGCTCGAACGCGGCTGTGAAGTCCTCCGCGACCTTCGTGCGGACCTGCTGCGCGCGGCCGTAGTAGGCGTCGTAGTAGCCGGAGCTGAGCGCGTAGGTGCCGAGCATGATGCGGCGCTTCACCTCCGCGCCGAAGCCGGCCTCGCGCGTCTGCGTGTACATGCCGAGCAGGTCGTCGGCGTCGACGCGCAGGCCGTAGCGGACGCCGTCGAAGCGGGCGAGGTTGGCGGACGCCTCCGCCGGGGCGATCAGGTAGTACGCGGAGAGCGCGTGCGGCGCGTGCGGCAGGCTGCACGTCTCGATCTCGGCGCCAAGCTGCTCGGCGAGCGCGAGCGTCGCGTTGAACGCCTCGCGCACGCCCGACTCGATCCCCTCGCCGGTCAGCTCCTCGGGCACGCCGAGCTTGAGGCCTCTGAGGTCGACGCCCTGCGGCAGCGCGATCTCCTGCGGGAACGCGAGCGAGGTCGAGTCGCGCGGGTCCTGGCCGACCATGTGCTCGAGCAGCAGCGCCGCGTCGGTCACGTCGCGCGTGAACGGGCCGGCCTGGTCGAGCGAGGAGGCGAACGCGATCATCCCGTAGCGGCTGATCGCGCCGTAGGTCGGCTTGAGGCCGACGATCCCGCACAGCGCGGCCGGCTGGCGGATCGAGCCGCCGGTGTCGGTGCCGAGCGCCCACGGCGCGAGGCCGGCGGCGACGGCGGCGGCGCTGCCGCCGGAGGAGCCGCCGGGGACGCGCTCGCGGTCCCACGGGTTCTTGACCGGGCCGAACGCCGAGTTCTCGTTCGAGGAGCCCATCGCGAACTCGTCCTGGTTGGTCTTGCCGAGCAGCGCCGCGCCGGCCTGCTGGAGCTTCTCGACGGCGGTCGCCGTGTACGGCGGTCGGTAGCCCTCCAGGATCTTGGAGCCCGACTGGCTCGGCACGCCCTCCGTGCAGAACAGGTCCTTGACGGCGAGCGGGACGCCGGCGAGCGGGGACCCGGGCCCGCCCGCCCCGTCGTCGTCGGCGGGCGCGGCGTCGGCCACCCAGGTGAAGGCGTTCAGCTCGTCGGCCGCCGCGCGCTGCCGGTACGCCTCGAACAGCTCCGCGGCGGCGAGGTCGCCGTCGCGCACGCGCGCGATCGCCTGCGCGGCGGTGAGGTCGAGGACGTCGCTCACGACGCCCCCGGGCTCGGCACGCCGAAGCCCTGCTCAAGCGGCTCGGGCGCATTCGCGAGCGCCACCTCGCGCGGCAGCGAGGGGCGCGGCTCGTCCGGGCGCAGCGCGTTGACGACGTCGATCACGTGCGAGGTCGGCGCGACGCCGTCCAGCTCCAGCTCGGAGATCTTCTCGATGTGCCCGAGCACCGCCGACAGCTCGCGCGCCATCTGCTCGACCTCCTGCTCGGAGAGGGCGAGACGGGCGAGCTTCGCGACGTGGAGCACCTGCGCGCGATCGATCATCGGCGCGGGAGTTTAGGAAGCCGGGCGCCCCGCGTGCGGAGCGCCCGGCCCGCGGCGTCTCAGTACGAGGTGGCCGGCGGGGGCTCGCCGCCGGACGCGGCGCCCGTCGGCGGCTCCGCGGGCGGTGGCGACGGCGGGGCGATGGGCGGCTCACTCGCGGTGGGAGGCGGCGGAGGCGTGGACGCCCCGCCTGCGCTGTCGCCGCGCGGAGCGGTCGCGTCGAACGCGGCACGCGCCTGATCGCGCGCGTCGGCGAATGACGTCCCCTCCTCGCGCATCGACAGGTAGCCGCCGTACGTGATCGCCGCGACGGCGGCGAAGCCGAGGAACGCCCAGATCGTGCGGCTGACGTCGACGCCGTCGGGCACGTCGCCGACCGGCGTGTCGATCAGCCGGTAGAGCACGAGCAGCGTGCCGAGCGCGGCCAGGGCCGTGACGATCACAGCCATCGTCACCGGCAGCGCGGGGGTGCGCTGCGTCGCGGTCAGCACCGCGAGCGCGATCGCGGCGAGGATCACGAGGAACAGGTAGATGTCGATGAAGCTGAACGCCTGCCAGGCGTTCCCTCCGACGGACAGCCCTCCGAGCAGGCCACCGCTGACGCTGACGGTGTACCAGTCGAAGAACATCAGGATGAACAGCAGGATCGCGGCGACGCCTGCGATCTGCTCGCCGCGGCGGAGCCTGCCGATATCGAACGTCATCCCTACCTCCAGGTAGGTCGATTACGTGCCGACATGTGCCGGTTGACGCAAACGTAGCGGGGCCATCGGCCGTTATCGTGAAAATTGCAGCGTTGCGGCCGCAACGGTGTTTCTGAGCAGCATCGCGATCGTCATCGGACCGACGCCGCCGGGCACCGGCGTGAGCAGGCCGGCCACCTCGCGGACCGCGTCGAAGTCGACGTCACCGCACAAGCCGTCGGGCAGTCGGTTCATGCCGACGTCGATCACGGCGGCGCCGGGCTTGACCGCGTCGGCGCCCACCAGACGCGGCACGCCGACGGCGGCGATCAGCACGTCGGCGCGGGCGCAGACGGCCGGCAGGTCGCGCGTGCGCGAATGGCAGATCGTCACGGTCGCATTGCGCTGGAGCAGCAGGTGCGCGACCGGCTTGCCGACGAGGTCGGAGCGGCCGACGATCACCGCCTCGGCGCCCTCCAGCGGCACGTCGTGGCGGTCCAGCAGCTCGATCACGCCGAGCGGCGTGCACGGGCGCAGGCCGGGCGTGCCCTGCACGAGGCGTCCGGCGGAGATCGGCGTGAGCCCGTCGACGTCCTTGTCGGGCGCGATCAGCGCGGAGAGCGCCGCGTCGTCGAGCCCGTCCGGCAGCGGACGCTGCAGCAGGATCCCGCTGCAGGTCGGGTCCGCGTTCAGCTGCTCGATCAGCGCGGCGACCTCGGCCGCCGTGGCGCTCGCGGGCAGGTGCCGATGCAGGTCGGCGATGCCCGCCTCGGCGCAGGCTCTGCGCTTGTTCGCGACGTAGACCGCCGAGGCGGGGTCGTCGCCGACGAGGATCGTCGCGAGGCCCGGCACGACGCCGGTCTTCTCGGTGAAGGCGGCGACGTCGCGCGCGACCTGCACGCGCACGTCCTGCGCGATCGCTCTGCCGTCGATGAGGGTGGCTGCCATGGCGGCCGGAGATGCTAGTGAGGGCGGCCGACGCGCCGCTTACCGGCGCGTGATCGGTGCGAGGTCTGCCACGAGCTTGCGCTCGGAGCCGTCGCGGCTGAAGCGGATCACGACGATCCCGCCGGCCTCGACGCCGGTCACGACGCCCTCGCCGAAGGCGGGATGCGCGACGTCCTCGCCGAGGCGGAAGGCGGCTGCCGCCTCCGCCCCGCGCCCGCTCTCCCACGCGATGCCGCTCCCCCCCCCGCCGCCCGGCGAGCCGATGCCGCCACCAGCGCTCCACGACAGCGCTCGCTCGCGCACACCGGACCCGATCCCGCTGGGGCCGGCCGGCCGATCGGTCAAAGCGGGCGGAATCTCCTGCAGGAAGCGGCTCGCCGCGCCGTAGTGGCGCGCGCCGAAGACGGCGCGGGTCCGCGCGTAGGTGATGTAGAGGTCGCGCTGGGCGCGTGTGATGCCGACGTAGGCGAGCCGGCGCTCCTCCTCCAGGCCGCCCTCGTCGAGCGCGCGCGCGTGCGGGAAGACGCCCTCCTCGCAGCCGAGCATGAAGACGATCGGGTACTCGAGCCCCTTCGCGTTGTGGAGCGTCATCAGCGTCACCAGGCCCTCGTCATCTCTGCGCGAGTCGGCGTCGGCGACGAGCGCGATCTGCTGCAGGAAGCCGGCGAGCGAGGGCGGCTCGCCGCCGTCGGCTCCGGGTTCGGCCGCGCCTCCGACGATCGCGGAGTCGTACTCCGCCGCCACGTTCACCAGCTCCTCGAGGTTCTCGACGCGGCCCTGCGCCTCGATCGTGCGCTCGGCCTCCAGCGCGTCGAGGTAGCCGGTCTCGCGCAGCAGCTCGTTCAGCAGTTGCGCGATCGGCGCGTCGCCCTCGGCGCGCTCGCGCAGCACTCTCATCGTGCCCATGAAGCGGTGGAAGGCCTTGACCGCCGCGGTGCCGAGGCCCGGCACCGACGCGGGCTCCGCGGCCGCCTCCCAGATCGTGATCCCGGCCGTGTTGGCCCAGGCGACGACGCGCGAGAACGAGGTCGCGCCGATCCCGCGCCGCGGGGAGTTGACGATGCGGCCGAAGGCGACAACGTCCTGCGGGTTCACGAGGGCAGTCAGGTAGGCGATCGCGTCCTTGATCTCGGCGCGCTCGTAGAACTTCGTGCCGCCGATCACCTGGTAGCCGATCTGCGCGCGCACGAGCGTGTCCTCCAGCACGCGCGACTGCGCGTTCGTGCGGTAGAAGACGGCGATCTCGTTGCGCGAGGTGCCCTCGTCGACCAGCCGCTCGATCTCGCCGGCGACGAAGCGCGCCTCGGCGTGCTCGTCCTCCAGCTCGCGCACGTGGATCGGGTCGCCGCTGCCGAGGTCGGTCCACAGCGCCTTGCCCATCCGCCCGCGGTTGTTCGCGATCACCGCGTTCGCGGCGTCGAGGATCGTCTGCGTCGAGCGGTAGTTCTGCTCCAGCACGATCACGGTCGAGTCCGGGAAGGCCTCCTCGAACTCGAGGATGTTCCGGATGTCCGCTCCGCGGAACTTATAGATGCTTTGATCCGAATCGC
>JBQCIQ010000188.1:0-5445 GCA_051953595.1 Conexibacter sp. | reverse complement strand
CCCGGGGGGGGGGGGGCCGGGGCCCCCTCCGCCCCCCCGGGGCCGCCAGCCCGCGGGGGGGGCGGGGGGGCCCCCCCCCCCGCCCCGGCGTACAGCTACGAAGAAGCGTTCAACCGCGACTCAAGCGCGTCAAGCTGAGCGCGCATCTCAGCCGGCAGCTTGTCGCCGAACTTCTCAAGGTGCTCGCGCAGCGACGGCAGCTCCGCCTTCCACTCTTCGATCCCGACGCGCAGCAGCTCGGCCATGTCCTCCGCCGGGACGTCGAGCCCGTCCAGCGGCAGCGCGCCCTCGGCGGGCAGCAGGCCGATCGGCGTCTCGACCGCCTCGGCGGTCCCCTCGCAGCGGCCGAAGATCCACGCGAGCACGCGCGAGTTCTCGCCGAAGCCGGGCCACAGCCACTTGCCGTTGGCGTCCTTGCGGAACCAGTTGACGTAGAAGACCTTTGGCAGCACCGCGCCCTCGCGGCGGCCGATCTTCAGCCAGTGGGCGATGTAGTCGCCCATGTGGTAGCCGGCGAACGGCAGCTGCGCGAACGGGTCGCGGCGCAGGTTGCCGACGGCGCCGGCGGCGGCCGCCGTCGTCTCCGACGCCATCGTCGCGCCGAGGAACGTGCCGTGCTCCCAGTCGAACGCCTCGTGCACGAGCGGCACGACCGTCGAGCGGCGCCCGCCGAGCAGGAAGGCGTCGATCGGGACGCCGGCGGGGTCCTCCCACTCGGGCGCGATCGCCGGGTCCTGCGCGGCCGGCACCGTGAAGCGCGCGTTCGGATGCGCGGCGGGCGTGCCGGACTCCGGCGTCCAGTCGTTGCCGTGCCAGTCGATCGCGTGGGCGGGCGCCTCGTCCGTCATGCCCTCCCACCAGATGTCGCCGTCGTCGGTTCTGGCGACGTTCGTGAAGATCGCGTTCTTGGACGCGGTGGCGATCGCGTTCGGGTTCGTCTTTTCGGACGTGTTCGGCGCGACGCCGAAGAAGCCGGCCTCGGGGTTCACGGCGTACAGCCGCCCGTCGGCGCCGAATCTCATCCACGCGATGTCGTCGCCGATCGTCTCGACCTTCCAGCCGGGCAGCGTCGGGATCAGCATCGCGAGGTTCGTCTTGCCGCACGCGGACGGGAACGCGCCCGTGACGTACTTCACGACGCCTTGCGGGTTCGTGAGCTTGAGGATCAGCATGTGCTCCGCCATCCAACCCTCGTCGCGCGCCATCACCGAGGCGATCCGCAGCGCGAAGCACTTCTTGCCCAGCAGCGCGTTGCCGCCGTAGCCGGAGCCGTACGACCAGATCTCGCGCGTCTCCGGGTAGTGGACGATGTACTTCGTGTCGCTGCACGGCCAGGAGACGTCCTCCTGCCCGGGCTCGAGCGGCGCGCCGACGCTGTGGACGCACGGCACGAAGTGGCCGTCTTCGCCCAGGACATCGAGGGCGCCCGCGCCCATGCGGGTCATGATCCGCATCGAGACCGCCACGTACGGGGAGTCGGTCAGCTCGACGCCGATGTGCGCGATCGAGGAGCCGAGCGGGCCCATCGAGAAGGGCACCACGTACATCGTGCGCCCGCGCATGCAGCCCTCGAACAGGCCGTTCAGCGTCTCGCGCATCTCCGCCGGGTCGCACCAGTTGTTCGTCGGACCGGCGTCGTCCTCGCTCTGCGAGCAGATGAAGGTGCGGTCCTCGACGCGCGCGACGTCGGTCGGGTCGGACAGCGCGAGGTACGAGTTCGGACGCTTCGCGTCGGACAGGCGCTCGAACGTGCCGGCGTCGACGAGCTCCTGACAGAGCCGGTCGTACTCCTCGGCCGAGCCGTCGCACCAGTAGATGCGATCCGGCTGCGTCAGCGCTGCGATCTCTTCGACCCAGGCGCGCAGCTTCGCATGGCTCGTGGGCGGGGCGGTGTCAGTGATGCTCACGTGATCTCCCTCGTGGCGGTCGCGGGACATCCTGCGGATTGTTCCATTCTCAGCGGAAACGCGCTTCCGCAGGGTGGAGCGGAAGCGCGAATTCGCTCGTCTTACCCGCTACGCCCCGGGATTCTTCCGCGGCACCAAGACCAGCCGCTTGAACTCCGCGACGAGCACCCCGTCCTGGTTGAGGACGCGCGTGTGGACCTTGACGACGCCGCGGTCGGGCTTCGAGGAGGACGGCTTGACGTCCAGCACCTCGGTCTCGCAGAAGAGCGTGTCGCCGTGGAAGACCGGGTTCGGGTGGGACAGCTCCTCCGTCGCGAGGTTCGCGATCGCCTTGCCGGAGACGTCGGAGACCGACATGCCGAGCGCGAGCGAGTAGACGAGCGGGCCGACGACGACGTTTCTGCCCTGCTGCGACTGCGACGCGTAGACGTCGTTGATGTGCAGCGGGTGGTGGTTCATCGTCAGCAGGCAGAACAGGTGGTCGTCCGCCTCGGTGACCGTCTTCGCGGGCCAGTGCTTGTAGACCGCGCCGACCTCGAACTCCTCGAGGTAGCGGCCGTAGGTGTGGGCGCCGGAGGCCTCGCGCGTGGCCTGGTCGGTGTCGACGGCGTTGATCGTGTCGCTCATGTGTTCAGGACCGTCCTGCGGGTTGGAATGCGTAGGGATGACCGCGAAGTGTGCCGCCTTTGCGGCGACCATGCGTCGCGTTGACTGCGCGGTCAATACGATTTGCGCGACCTTCCACCTACTCGTCCACCGAATCCGAGAGACCAAGTGCGCAACCCACGAGACTTCGCGAAACCGCTCGCGGTCGGCGCGCCCGACCCGATCCTGGACATCCCGTTCAAGCCGTCGCGGATGATCCACTTCTTTGACGCCTCCAACGAGAAGATGGCGGCGAAGGTCCCCGACATGGCCAAGCAGGCCGACATCCTGCTCGGCAACCTCGAGGACGCCGTCCCGGTCGACCGCAAGGAGGCCGCCCGCGAGGGCCTGGTGCGCGTCGGCAAGGAGGTCGACTTCGGCGACACGCAGCTGTGGACGCGCGTCAACAGCCTCGACTCGCCGTGGGTGCTCGACGACCTGCTGCGGCTCGTCGGCGAGATCGGCGACAAGCTCGACGTGATCATGGTCCCGAAGGTCGAGGGCGCCTGGGACATCCACTACGTCGACCGCCTGCTCGCCCAGTTGGAGGGCAGATTCGGCGTCCAGAAGCCGATCCTCGTGCACGCGATCCTCGAGACGGCGCTCGGCGTCGCGAACCTCGAGGAGATCGCGGCGGCAAGCCCCCGCATGCAGGGCATGAGCTTCGGCCCGGCCGACCTCGCCGCCTCGCGCCGCATGAAGACGACGCGCGTCGGCGGCGGCCACCCCGGCTACCGCGTGATCGAGGACCCGAACCCGGACAACCCGGAGGCGCCGCGCCCGAGCGCGCAGCAGGACCTGTGGCACTACTCGATCGCCCGCATGGTCGACGCCTGCACGGCGACTGGGATCCTGCCCTTCTACGGCCCGTTCGGCGACATCTCCGACGACGCCGGCTGCGAGGCGCAGTTCCGCGCCGCCTTCCTGATGGGCTGCGTCGGCGCCTGGTCGCTGCACCCGCGCCAGATCGCGATCGCCAAGCGCGTCTTCTCGCCCGACCCGGACGAGGTCAAGTTCGCCAAGCGCGTGATCGAGGCGATACCGGACGGCCGCGGCGTCCACATGCTCGACGGCAAGATGCAGGACGACGCGACGTGGAAGCAGTGCAAGGTGATGGTCGGCCTCGCCGAGATGCTGGCCGCGAAGGATCCCGAGCTGGCCGAGGCCTACGGGTTCGAGACCGCGACGGCAGGAGTCTGAGCGTGCGCTTCTTCGAGTACGAGTCCCGCCAGATCGTCAAGGCGGCGGGCATCCCGGTCAGCGCCCACGGCTTCGCGAGAACGCCGGAGGAGGCGCGCAAGATCGCCGAGGAGATCAACGCTCCGGTCGTGATCAAGTCGCAGGTCCTCACCGGCGGCCGCATGAAGGCCGGCGGCGTCAGATTCGCCGACACGCCCGACGAGGCCGCCAAGGAGGCCGAGTTCGTGCTCGGCCTGGAGATCAACGGGCACATGCCGCGCGGCGTGCTGGTCGACTCCAAGGTCAACGTCAAGCAGGAGTTCTACGCCGGCGTCGTGTGGGACGGGATCCGCAAGCAGCCGGTGATGCTGTTCTCCGACATGGGCGGCATCGACATCGAGGAGGTCGCGGAGACGCACCCCGACAGAGTCGGGCGCGGGCACTTCTCGAACCTCACCGAGGTCTCGGACTACGAGGCGAAGCAGGTCATTGCTTCCATCGGGGTGACCGGGTCGGCTCTCACGCGGGCTACGCCCATCCTTGCGCGGCTTGCTCGTCTCTTCGTGAGACATGACATGACGCTGGCGGAGATCAACCCGCTCGCGATGCTCGACGACGGCAGATTCGTCGCCGTCGACGCGCACATGGACATGGAGAACGAGGCCCGCGGCCGCCAGCAGACCATCCTCAAGGCGCTCGGCGTCGGCGACGAGGAGACGCGCCAGGCGCGCGAGGCGACGCCGTTCGAGCTGGCCGGCGAGGAGGTCGACGCGCAGGACCACCGCGGCGTCGCGGGCAACGTGACCGAGTTCGACGGCAACCTCGGGCTCGTGATCGGCGCCGGCGGCGGCTCGCTGACGCTGTTCGACGCGGTCCGCGCGCACGGCGGCAAGCCGGCCAACTACTGCGAGATCGGCGGCAACCCGTCGGTCAGCAAGGCCTGCGGCCTCGCGAAGCTCGTGCTGCAGAAGCCGGGCGTCGAGAAGATCGCCGTGATGATGTCGATCGTCTCCAACACGCGCGTCGACATCGTCGCGCGCGGCGTGATCAAGGCGTGCCTGGAGCTGGGCCACGACCCGGCCGAGAAGATCGCGATCTTCCGCATCCCGGGCGCGTGGGAGGACGAGGGCTTCAAGATCCTCGAGAAATATGGGGTCGAGTACTGCGACCGCTCGGTATCCATGCACGAGGCCGCGCGCCGCGCGGTCGAGAAGATCCAAGGGGTGGCTGCCTGATGTCGATCCTGATCGACGCGGACACGACGTTCATCGTCCAGGGGATCACCGGCCGCGAGGCCGTGAACCTCACGCGCGAGTGCCTTGACTACGGCGCCGGCGCGAAGGTCGTCGGCGGCGTGACGCCGGGCCGCAAGGGCCGCGAGGTCCACGGCGTGCCGGTCTTCGACACCGTGGACCAGGCGGTGGCCCACCATGGGCGCCCGATCGTCGGTTCCGTGGTGACCGTCCCGCCGGCGTTCACGAAGGACGCGGTGTTCGAGGCGATCGAGAACGGCATCAAGCTCGTGGTGATCGTCACCGAGCGCATCCCGCGCCGCGACGTCGCGCAGATGGTCGAGCTCGCGGCGCTGCGCGGCGCGCGGATCATCGGCCCGAACTGCCTCGGCATCATGGTCCCCGACGTCGTGAAGATGGGCGGCATCGGCGGGCCCGCGCGCGACGCGGCGAAGGCGTACTCGCCCGGCCCGATCGGGGTC
>JBQCIQ010000187.1:0-5511 GCA_051953595.1 Conexibacter sp. | reverse complement strand
CGCCCTCGCCGTGTGGGGCCTGGGCTGGGGCGGCTTGCTGCCTGTGGGCGGGCTCGCGGGCGAGCACCTGCGCAACGACGCGGTCCGCCGCGCCTACAGCTCCGCCGCGCTCGTCCTCAACGACCACTGGGACGACATGCGCGAGCGGGGGATCGTCTCCAACCGCGTCTTCGACGCGCTCGCGTGCGGCGCGCTCGTGATCTCCGACCACCTGCCCGAGATCGGCGAGCGCTTCGGCGACGCGGTCCTCACCTACGGCACGCGCGCGGAGCTGCACGCGCAGATCGGCGCGCTGCTCGCCGACCCGGAACAGCGCGCCGAGCGCGCGGCGCGCGGACGCCGGCTCGTGCTGGCCCAGCACACCTTCCGCCATCGCGTCGACGCGCTGCTCGCCGCCGTCGCGCCGCTCAAGACCGCGTCGTCCGCGCCGATCCTCTGCACATGAGCGCCTTCACCGAGGAGCACGAGCAGCTGCGCCGCGCCCTGCGTGAGGCCGTCGACCTGGAGCAGCTGAACGACCTCGGCGTCCTCGCCTACCAGCTCGAACGGCCCGACGAGGCGGAGGCGCTGCTGCGCGCTGCGCTCGCGATCGACCCGCAGCGCGAGGATGCCGCCGAGAACCTGGCCGCGCTCGCCGCGATGACCGCCGGGGGCGCCGCCTGGCGCCGGTCCCAGACGCTCGGCGGCCCCGACCCGGGCATGTACGAGCGCGCCTTCCCCGGCATGCCGCGCCCGGACATCATCAGCGAGCACACCTCGCGCTACGCGTACGCGCTGTCGCTGATCGGCGGCAAGGACGTGCTCGACCTCGGTTGCGGGACCGGCTACGGCTCGGAGATGCTGTCGTGGTCGGCCGCGTCGGTGCGCGGCTTCGACCTGTGGCAGCCGGCCGCCGACGAGCGCCCGCGCTGGCCGGGGGTGCAAGCCCTCAACTACGGCCACGACCTCTGCAAGCACCCGCTGCCGCCGGCGGACGTCGCCGTCATGTTCGAGGTGATCGAGCATCTGCCCGACGCGCCGCGCGCGCTGGCGATCGCCTTCGGCGCGGTCGGCGAGATCGTCGGCTCATTCCCGAACCCCGTCTACCACGGCTCGTGGATGAACCAGTACCACGTCAACGACTGGACGCTGGAGCAGTTCGAGCAGGAGCTTCAGGCCGCAGCCCGCGCGAGCGGCCGCTTCGCCGGCGTCGAGCTGACGCACCACCATCAGGCGGTCAGAAGCCCGCTGCTGCAGCCGGGCCGCGACCCCGAGTCGTCCTACTGGATCGTGCACGCGCGCGGGATCGCGCGATGAGCAACCCGACCGCGATCCCGGTCGAGGATCCCGCCGTCGTCACGGTCGAGAACAGCGTCCCACCCGCGGTGTCGCCGGTCGGCCCCGACACGCCGCTGCGCGACTACTGGGCCGCGCGCGCCCACCAGCACACGCAGGACCGCTATCTCGGCATCAAGCTGTCGAAGTTCCCCGAGGACCTGCGCGTGTACGAGCATCTGATGTGGGTGGGAGCGCCGGACACGATCGTCGAGCTGGGCGCGCAGTCGGGCGCCTCGACGCTGTGGCTGCGCGACCGCCTGCGGACGCTGCACGCGTACGGCGCGCTGGCAGCGCCGCCGCGGGTGATCGCGGTCGATGTCGACCTCGACGCCGCGCGCTACAACGTCGCCCACCGCGATCCGGCGTGGGCCGAGTCGATCGCGTTCGTCGAGGGCGACGTCTGCGATCCGGCGGTCCGGGCCGAGGTCGGGACGCACATCCGCCCGGGTGCGGTCTGCATGGTGATCGAGGACTCCGCGCACGTGTACGCGACGACGAAGGCGGCGCTGGAGCTGTACAGCGACCTCGTCGCGCCCGGCGGCTTCTTCGTCGTCGAGGACGGCTGCGTCGACGTGCCCTGGATGCGCATCAAGGACGACTGGCCCGACGGCGTGCTGCCCGCGTTGAACGAATGGCTGGAGACGCCCCAGGGCTCCGTCTTCCGCGTCCGCCGCGACCTCGAGGTCTACGGCGTCAGCTGCCACCCGAGCGGCTTCCTGCAGCGCGTCGGCTGAGCCGGACGCGCGAGCGCTACCGCCAGTCGGCCGGTCGCACGACGCGCAGCCCCGGAACGCGCGCGAAGTGCCGCAGGTTGCGCGTCACCAGCGGAGCGTCCGCGTCGAGGCACACGCCGGCCTGGAGCGCGTCGCGGACGTCGATGGCGCGGCCATCGCCGCGCAGGCGCGCGAGCGCTTCGCCGCCGAGCAGCCCGCCGCGCGGCGTCAGCGCGAGCGTCGGCGCGTCGAGCAGGGCCTGCACGGGCCGCGGGTCGAGGCGGTGCGCCGCGCCGAGCGCCAGTTCGAACGCGCTCACTGCCGTGACGCGATACCCGCCGCGACCGAGCCGCGCCAGCAGCTCGGCGCCGGGTCCTCTCCCGCGCAGGTAGTCGATCAGGACGTCGGTGTCTACGACCGGGCGCTCGGCCACGTGGACCACGCGTCTCTCAGCTCGGCCTCGAAGCCGCGCGCGTCGGCGGCGCTCCACGCGCCCCGCGCCGCCGCGAAGGCGTCCTCGACAGGCGGCGCGTCGGCGTTCCGTTCGAGGTAGTCGCGCAGCGCCTCCTCAACGATCGACGAGAAGCCGCGCACACCGCGCTCGGCCGCCCGCGCCCGCAAGCGGCGGTAGATCGGATCCGACAGCTCGACGGTCGTACGCACGCGTCCATCTTAGCGCGCATGCATGCATGCACATATGCGAACGGTGCACTACTGCAAGTGCCCCGCCGCCCAGCACTGGGCGGGGCCGTGGCAGCTCGCCATCGTGGCGAGCTGGGCGCTGAGGCTGGCAAGGCGCTCGGGCGGGACCTGGTCGGCGAGGTTCTGCAGCTCGAACGGGTCGCTCGCGAGGTCGTACAGCTCGCGCTCGCCGTCGGCGTACTCGACGTACAGCGCGTCGCGCGAGCGCAGCGCCTCATAGGACGGCGGGTTGCCGGAGCCAGCGGGCGGCAGGTCGGGATCGCCCGCGCCGTCGACGTTGCCGTGGTGCTCGATCAGGACCGCGTCGCGCCAGTCGGCCGCGGCGGCGGACCCTGAGTCGCGCAGCAGCGGCACGAGGCTGTGCCCGTCAGCGTTCGGCGGCGGCGGCGCGCCTGCCAGCTCGGCGAACGTCGGGCACAGGTCGGTGTTCTCGACCATCGCGTCGACCGTCCGCCCCGCCGGCACGCCCGGCCCGGTCACGATCAACGGCACGCGCACGTCCGGGTCGTAGGCGGTCAGCTTGCCGGGCGTCAGCCGGTGCTGGCCGAGGTGGAAGCCGTTGTCGGAGCTGAAGACGATGTACGTGTTGCGGGCGACGCCGAGCGCCCGCAGCCGTCTCCGCAGCCGGCCGATCATGCGGTCGACCGCCTGCACGGAGCGCACGCGCTCGCGGAACGTCTCGTCGATGCGCGCCTGCTCGGCGTCGGTGAGCGCGCGGTGGTCGCGCAGCCACGCCGGCTTGTCGCTCAGGTCGGCCTCGTCGAACGACGGGTCGCGGGGCGCGGTCAGCGTCGGGAAGCGGTGCGCGTCGCGCGGGGCGGGGATCGCCGGCGCGTGCGGCGCGAACGTCCACACGTTCAACATGAACGGCGCCCCCGCGGCGACCGACGCGCCCATGAAGTCGAGCCCCTGGCGGGCGAGCACGTTCGTGAGGTAGTCGCTCGCGCGGAAGCCGCGGCGCTCGACCCCCGCCGTGCGCGCGAGCCGGTAGCCGAAGCCGCGGTAGCCGTTGCCGGCGACGCTCCAGTCGCTCCATCCGGGCGGCACGTACGGCGCGCCGACCGCCGTGCGGACGCGGCCGGGGGCGTACTGGTTGAGGTACTTGCCCATCAGCGCGGTGCGGTAGCCGACGCGCTGCAGGTTCGTCGCGTACGTGTCCGCTTCCAGGCCGCGCGCGTGGAAGGCGAGGAAGCCGCCGTCGACGCCGGTGTTGCGGAAGATGCCGGTGTCGTGCGGGTACTCGCCGGTGAGGATCGACGCGCGCGAGGGGCAGCACAGCGAGTCGGTCACGAAGTAGTTCGAGAAGCTGGTCCCGCGCGCCATCAGGCGCCGCACGTTCGGCATGTACGGCAGCAGGTCCGACGTGAGGTCGTCGGTCAGCACGAAGACGATGTTCGGCTGCGGCGGCGTGAACGGAGCGACGAGCGTCCGCACGACGCTGCGCAGCGCGCGCTCCGTGCGGACGGCCGCGCGCACGCCCGCTTCGGCGGCGGGAGCGTCCGTGCGCGACGTCTGCTGATGTGCGGTGGCACGGGCGTTCGCGTGCACGGGGGCGGCCGCCGCCACGCATCCGAGCGCGATCGACAGCGCGACACCGGTCCCGACGACCCGCCCCGATCGGCGTCGGAGCATCCGGGCATGGATAGCAAACCGGCCGCCTCAAGTGGCGCCCCGCTCGACCGATCACCGGGTGGACCGCATGAGCACGCTCGTCGCCGATCCGCCCGTCTCCGACGCGATGGCCCAGGCCGCCGCGGCCGAGCGCGAGCAGCTGCGCGCCCGCTTCCTCCAGCTCGTGCTGGAGGCGCAGCGCACGGTCCTGCCGGACAACCTCGACCCCCTCTTCCACCCGTGGGGGCACGCATTGCCGGACCCCGCCGGCGCGGGCGAGCGCCTGCAGCAGCAGCTGGCGATCCTCGACCGCTGCACGACGCTCTGGCGCCGCCTCGGCGACGACAGAAGCCGCGAGCTGTTCCTGCGCTTCCTCGCCTACAGAGCGCTCGGGCCGGCGCACGTGCGCCTGCAGTACGAAGCGCTCGACTACCGCCGCGCCGTCGTCGAGCTGTCGGTCAAGGCGATCGCCGAGGCCGGCGTGCTCGGCGTGCCGGGCCTCCCGCTCGAATGGCACTTCCACGTCTACGACCTGTCGGTCGCCGGCTATCCGCTGCGCGTGATCGGCCAGCAGCTGCCGCTCGCCTCCACCTTCACGCTCTCGCAGTACGCCTACCGCGACCTCGACGCCGGCGCCTTCCCCCGTCCCGGCGACATCGCGCTCGACGTCGGCGGCTGCTGGGGCGACACCGCGCTGTGGCTCGCCCACCACGTCGGCGAGCACGGCCAGGTGCACACGTTCGAGCCAACGCCGCGCAACCGCCAGCTGCTGGAGCGCAACCTCGCGCTGAACCCGCACGTCGCGCCGCGCGTGCGCGTGTGGGGCGATCCGCTCGCGCCGGTCGCCGACGAGAGCGTGTGGGTGCGCGACACGGTCTCGGCCGGCGCGCAGATGCAGGGCGAGCTGCCGGGCGCGGATCCGCACGGCCGCGAGAGCGTCGAGCTGCGCACCGAGACGATCGACGCGCTTGTCGAGCGCGGCGAGATCCCCCGCGTCGACTTCCTCAAGGTCGACGTCGAGGGCGCCGACGTCGGCGTCCTGGAGGGCGCGGCGCAGACGCTCGTCGAGCAGCGCCCGCGGGTCGCGCGCGCCGGCTACCACAAACCCCACAACCACGTCCGGCATCCGGACCAGAACACCGGGCGTAGGTTGGCCAAACGGGGGGAT
>JBQCIQ010000186.1:0-2733 GCA_051953595.1 Conexibacter sp. | reverse complement strand
AGGAGCGCGTCGGCCTCGCGGCGCTGCCGGCGCCGCGCCGCGCGACGGTCCTCACCGACGGTGCGCGCGGCGGGCGCTGGGAGGACGCCGACGGCGCGAGCGGCACATGGGCGGCCGCCGAGCTGCCCGGCCCGCCGGTCGACGCCTACGGCTGCGGCGACTCGTTCGCCGCCGGGCTCACCTACGGCCTTGCGGCCGGCATGGAGCTGCCCGCCGCGCTTCAGCTCGCCGCGCGCTGCGGCGCCTGCTGCCTCACGGGCCGCGGGCCCTACGCCGCTCAGCTCGCGCTCGCGCCGTCCTGAGCGCCGAGCATCCGTCGCAGCGTCGGCATCGGCCGCGATCCTAGCCGCGGGCGGTTACAGTGCCCCTGCCGTCTCGACCGCTCGACGAGGAAGATCACATGCGCGCAAGGACCCTGCTGTTCTGCATCGCGGCGCTCGCCGCGCTCGCTTTCCCCGGCGTTGCCGCGGCCCAGTCGCACCGCCCGGTGTGCCCCGGCCCCGCAAACGCCGGCGCCGCGCTGTGCCACGCGCACGTCGTCACCGACGCGCACGGTGCGCCGCAGATCACTCCGGCGCCGGCCGGCTATGGCCCCGCGCAGTTCCGCACGGCCTACAACCTGCCGAGCGGCGCGCCGTCCGCGCAGACGATCGCGATCGTCGACGCCTACGACAGCCCGACGGTCGCCAGCGACCTGAACGCCTACAGCTCGGCCTACGGGCTGCCGCAGTGCACGACGGCGAACCCCTGCTTCAAGAAGGTCAACCAGAACGGCGTCGCCGGGTCCTATCCACGCAAGGACGCCGGCTGGGCGCTGGAGATCGCGCTCGACGTCGAGATCGCGCACGCGGTCTGCCCGAACTGCAAGATCCTGCTCGTCGAGGCCAGCTCGAACAGCCTCTCGAACCTCGCCGCCGCCGTGAGCACCGCGGCGAGACTCGGCGCGACGCAGATCTCGAACAGCTACGGCGGCTCCGAGTACTCGAGCGAGGGGACCGTCACCGCCTACAACCACCCCGGGATCGCGATCACCGCCTCCTCGGGCGACAACGGCTACGGCTCCAGCTTCCCGGCCGCCGATCCGCACGTCGTCGCCGTCGGCGGCACGACGCTGACGCTCGGCGCCGGCGACGCATGGGCCGGCGAGAGCGTGTGGAGCGGCGCCGGCAGCGGCTGCAGCTCCTATCTGTCGGCACAGGCGTGGCAGACGAGCCTGTCGAGCTGGTCGCTCACCGGCTGCGGCACGAAGCGCGGCATCGCCGACGTGGCGGCCGACGCCGATCCGGCGACGGGCGCCGCCGTCTACGACACGACGACCTACCAGGGCCGCAGCGGCTGGTTCAAGGTCGGCGGCACGAGCCTGTCGTCGCCGCTGATCGCGGGCGTGTACGCGCTCGCCGGCAACGCCGCGAGCGCGAGCTACCCGGCCTCGCTCGCGTACGCCAATCCGGCCGCGCTGCACGACGTCACCACCGGCTCCAACGGCAGCTGCGGCGGCAAGACGATCTGCGCCGGCGCGGCCGGCTACGACGGTCCGACCGGCCTCGGCACGCCGAACGGCGTCGGCGGCTTCTAGACCGGATTCCGCGGGTCCGGCGGCGCGTCGCTCAAGGCGCGCCGCCGGGGTCGCGCACGCGCGCTCGTCAGGAGCGAGCGTCGATCGGCACGTAGTCGCGCGTGCGCGCGCCGGTGTAGATCTGGCGCGGGCGGGCGATCTTCTGCTCGCCGTCTTCGATCATCTCCAGCCACTGTGCGATCCAGCCGGAGGTGCGGCCGATCGCGAACAGCACCGGGAACATCTCGACCGGCATCCCCAGCGCCTCGTAGATCAGGCCCGAGTAGAAGTCGACGTTCGGGTACAGCTTGCGCTCGACGAAGTACTCGTCCTCGAGCGCGATCTTCTCCAGCTCGAGCGCGATGTCGAGGTACGGGTTCGTGCCCATCACGTCGAACACGTCCTGCGCGGCCTTCTTGATGATCTTCGCGCGCGGGTCGTAGTTCTTGTAGACGCGGTGGCCGAAGCCCATCAGGCGCTCGTCGCCGTTCTTGACGCCTTCGATGAAGCCCTCGATGTTCTCCTTGCGCTCGATGCGGTGGAGCATCCGCAGCACCTGCTCGTTGGCGCCGCCGTGCAGCGGACCGTAGAGCGCGCCGACGCCCGCGGCGAGCGCCGAGTAGGGGTCGACCTGCGAGGAGCCGACGCTGCGCACGGCGCTCGTGGAGCTGTTCTGCTCGTGGTCGGCGTGGAGGATGAAGAGGATGTCGAGCGCGCGCTCGATGCGCGGGTCCGGCTTGTACTTCAGCTCGGCGATCTTGAACAGCATGCCGAGGAAGTTGCCGGCGTAGGAGAGGTCGTTGTCGGGATACACGTACGGCATCCCGCGGTTGTGGCGGTAGGCGAACGCCGCGAGCGTCGGCATCTTCGCCAGCAGGCGGATGATCTGCTGGTAGCGCAGCTCGGCGTCCTTGATCTTGCTCGCCTCGGGATAGAACGTCGAGAGCGCGCCGACGGAGGCGAGCAGCATCCCCATCGGGTGGGCGTCGTAGCGGAACCCCTGCATGAATTCCTTGACGTTCTCGTGCACGAACGTGTGGATCGTGATCTCGTGCACCCACTCGTCGAGCTGGTTTTGCGTAGGCAGCTCCCCGTGGATCAGCAGGTAGGCGACCTCCAGGTAGGTCGAGTGCTCGCACAGCTGCTCGATCGGATAGCCGCGGTGCTGCAGGATGCCG
>JBQCIQ010000185.1:0-6546 GCA_051953595.1 Conexibacter sp. | reverse complement strand
ATCTCGCCGCGCGTGCTGGAGGCGCCGGCGCGGCTGGACCTGCCGCCGGGCGTCGAGCTGCCGCCCGAGAACGGTCCCGGCGAGCCGAGATAGCGCGCTACCAGCGCCAGCGGCCGGCGGCCGCGAGCGCTTCGGCGAGCGCGGCGTTGGTGGCGCGCGCCGCGTCGGCCGCGCCCGCGCGGATCGCCGTGAGCGCCGGCTCGCCCGCGTCGCCGCGCGCGCGCCAGCCGCCGGCGATCGAGCGCGAGGCGGCGACGATCGCGCCGAGGCCGTCCTCGTTGACGAAGGCGGCGAAGTCCTCCGGACGCCCGCCCTGCGCTCCGAGGCCGGGCACGAGCAGGATCGCCCGCGGCATCAGCGCGCGCAGGGCAGGCGCCTCCTCCGGATAGGTGAGGCCGGTGACGGCGCCGACGTCCGCGTAGCCGCGCTCGCCGATCCCGTCGGCGCCGAGCGCGTCGACCATCCGTGCCACCCGCTCGTGCAGCCGCTCGCCGCTCGCGTCCGCGACGTCCTGCAGCTCGCCCGAGGCCGGATTGCTCGTGCGCACGAGCACGATCAGCCCCTTCCCGAAGCGGCGTGCGACGTCGATCATCGGCGCCAGCGACTCGGGGCCGAGGTAGGGGCTGACGGTGACCGCGTCGGCGTCGTGGACCGGCAGCTCGACGTCGTCGCGGATCCGCACGCGCCCGAGCGTCGCGGCGGCGTAGGCGGCCATCGTGTTGCCGATGTCGCCGCGCTTGGCGTCCTCGATCACGACCAGGCCGGCGGCGCGCGCGTGCGCCTCGATGCGCTCCAGCGCCGCGGCGCCGGCCGCCCCCAGCGCCTCGAAGAAGGCCGACTGCGGCTTGACCGCGGGGACCATCTCGGCGACTCCGTCGATCACCGCGGTCGCGAACGCCTCGACCGCGTCGGCCGCTCCGGCGAGGTCGCTCACGCCGTCCAGCAGCTCGGGCGGCAGCTCGCGCAGGTCGGGGTCGAGACCGACGACCAGGTGACTGCGAGTGGCCTCGACGCGGTCGATCAGGCGGTCGGCGAAGTGCGAAGCGGGGGGCATGCGGGCGGGAGTCTATTTTGCCGCCCGGATGTAGCTTCGAAGACTCGCCTCATGTAGCTTCCCTGACTACATTTAACGAGTCTGTAGCGCTACACTTGCGCGATGGCGCTCAACCCCTTCGTCTGGGATCGCCCGTTGGAGGACACGTCCAAGATCGTCGGCATGGACGACTTCGCGCGCGAGGTGGCGCTGATCTTAAAGGCGTCGACCAACGTCGCGATCTTCGGGCCCCGCGACACCGGCAAGTCGACGTTCCTGACGAGCCTCGACCGCGAGCTTGCCGCGACACAGGAGAACGACGCGCCGCCCTTCGAGATGGTCCGGATCGATCTCAAGCGGGCGCTCTCGATCCCCGCCTTCATCTCCTGCGTCGACGACGCGCTGCGCCAGCACCCGCGCCAGTCCGTCCGGCGCGCAGCCGCACGTGAGCTCGAGGTGATGGAGCGCGAGCTGGGCTTCGACCTCAAGCTCGTAAAGGGAAGCGTCCGGCGCGGCGGCGGCGCGCGACAGCTCCATGGAGCGGAGGAGATGCTGCATGTGCAGCTGCGGTCGCTGACGCGGCTCGCCGATCGCGTCGTGGTCTGCTTCGACGAGTTCCAGCGGCTCAACCGCTGCCCGGGCGAGCCCCTGGCGATCGTCGGATCGGCGTTGATGGGCACCGGACAGGGCAACACCTCGGTGCTCTTCACCGGCTCGATCCGCGAGTACCTCGAGCTGCTGCTCAACAACAGCCGCGAGCCGCTCTTCAACCAAGCGACGAAGAAGCGGCTCCCGACGATCCCGCGAGCCGAGTTCCACGAGTGGCTTGCGTTCCAGTTCGAGGCGACCGGCCGGCAGATCGACGACGATGCGCTCACGCACCTGCTCGCGATCAGCGACGGACATCCCAAGCGGACGCAGCAGCTCGCATGGGGCGCCTGGCAGCGCGGCGGGCGGCGCCGCGTCGGCGTGGCGGAGGTGCAGGACGCGTTCGAGGAGCTGATGGACGATCAGCAGGCGGACTTCGCGGTGCTGGAGGAGCTGCTGGCGAACGGCGAGGAGCAGGAGGCGACGGAGCGCAAGGCGCTCTACCTGCTGGCGGACCATGCGGGCGAGGGCTTGACGAGCCGCACGCTCGCCGAGCAGTACGGCCTCGGGGCGCACACGACAGCGCGCAAGGCCATGCCGCGGCTCGTCCGGCGCGGACTGGTGGAGCAGGCCGACGGGAGGCGGTGGCGGATCATCGACCCGTTCCTCGCCGAATGGCTGCGGCGCAACTCGCCGTTCGGCGGCTGAGCGACCGGGTCTGCTCGCGTTCGCGTCGCTCTACGATCCGCGCGTGTCGCACGGTGCGCAGACCGCCCCGGCGAGCGCCGCCGAGCGGGTCGCGCTCGTCGCCGACGACGGCAGCTTCGCGGCGTGGGACGCCGACGTCGTCTCCGACGACCCGCTCGCGTTCTCCGACACGCGCCCGTACGTCGAGCGGCTGGCGCAGGCGCGCGCGGCGACGGGCCTCGGCGAGGCGGTGCTGACCGGGCGCGCCACGCTGGAGGGGCGCCCCTTCGCCATCGTCGCCGGCGAGTTCGGCTTCCTCGGCGGCTCGATCGGGGTCGCGACGGCGGAGCGCGTGGCGCGCGCGTTCGAGCGGGCGCTCGAGCAGCGGCTGCCGCTCGTCGCGCTGCCGGCCTCCGGCGGCTCGCGCATGCAGGAGGGGACGCTCGCCGTCGTCGGGATGGCGAAGCTGGCCGCCGAGGCCGGGCGGCTGCGCGCCGCCGGGCTGCCGTACGTGGTGTGCCTGACGAACCCGACGATGGGCGGCGTGCTCGCCTCGTGGGGCTCGCTGGGGAGCGTCACCTTCGCGCTGCCGGGCGCGGTGACCGGCTTTGCCGGCCCGCGCGTCGTCGAGCTGCTGACCGGCCGCGCCCTATCCTCGCGCGTGCAGCGCAGCGAGACGCTGCTGGCGCAGGGGCTGATCGACGACGTCGTCGCGCCGGACGCGCTGCGCGCGGCGGTCGCGCGCGTGCTCGCCGTGGCGGCCGGCGCCGCGCGGCCCGCGGGGCTCGGCACCGGCGTGGCCCCGTCCATCGAGCCTGTCCTCCCGGCCGGTATCGCGCCTGCCCCACCGCCCGAGTCCGCCGCTGCGGCCGGCGCCGCGTCCCGCGACGCGTGGGCCTCGCTGCAGCACGTGCGCGACAGACGCCGCCCGGGCGCGGGCGCGCTGCTCGACGCCGTCGCCACCGATGTGACCGTCCTGCGCGGCGCGCGCGACGGCCAGCCCGACGATCCGGCCTGCTTCGCCGCGCTCGCGCGCGTCGCCGGCTTCGCGGCGGTCGTGGTCGCGCAGCGCCGCCGCGGCGACGGCAGCCCGGCGGTGATGAACCCCTCCGGCTACCGCAAGGCGCGCCGCGCGATGGCGCTCGCGGCCGAGCTGTCGCTGCCGCTCGTGACGGTTGTCGATACGCCCGGCGCCGAGCTGAGCGAGGACGCCGAGCGCCGGGGCCTCGCCGGCGAGATCGCCGGCTGCCTCGCGGACATGGCGGCGCTGCCGGTGCCGACCGTCGCGATCCTGCTTGGCGAGGGCGGCTCCGGCGGCGCGCTCGCGCTGCTGAACGCCGACCGCGTGCTCGCCGCCGAGCACGCCTCGCTCGGCGTGATCGCTCCCGAGGGCGCCTCAGCGATCCTCTACCGCGATGTCGAGCACGCCGCCGAGCTGGCCGCGACGCAGGGCGGCGCGTCGTGGCAGCTGCTGGAGCACGGCGTCGCCGACGCGCTGATCCCCGAGCCGCGGCCGGCCCACGAGCAGCCGGACGCGTTCGTAGCCCGCGCTGCCGACGCCCTGTCGGCCGCGCTGGCGGAGGTCACCGCCGCCGACCCCGCCGCCCGTCGCGCCGACCGCCACCGCCGCTGGCGGACCATCGGCTGCTGAGCCGCGTCGCATTCCGCGCGCCACACACCGCAGCTCCGCTGCGAACGTGCCGGGTGCTCATGAAGACGCCCGAGGAGATCGCCTACGATGCCGGCCGGCAGGCGTTGGCGGTTCAGGAATCGCTCGTCAGCGGGATCCGCCAGCGCACGGGAACGCTCGTCGCGGCGCACGCACTCGTCGCCTCGTTCTTCGGTGCGGTCACACTGAGCTCGGACGGTCTGCATGTGTGGAGCTGGATCGCGCTGGCCTTGCTCTTCGTCGGTCTCGTCATCGCCGCGGCCCTGCTGGCGCCGTGGCGACTTCGCTTCGCGTTGGACGCGCGCGTTCTGTACGCCGATGTCTACGACAGGCTCCCGCCGGTGGCGAGTCCCATGTGGGTGGCGGCGGCCGGCTTCGCCTACCAGCAGGTGCACGACGAGAACGTTCCTCTGATACGAACGATGTCGGCGCTCTCGGGCACGCTTTCCATCGTGATGGTCCTCCAGACCCTCGCCTGGGTCATGCAGCTCGCGAGCTAGACTCCCGGCCATGGTTTACAGACCCACTCCTCCCGACCAGATCAGAGTTCCCACCGGAGTCGGGATCAGCCCCTTCGAGCGGAGCCGTCTGTACAGAAAGCCGCCGAAATCTTCGAGACCGGGCCTCCTGAAGCGGATCGCTCAGGCCGTCAGGGCGAGCGGCTGAGCCGTACCGCCGCCGGCGTCGGCGAAGCGCCCGCCGTGCGGGCCCTGCAGCGCGTAGTCGGGGTGCGCCACCCGCAGGTAGTGGTCGAACGACCAATCGACGAAGCGCTGGGCGGTCATCGCGCGCAGGCCGACCGCGAGCAGCCGCGGCGCGATCCGCGGGATCAGTCTCTGCACCCGCAGCATCGAGTCGAACGGGAACTGGTGGCTGGCGCTGAAGGCGTGGTACTTCGCCAGCGCCTGCTCGCGCGTCTGGCGGCCCTCGACCACCGCCCGCAGCTCGCGCCCGCACGCGAGCCCGAAGTACAGCGCCGTGCGGATTCCCTCGGCCGTCAGCGGCAAGCAGTGCCCGGCCGAGTCGCCGACCATGAAGATCCCGTCGTCGGTCGCGGGCCGCAGCTTGTGCGGGATCCAGTTGCCCTGGAATCTGACCGGGTCGCGCGACAGGTCCTCCGCCAACCGCACGGTCGGCTCCTTCACGTGGAAGCGCGGGTCGAACGAGCCGACGCCGACGCGCACCTCGCCGTCGGCCGGGAACGACCAGCCGTAGCCGGCCGGCACATACCCGCGGTCGATCCAGATCTCCAGGTCGGGACCGCTCCCGCCCGGGTGGACCTCAAGCCCCCGCGACAGGAACGCGTCGGGCGGCTGCACGTTCTCGCCGCGGCCGAGGATCCGCCGCCAGCCGAGCCCGTCCACGATCAACGGCGCCGTGAGATCGCCGCGGTCCGTGTGGACCACCTGACCGGTGCGCCCCTCGACCTTCGCGATGTCGAACTCGGCCTCCGCGCCCTGCTCGCGCAGCAGTCCGCACAGCGTGCGGTAGTCGAACGTCGAGAAGGTCCACGGCAGTCTGTAGCGCACCGTCGTGTGCGGGGTGTGGAACACCAGCTCCGGGAACGTCTGCTGGTGGGCGCCCATCAGGCCCATGTTGCGCAGCCAGTCGGTGGGGATCCCGCACGCGGAGGTCTGCTTCTCGCCGATCTCGTAGCGGTCGACGAGCAGCACGCGCGCGCCGCTTCCGGCCAGCTCGCGCGCCACCGCCAGCCCCGCGAAGGAGGCGCCGCAGATCAACACGTCGGCGTCGCGGTTGAGCGGGGTTCGCTCCGCGCCGCGCTTGGTCGCACGCTTCGGCATGGGGAGTGGCGAATTCTACGGCGAGGGGCGCCGTGGCGGCGGGGGGTGGGTGGGTGGGATCCGTTGCGCTCGCTCCGCTAACCTCTTTCGGCTCACTTCTGTCCCCAACCGGTACCCACATGTCAACTTCGACCGACCCCACGACTGACGCCAAGATCGTCGAAGGCAGCGACGGCCTGCTGCTGGAGATCGACGGCAAGATCGTCCCCAACTACGACGCGACGCTCCAGGCGTTCGAGGAGGGTGACGTCGTCACCGGCAACGTCGTCCGCATCGACAAGGACGAGGTCCTTATCGACATCGGCTACAAGTCCGAGGGCGTCATCCCCGCGAACGAGCTGTCGATCCGCAAGTCCGTCGACCCCAAGGACGAGGTCGAGATGGGGGAGGAGGTCGACGCGCTCGTCCTCACCAAGGAGGACCAGGACGGCCGTCTCATCCTCTCGAAGAAGCGTGCGCGCTTCGAGAAGGCGTGGCGCCGCATCGAAGCGGCCGCCGAGTCGGGCGAGCCGGTCGACGGGACCGTCATCGAGGTCGTCAAGGGCGGCCTCATCATCGACCTCGGGGTGCGCGGCTTCCTGCCCGCCTCGCTCGTCGACATCCGCCGCGTGCCGAACCTCGACGAGTACCTGGGCCAGACGATCGAGTGCAGAGTCATCGAGCTCAACCGCTCGCGCAACAACGTCGTGCTGTCGCGCCGCGCGGTGCTGGAGGAGCAGCGTAGGGAGGACCGCGAGCGGATCCTCGACCGCCTGCAGCCGGGCATG
>JBQCIQ010000184.1:0-31903 GCA_051953595.1 Conexibacter sp. | reverse complement strand
AGCTGTTCCTCAAGGACATCGGCAAAGTCCG
Source organism: Conexibacter sp. (assembly GCA_051953595.1). Lineage (GTDB taxonomy): Bacteria > Actinomycetota > Thermoleophilia > Solirubrobacterales > Solirubrobacteraceae > Conexibacter. Next base: position 31,872 of record JBQCIQ010000184.1, on the reverse strand, counting down.
CCTGCTGACCGCGGCGGAGGAGGTCGAACTGGCGAAGCGGATCGAGCGCGGTGACCTCGACGCCAAGCAGAAAATGGTCGAGTCGAACCTCCGCCTGGTGGTCTCGATCGCGAAAAATTACCGGAACCAGGGCCTGCCCTTCCTCGATTTGATCCAGGAGGGAACGCTGGGGCTGGTCCGCGCGGCGGAGAAGTTCGACTACCGCAAGGGCTTCAAGTTCTCCACCTACGCGACCTGGTGGATCCGGCAGGCGATCGCCCGCGCGCTCGCCGACAAGGCGCGCACGATCCGCATCCCGGTCCACGTCGTCGAGAAGCTGAACAAGATCGGCCGCGCCGAGCGCAAGCTCGTCACCGAGCTGGGCCGCGAGCCCACCGCCGACGAGATCGCCGAGGTGACGGGGATCGACCCGGAGGAGGTCGACTCGATCAAGCGCTCCGCGCAGGCGCCCGTGTCGCTGGAGAAGCCGGTCGGCGACGAAGAGGAGTCGGAGTTCGGTCAGTTCATCGCCGACGAGCGCGCCGAGTCGCCGTACGAGCGCGCCGCCGAAATCCTCACGAAGGAGGCGCTGCGCGAGGCGCTGGAGAACCTTTCCTATCGCGAGCGCCGCGTGCTGGAGCTGCGCTACGGCCTCGGTGGCGAGCACCCGCGCACGCTCGACGAGGTCGGCCGCACGTTCAACGTCACGCGCGAGCGCATCCGCCAGATCGAGAACCAGTCGCTGAAGAAGCTCCAGCAGCTGGCCGAGGCGCAGAAGCTCCGCGACGTCGCCTAGGACTTAGAGCCCCGCCGCGGCGCGCAGCTGCGGCGGGAGCTTGAGTCTGCCCTCAGGGAATCTCGGCAGCAGGCGGCGGGCGTGCTCGTCGCACGGGCGGCCGGCGAGCACGGGCAGCAGGTCCTCGAAGCCGGCGAGCGCGCGGATCGAGGGCCCGATCTGGAAGTCGGCGGCGTTCGGCGCGTCGGGGTCGCCGATGACGCCGTCGGCGATCAGGCGGTCGACGTGGTCGAGCGTGTCCGCCAGCGCGCGCATCGTCGCGAGCGCGTGCGCCTCGTCGGCGTCCACTCTCGCGGCCATCGCACGCGCGATCGGCCAGTTGAGCCAGCCGACGAGGCCCGGCAGCGGGACCCCGACGTCGCGCGCGAGCCGGGCGCGCGCGTCGTTGTCGTGCGCGAACGTCCAGCGGAACAGGCGCCGCGGCACCGGCTGCAGCTCCGCCTCGCCCCACCGCTCGGCCTCCTCGACGGTGCGGCGCCGCTCGGGGTCGGCGGGGTAGAGCGACGGCTCCGGCACAAGCGCCTCCAGCGCCTGCGCGATCTCCAGCGAGCCCTCGATCCTGCGCCCGTCGAGCTTCATCGCCGGGACGGTGCCGCGTCTGAAGCCGAGCGCGTACAGCAGCAGCGGGTGGATGCCCGGCAGCAGCTCGACCCACTGCGCCTCGACGCGCTTGAAGCGCAGCATCAATCTCACGCTGTTGGCGGGATTCGAGATCGCGAAGCCGTAGAGCCGCGCCTGCACGGCGACCACGCTACTCAAGCCGCAGCGGCCTCGCGCCGATGGACAGTCCGTGTTCGAGATCGAAGCCGCCCTGCGCCGGCTTGTCGACGCGCAGGGATCTGACCTCCATCTGAAGGTGGGCGCCGCGCCGCTGATGCGGGTCCATGGCCGCCTGGGCCCAATCCCCGACGAAGCCTCCCTGAGACCCGCGGACACCGAGCGCATCGTCGATCAGATCCTCCCGACCGAGGAGCACCGCGCCGAGTTCGCGAGCGACGGCGAGGTCGACTTCGCGTACGGGATCTCCGGCCTCGGCCGCTTCCGCGTCAACGCCTTCCGCCAGCGCGGCACGATCTCGCTCGTGATGCGCTCGATCCCGACGAAGATCAAGACGGTCGACGAGCTCGGCCTGCCGCCGGTCGTCTCCGACCTCGCGGAGGAGAAGCGCGGGATCATCCTGCTGACCGGCACGACCGGCTCGGGCAAGTCGACGACGCTCGCGGCGATCATCGACCACATCAACAGAACGCGCAACGAGCACATCGTCACGATCGAGGACCCGATCGAGTTCCTGCACCAAGACAAGGGCTCGATCATCAACCAGCGCGAGGTCGGCTCCGACACCGCCTCGTTCGGGCGCGCGCTGCGGCGCGTGCTGCGTCAGGACCCCGACGTGATCCTGATCGGCGAGATGCGCGACGAGGAGACGGTCCACACGGCGCTGTCGGCGGCCGAGACCGGGCACCTCGTGCTCTCGACGCTGCACACGATCGACGCGCCGGAGACCGTCAACCGCATCGTCGACTTCTTTCCGCCGCACCAGCAGCAGCAGGCGCGCGCGATGGTCGCCGGCACGCTCAAGGGGATCATCTCCCAGCGGCTCGTGCCGACGCCGGACAAGCGCGGACGCGTCGCCGTCTGCGAGATCCTGCGGATGACCGGCCGCGCGAAGGACATGATCCTCGACCCCGAGCAGACCGGACGTCTGCGCGAAGTGATCTCCGAGGGCGAGTTCTACGGGATGCAGACGTTCGACCAGGCGCTGCTGCACCACGTGCAGGCCGGGCGGGTGTCGATGGAGGACGCGGTGAGAGTCGCCACGAGCCCGCACGACTTCAAGCTGCTCGTCGCGGCCGAGGGCCGCGTGGCGACCTCGATGGAGGACGTGGGCGGGGGTGACGCGGCGCCGGAGCGGCGCGAGCCGGCTGAGTCGCGCGAGCCGGTCGGCGTCGCGCCTGCCGCGCCGCCGCCTCCGACGTCTGCGCCGCCGAGCGCTTCGCCGCCGTCGATGGCGCCTCCCGGCCTCGGCTGAGCAGTCACTTCAGTTTCGAAAGTCTTGCGCTACCATAGGGAGTGCATGGCTTCCCCGAACGACGAGTGCCCCGTCTGTCGCACCGCCGAGGTCGTCTGCGGCAAGTGGACGCTGCTGATCATCCGCGACCTCGCCGACGGCCGCTCGCGCTTCTGCGAGCTGGAGCGCTCGCTCGCCGGGATCAGCCCCCGCACGCTCTCGCTGCGCCTGCGTGCGCTTGAGGAGGAGGGGATCGTCGAGCGGCGCACGTACCCGGAGGTCCCGCCGCGCGTCGAGTACGCGCTGACGGAGAAGGGCCGCGCGCTCGTCCCGATCATCGAAGACATGCGCACGTACGGCCGTCGCTGGCTCGGCGCCGAAGGCTCGTGCGCGCCGGCTGAGGCGCCGAGAGTCGCGCCGGTCGCCGCCGCGATCGCGTAGCGCTGCAACGCGCGCTGCGCCGAGCAGGATCGCCTCCGCGCGCCGCGAAACCGCTCGGCATGCGCAACCGCATGCTGCACGGACTGCTCGAGGCGTTCGCCGAGGAGGCCGGCATGCAGCTCGCCTACGAGACCTCGAACGGCGCCGAGGTCCCCTTCGAGGTCGTCGAGGAGCCGAGCGGCCGCGGGCGCGGCGGGGCCTTCTACTGCTACCGCCCGCAGACGTCCGACTTCATCCGCGCGCACATGGGCGTGCTCGACCGGCTGCCGAGCTACCTGCCGGCGGCGCGGGCGCTGACCGCGATCGACGGCATCGACGCCTACCTGCGCCGCCGCGGCGAGCCGCGCGTCCCGCCCGAAGGCCGCGAGCGCGCCGACGCCGTCCTGCGCTCCTTCCTGTCGGCGGTGTTCGCCGAGACGAGCGCGTTCGGCCAGCAGCCGGAGGCGTTCGCCGCCGCCTACGCGGAGCTGGAGGCGACGCTCTACGAGGGCCGCCAGGTCGCGACGGTGATCGCACCGCTGCTCGGGCTCGCGTTGGAGTCGGACGAGGTCGCGCTCGGCGAGGGCCTCTCGCTCGCGCGCGGCGAGGCGCTGCCCGACGTGCCGCCGGAGGCCGTCTGGTCGGCGCCCGGCGAGGTCGAGCAGGGCGCCGTGCTGGCCGTCCTGACGGTCGAGGGCGAGCGCATCGCGGGCCCGCCGATCACGACCGCGCGCACGCGCTTCCGCCGGCTGCTGAGCGCGCTGCGGCTGTTCGAGGCCGGCCCGTTCGCGCTCGGACCGCTCGCCTGGGCGCGCGTCGACGGCGGCCCGTGGCAGGTCGCGCCGCTCGGGACGGCGCCCGCCCGCGCGCGCCGCGCGACGCTCGTGCGCGAGGCGCAGGAGGACGAGCTGCGCGCCTTCTGCAGCCTCGTCGCGCGCCGCACGCCGCGCGCGGGGGAGGTCGCCTGGGCGCTGCGCCGCTACGAGCTGGCGCGCGAGCGCACGACCCCCTTCGAGGCGCTGACCGATGACCTGCTCGCGCTGCGCGCGCTGCTGGAGCCCGAGGGTCCCGAGAGCGGGCGCCTCGCGCAGCGGCTGGCGGCGCTCTGCGCGCTGCCGGGCGAGCGCTCGGCGCTCGCCGAGCGGACCGCGCGCGCGGTCGTGCTGGAGCGGGCGATCGTCGCCGGGCTCGGGCGGGTCGAGCCCGGAGCGGACCTGCTCGTGCAGGAGCTGGCCGGCCACCTGCGGGCGCTGCTGCGCGACGTGCTGTGCGGCCACCTCGACTCGGACCTGCGCACGCTCGCCGACGAGCTGCTGGCCGAGGCGGCCGGGACGCCCGTCAGCGTCTGAGCGCCGCCGCCTCGAGCGCCGGCCGCGCGCGGTAGAGCGGCACGGCGCTGTCGACGCCCTTCAGGCGGCGCGGCGGGACGGTCGACCAGCGCCAGCGGGCGTCGTCGCCGATCGCGCGGCGCGTCGCCTCGTCGACGACGACGCTGCCGGGCCGCGCGATGTCCGTGATGCGGCTCGCGAGGTTCACCGGCGCGCCGTAGAAGTCGCCGGCGCGGTGCAGCGCGAGGCCGGTCGCGAGCCCGGCGCGCAGGCGCGGGAACGACTCGCCCTCGGCGTTCGCGGCGTCCACGAGCGTGAGCGCGGCGTCGAGCAGCGCGCCCGCGTCGGGCGCGACGAGCATCGCCGCGTCGCCGATCGTCTTCACCAGCCGCACCGGCGGCGCCGTCACCTCGGTCGCCAGCTCCAGCAGGCGCGCGGCCACCGCGCCCAGCTCCTCCGCCGGCACGCGCTCGCCGAGCTTCGTGAAGCCGACGAGGTCGGCGAACGCGACCGTCACCTTCGTCGCGCCGTTCACGCGGCCGTGCGCCAGCTCGGTCCAGCCGATCGCGTCGGTGCGCAGCTGGTCGCGCAGGTGCATGTCGAAGATCTGCTCCATCACCGCGAACATCTGCGGCGTGAGCCCTTCCGCGACGGCGGCGTAGCGCGCGCTCAGCTCGCGCTCGCCGATGCCGGGCGCCAGGAACGCCTCGCGCACCAGCAGGCGGACCGTCGCGGCGATCCGCGAGAGCGATTCGCCGAGCACGCGCGCGACCTCGTAGAGGCCGTCCTCCGGCAGCCCGGCGGCCTGGAACTCGCGCAGCCGTCTGAGCGCGACGACGTCGCCGTCGGTGAGGACGCGCTCGTCCGGTCCGGGGCGCGACAGGCCGAGCGCCTGCCGGAAGCGCAGGCCCTCCTCGACGTCGATCCCGACCAGCTCGGCGACCTCGCGCGGCGTGTAGCGCTCCGTCCCGAACACCCGCTCGACGCGCAGGAACACGAGCCGGTCCTCCGCGACGGCCGCCCTCAGCTCCTCCGGCGGCACGCCGTCCGCCAGCAGCTCCTCCAGCAGCGCGGTTCGCTCCGCGCGCGCGCGCTCGTCCGCGAGTCCGTCCAGCAATCCCTCTGCCGCGAAGTCCATGCGCGCCTCAGAGTACGGGGCGCGGTGGCGTCAGACGCCGGTCTGGGCCTCCAGCCGGCCGGCCTCGATCGCCGTCAGCAGCGCGGCGTGGTCGCGCGCGTTCTGCTCCGCGTAGGCGTCGGCGAAGTCGGCCAGGGCGCGGTCGCAGGCGTCGCCGGCGCCGAGGTAGGCGGCGATCGCAACCGCGTCGCCGCAGCGCGCGTGGGCGCGCGCGAGCGTCGCGCCGCACAGCCGGCCGTACAGCGCCAGCGCCTCCGGCTCCATCGCCTCGACGTCGGCCGAGACCTTCCAGTCCCACAGCTGGCGCACGTAGAAGTCGCGCTCGCGGCCGTCGAGGCCGGTCGCGCGGATCCAGCCGAGGAAGATGTCGCTCGCCGCCTGCATCAGCCGCTGGCCCTCGACGACGCGCCGGCCCTGGTTGGAGAAGCGGCTCGCGCCGGCGTACGGCGCCAGCACGGAGGCTTGCGCCTCCTTGCACTGCAGGAACAGCGGGTCCTCGTCGTCGCGGCCGAGCAGCAGCAGGACCCACGCGCGCGTGCCGACGCTGCCGACGCCGACGACCTTGTGCGCCATGTCGGCGAAGCGGAAGCGGTCGAGCAGCACGCGCCGGTCGGGCGGCAGCGTCGCGCGGTAGGCGGCGATCAGGCTCGCCATGCGGGCTGTTTGCTCGGCGGCCTGCGCTGGCTCCAGCAGGTCGCGCAGCGGAACGATCAGCGGTGGATCGGCGGCGATCTGCGGCCGCCCGTCGACGTGCTCGGCGAGCTTCGCGAACGCGCGCGTGCTGTCCTTGCGGCGCGCCTTCGCGGTGCCGCGCTCGAAGCGGGCGAGCGCATCCGCGCCGCGCAGCTCCCGCACCTGCCGCCCCAGCTCCTGCTCGTCGATGCGCGCGTACCAGACGTCGAGCGTGCGGCGCTCGGCCAGCGCGCGCATCGCCTCGCGGTAGCCGCGCGCCGTGCCGCGCGCGATGCCCCTGCGCAGGCGCCGCGGCAGGCCCTGCTCGCGCGCGGCGACCGCGACGCTCGCGACGAGCCGCTTCACGTCCCACTCCCATGGGGCCGGCAGCGTCTCGTCGAAGTCGTTGAGGTCGAACACCAGCTCGCGCTCGGGCGAGGCGAAGCCGCCGAAGTTCGACAGGTGCGCGTCGCCGCAGCACTGCACGCGGATCCCCGAGGTCGGCGTGTCGGCGAGGTCGGACGCCATGACCGCGGCCGCGCCGCGGAAGAACGCGAACGGCGAGACCGACATGCGCCCGTGGCGGATCGGCACCAGCTCCGGCACGCGCGTCGCGGCCTGCGCCTCCAACAGCGCGATCGGGTCCGGACGGTCGGCGGCCGGCTCCCAGACGCCGTGCGACGTGCGCGGCGCCCGCCGGCGCGCGTCCTTGCCGGCGGTGCTCCGCTCGGCCACGTCCATGGGTCGAGTCTACGGCGCGTCGGAGGCCGCGAACAGGTGCGCGCGCAGGCGCGCCAAGCCGTCGATGTCGTGGACGTCCTCGTCCAGCAGCGGCACGAGCAGCAGCGGGACGCGCGCGCCGAGGCGCGTGCGCAGGTGCGCGACGTTCGCCGCGTCGCGGCGCGCGAGCGCGTGCTCGTCGGCGAACGCGGCGGCGACCTGCTTCGCGAGCGCCGGGGAGAGCGCTGCGGCGTCCTCCAGCCGCGCCGGCAGCTCGTCGAGCGCGCCGTCCTCGCCTTGCAACTCGTCGACGTGCACGCGATTGACGATCGCGCCGCACAGCGCCATGCCGGCGGCGCGCAGCCGCCGCTGGAAGAACAGCGCCTCGTCGATCGGCTCGCGCTCGGGCGAGGTCACGAGCAGGAACGTCGTCCCCGGCGCGCGCAGCAGCGCCTCGACCTGCGCCGCGCGCTCGCGGAAGCCGCCGAGCAGGCCGCCGAGCAGGCGGAAGAAGTCGGACAGGTCGCTCAGCAGCTCGGCGCCGGTGACGCGTCTGAGCAGGCCGAGCACGAGCCCGGTGCCGCGGCCGAGCAGGCGCAGGCCGGCGCCGCCGCCGCGCAGCAGCGTCTGCAGCGCGCGCCCCTCGAAGAAGGCGCGCAGGCGGTCGGGCGCGTCGAGGAAGTCGAGCGCGTTGCGGCTCGGCGGCGTGTCGAGCACGAGCAGGTCCCAGCGCTCTTCCTGCGCCAGCTCGTGCAGCTTCGCGACCGCGGTGAACTCCTGCGAGCCGGCGATCGCGTCCGACAGCTCGCGATAGACGCGGTTGGCGAGGATCCGCTCGCGCGTGTCCTCGTCGGGCGCGAGGCGCGCGATCAGCTCGTCGAACGTGCGCTTGGGGTCGAGCGTCATCGCCCACAGCTCGCCGTCGCCGAGCGGCAGCCCGGCCGCGGCGAAACGCTCGGGCTCGATCCGCTGCGGCGCGTTGTCGAGCGCGTCAAGGCCGAGCGCGGTCGCGAGCCGTTGCGCCGGGTCGATCGTCACGACCGCGACCTTGAGGCCGCGCGCGGCCATGCCGGCGGCGAGCGCGGCCGCGTTCGTCGTCTTGCCGACGCCGCCGGAGCCGCCGACGACGCACACGCGCGTGTCGGCGAGCCAGTCGCCGACGCTCGCGCTCACAGCAGCGCCTCCAGGCGATCGGCGAGCGCGTTCAGCTCGGCCGGGACGAGCGCGTCGGCGAACACGTACGGCAGCTCCAGCGGCGGCGCGCCGAGGTCGTCGGCGAGCCGCGCGACCTGCTCGCGCTGCGCGCTCGCGCGCGCCTGCTGCGACAGCGCCGCGCGCAGCGCGGCGTGCGCGACGCGGTCCTCGGTGGTCGCGAGCGCGTCGGCGACGCTCTTCGCCTGGCGGGGGCCAAGCCGCTCCGGCAGGCACGCGTTCACGACCACGGCGGCCGGCTGCTGCCCGATCGCCGCGCGCAGTCTGCGCCGCAGCGCCAGCGTCTCCGTCACCGGCATCTCCTCCGGCAGCGCGACCGCCACGACGGCCGTCTGCGCGGGGTCGCGCAGCGTCGCGTCGATCGTGCGGCCCTGGTTGGCGATCGGCCCGACGCGCGCGATCTCCGCGAACGTGGCGGGCGCGCGCAGGGCGCCGAGCGCGTGGCCGGTCGCGGGCGCGTCGACGACGACCAGGTCATAGGGCTGCGTGCCGGGGACGCGGCGTCTGTCGGCCGCCAGCTCCCACACCTTGCCGATGCTCAGTAGCTCGCGCATCCCCGGCGTCGCGTGCGCGAACGCGTGGAACGCGCGCGAGGCGGCGAGCAGATCCCCGACGCGCCCGGCGCGCTCGTGCAGGTACTCCTCCATCGCCTGCTCCATGTCGACCGACAGCGCGTACAAATTCTCGGTCAGTCGCACCTCCTCGCCGGAGGGCGGGGAGATCCCGAACGCCTCCGCGGCGCGCGCCTGCCCGCTCAGCTCGGCGACGATCGCGCGCAGCCCGCGCCGCGCGGCGGCGATCGCGAGCGCGATCGCGACGGTCGACTTGCCGACGCCGCCCTTGCCGGTGACGAACACGAGGCGCTTGTCGGCGAGGGAAGCGGGCACGCGAGCGGGAATCTAGCCGTCCGCTCACAGGAGGAATCCCCATCACCACTGCGAATAGAGGCGCGTAATGGTTTCCCGACCGCATCGGAGACGGCTGCTGTGAGCTCCACGGCCAAGGTCATCGCGTTCGCCAACCAGAAGGGCGGCGTCGCCAAGACCACCACCACGCTGAATCTCGCTGTGGCCTTTGCGGAAGAGGGTCATCGCGTGCTGTGCTGCGACATGGACCCGCAGGGCAACCTGACGATGTCGCAGGGGATCGACCCCGACACGGTCGAGACCTCGATGTACGACGTGCTCGTGCATCACACGTCGATCCGCGAGGCGATCCGCAAGCGCGAGATCGACGTCGCCTGCTCCTCGATCGACCTCGCCGGCGCCGAGATCGCGATGGCCGCGCAGATCGGCCGCGAGCGCTCGCTGCAGAAGGCGTTCAGAGCGATCGAGGACGACTACGACTTCATCTTCATCGACACGCCGCCGAGCCTCGGGCTGCTCACGATCAACGCCCTCACGGCCGCGCACAAGGTGATCGTCCCCGTCCAATGCGAGTATCTGTCGATGCGGGGCCTCATCCAGCTCCAGAACACGCTCTCGATGATCCGCGAGAACCTGAACCCCAACGTCGAGATCGAAGGCATCCTGCCGACGCTCTTCGACACGCGGACGCTGCACGCCAAGGAGGCGATCGAGATCCTCGAGGAGAACTTCGGGGATCGCGTGTTCGCGTCGCGGATCAAGAAGACGGTCCGCTTCGCCGAGGCCCCCGTGAAGGGCATGTCGGTGCTCAAGTACGACCCGGACGGCATCGCGGCCCACTCCTACCGGCAGCTCGCGAAGGAGGTCCTCGGCAATGGCAAGCGGTAAGCGCGCAAGCATGCGGGAAGGTCCGCTGGCGGCTCTCTTCCGGAGAACCGACGAGGACGCGGACACGACCGCCGTCGCGGCCGCGGACGCCGAGGCGGCCGGGCGCGCGGCTGCGCCCGAGGCTGCGGCGCCCGCAGCGCCGGAGGCCCCGCCTGCCCCGTCGGCTCCGCATCCCTCGCTGCTCGCGTCCGCCGCTGCGCCCGAGGTCGAGGCGGAGCCCGCCGTGCCGACGCCGCAGGAGCGCCTGCGCGCGGCCTTCTCCTCCGACATCCCGGAGAACATTCTCGAGCCGCCGCGCGTTCTGCCGCGCGCCGACTACACGCGGGAGGACGAGTACGCCCGCCCGGCAGGCCAGCACGGCCCGGTGCTGCGCGTCGTCGGCGTCGGCGGCGGCGGCGTCAACGCGCTCAACCGCATGATCGAGGCCGAGGTCGCGGGCGTCGAGTTCATCGCGATCAACACCGACCAGCAGTCGCTGCAGCAGTCGGGCGCGCACCTGACGCTGTCGATCGGCGAGTCGCTGACGCGCGGGCTCGGCTCCGGCTCGGACCCCTCGATCGGCCGCCGCGCGGCGATGGAGGAGTACGACCGCATCAAGTCCCTGCTCAAGGGCTCGGACATGATCTTCATCACGGCCGGCGCCGGCGGCGGCACCGGCACGGGCGCGGCGCCCGTCGTGGCGCGGATCGCGCGCGAGGTCGGCGCGCTGACGGTGGGGATCGTGACGAAGCCGTTCGGCTTCGAGGGCTCGCGCCGGCGCTCGCAGGCCGACGACGGCGTGCAGGCGCTCGCCGACGAGGTCGACACGCTGATCGTCGTCCCGAACGACCGCCTGCTGAGCGTGCTCGACAGGGGCACGTCGATGGTCGACGCCTTCCGCGTCGCCGACGACGTGCTGCGTCAGGGCGTGCAGGGCATCTCCGACCTCGTCACGCTGCCGGGGCTGATCAACCTCGACTTCGCGGACGTGCGCACGATCATGTCGGACGCCGGCAGCGCGCTGCTCGGGATCGGCATGGGCGTCGGCGAGCGGCGCGCGATCGACGCGGCCGAGCAGGCCGTCGCCTCGCCGCTGCTGGAGACCTCGATGGAGGGCGCGCGCTCGATCCTGCTGTCGATCACCGGCGGCGTGAACCTGTCGCTGTGGGAGGTCAACGAGGCCGCGAAGGCGGTCTCCGAGGCGGCCCACCCGGACGCGAACATCATCTTCGGCGCGATGGTCGACGAGAAGCTCGACGACCAGGTGTGGGTGACGGTCGTCGCGACCGGCTACGGCGAGCAGCGCGGACGCCGCGCCGCACGCGACGAGCTCGGCGCCGCCGGCCTGCGCACGGAGCTGCGCGAGCCCGCCGGCGAGCCGCGCATCTCGCGCGTGAGCGAGCCCGTGCGTGCGTCCCGCTCCTCGCAGGAGCTGGACGTGCCGGAGTTCCTGCCGCGGCGTTAGCGCGGACGAGTCTGCGCATCCTGCGATATTCCCGGCCGTGACCCAGCGCGCGGCCGGGAGCAGAGGCGTCGTTGCGGCCGGCCATCCGCTCAGCGCGGAGGCCGGCGCGGACGTGCTGCGCGCCGGCGGCAACGCCGTCGACGCGGCGCTGGGCGCGATGCTCGCGTCGTTCGCGGCCGAGCCGCTGCTGACCGGCCTCGGCGCGGGCGGCTACATGCTCGTCGTGCCGGGCGACGACGAGGCGCTGTGGCCGGGCGACGGGGCCGGCGCCCGCGATCCCGTCCTGCTCGACTTCTTCGTCGAGGTGCCTGGCCGCGGCGCCGATCACTCGCAGCGCGCCGAGCTGGTCCCGGTCGACGTCAACTTCGGCGACGCGGTGCAGCTGTTCAACGTCGGCGCCGCGTCGGTCGGGACGTACGGGATGCCGCACGGCGTGTGCACCGCGTCCGAGCGCTTCGGGCGGATGCCGCTGCGCGAGCTGGCGGCGCCGGCGGCGACGCTGGCGCGCGAGGGCGTGCCGCTCAACGAGCAGCAGGCGTACGTGGTCGAGATCCTGGGCGGGATCGTCACGCTGACGCCGGAGGTGCGCGCGATCTACGCGCCGGAGGGCCGCGTGCTGCGCGAGGGCGAGCGCGTCTGCCAGCCGGCGCTCGCGGATGCGGTCGAGCGGCTGGCGGCGGAGGGCGCGCGGCCGTTCTACGAGGGCGACGTCGCTGCGGCGGTCGCCGAGCTGATGGCGGCGCAGGGGGGATTGCTCACGAGGGCGGACCTCGCCGCCTACGAGACGGTCGTGCGCGAGCCGGTTCGCGCGTCCTACCGCGGGCGCGACGTGCTGACGAATCCGCCGCCGTCGGCCGGCGGGACGCTGATCGCGCTTGCGCTTGCGCTCCTCGACCGCGGCGACGGTCCGCCTTCCCTGCACGACCTCGTCGCGGCGATGGACGCCTCGCAGCGCGAGCGCACGCCGGCGTTCCTCGACGGACTCGACGAGCCGGGGTTCGGGCAGCGCTTCCTCGCCAGTCGCCTCGGCTCGACGACGCACGTCGCGGTGATCGACGGCTGCGGGGGCGCGTGCAGCGTCACATGCTCGAACGGGGAGGGGGCGGGGATCGTCGTGCCGGATACCGGGATCCACCTCAACAACATGCTGGGCGAGCACGACCTCAATCCGCTCGGCTTCCACATGTTCCCGGCCGGGCGGCGGATGCCGAGCATGATGGCGCCGACCGCGGTGCTGCGCGACGGCGCCCCGGAGCTGGTGCTCGGCAGCGCCGGCTCGAACCGCATCCGCTCCGCGATCCTGCAGACGATCGTCGCCGCGGTGGACCATGGGATGCGCGCGGGGGAGGCGGTGCGCGCGCCGCGGGTCCACTTCGAGGACGGCGTCGTCTACGCCGAGCCGGGGATCGACGTCGATGCGCTGGAGGCCGACGGGCACGGCATCGCGCGCTTCCGCGCGCTGAACCTGTTCTTCGGCGGCGTGCAGGCGGTCGAGCGCGACCCGGCGACCGGTGCGTTGTCGGGTGGCGGGGATCCGCGGCGCGGTGGGGCGGCGGTGGTGGCGTGAGGCGCGTCGCGGCGGCGCTCGCGGTGCTCGCCGGTGCGGCTGCGCTCGCCGGCTGCGGCGCCGCCTCTCCCGACGTCTTCCTGCTGACGCGCAGCGGCTCGATCCCCGGCGCAAGATTGACGCTGCTCGTCAACGACGGCGGCACCGTGCGCTGCAACGGCGGGAAGCCGCGACAGCTGCCCGACAAGCAGCTGCTCGCCGCGCGCAGAATCGCCGAGGACGTCTCCGACGACGCGAAGGCGGGGTTGACGCTGCCCGCGCCGCGCGGCTCGGTGCTGCGCTACCGCCTGCGCACGCAGGACGGCACGGTCACGTTCAGCGACGTGGATGCCGGCCGCAGACCCGAGCTCCCGCCCGTGATCGTCTTCGCCCGCACGGTCGCACAAGACGTCTGTGGGCTTCCACGATAGTTGTGGTGAATTGACAGATTCAGTGTGTAGACCTCCCGCTGCTTGACGCTTAGCGTTCTGGGGGACGGAGGGTGCAGCGGCGTGGTCGCCGCAGGCCCTTGATACCGGCGCTTTGGGAGCGATCCTTCCGATGGGTTCGATTCCCGCACCCTCCGCCACACAGCCTGACCGGGCGGCAAGAGAGCAGGTGCCACGATCATGCGCCGAGGGGCCTCATCAACCCCGCGCTCAGCCGCCCGGCCGGGGCGCTTTGCTAATCTGGTGTGACCGGTATCAAGGAGCTGCGACACACCGCTGTACACACCGACCCGCCGCCAGGCGGGTCGGGTCGTTAAGCGGCGGGTGGACGCGCAGCGCGTGTCGCCCCGCGCTACTGCCCCGCTCTGTTCGCCGCCGGGCCCTCGCCCTCCCAGTCGCCCGCGACGGCGCCGCCGTCGGCCGCCTCGGGATCGTTGGCCGGCGCCGGGGCGCCGGGGACGGACGGGTCGCGCCGCTTGCGCTCCCAGTCGGCTCTGACCTCGTCGATTCTGTCCTGCAGCTGCTCGGTGCCTGCTCTGAGGTCGGCGATCTCGCGTTCGTGGTTCATGCGAGAAGCGGTACCCCGGCCGCCCGCGCGGCATGCGGCGTCAGCCGAAGCGCACCTTGCCGTTCGAGCGCGCCCGCGCCTGCGCGTGCGAGACGAACTCCATCCGCTTCATCGCCGCGCGGAACAGCCGCGTGACGAGCCGCAGGCGCGCGTTCTCCGAGCGCAGGTCGAGCAGGCCCTGCTTCGCGTCGAGCCCGAAGTCGACCGTCGCCGCCATGTCGTACGCGCTCATCTTCGCCAGCTCCAGCGGCTCGGGCCTGCTGTCGGTCGCACGCTCGACCAGCTCCGCGTAGGTCTCGTGCGCAAGCGAGGCCAGCGAGCCGTCGACCGCCTCCTCGCGATCGGCAAGGAACTCGACCTTCCCCGCCGGGTAGGGCAGGTGGTCCTCGCGCTCGAGCAGCCGGAACGGCCGCGTGCCGCGCGTGAGGATGTTCAGGCGGCCCTCCTCGTCGCGCTCGACCACCTCGGTGATCTCGCACGCGCAGCCGACCTCGCGCAGGCCGTCGTCGGAGAGCCACACGATCCCGAACTCGCTCTCGTCGGCGAGGCAGCGCTCGATCATCGTCTTGTAGCGCGCCTCGAAGATGTGCAGCGGGACGACCTCGCCCGGCAGCGCGACGATCCCGAGCGGGAAGAGGGGGAAGTCCAGCAGCGGACCGGCCGACATGCGGCAAGTCTATGCGCGCGACACAACCGCTCGCGTTCGCTCAACGTATCTGCCCCCGATGTCCACCGCGATCGTCTGGCTGCGGCGCGACCTGCGCCTCCACGACCATCCGCCGCTCGCCGCCGCGCTGGCCGCGCACGAGCGCGTGATCCCCGTGTTCGTGCTCGATCCCGTCCTGCTGAACGGGCGCTTCGCGTCCGGGCCGCGCACCGCCTTCATGCTCGACTGCCTGCGCGAGTTGGACGCGGCGCTGCGCGAGCGCGGCGGCGGGCTCGTGCTCCGTCATGGCGCGCCGGAGCGGGAGCTGGCGGCGCTCGTGCGCGACACCGATGCTCGGGCCGTCTACTGGGCCAGCGACGCGACGCCCTATGCGCTCGCGCGCGACCAGCGTGTGCGCGAGACGCTGCGAGAGGCCGGCGTGGAGGCGATCCCCGGGCCGGGCAACTTCGTCGCCGACATCGGCCGCCCGCGCACGGGCTCCGGCAGACCGTTCACCGTCTTCACGCCGTTTCACCGCGCCTGGGGCGAGCTGGAGCGCCGCACGGTCCACCGCGCGCCGAGACGGCTGCCACCGCTGCCGTGCGGACTCGACCGCGGCGCGATCCCGTCGCTCCACGAGCTGAGCGTGCCGACGCGCGACACGCTTCCTGAGCCGATCGCCGCGCCCGGCGAGACCGCCGCGCGCGACGCGCTCGCGCGCTGGCTGGCGAGCGACCTCGACGCCTACGCCGAGCGCCACGACCGCCTCGCCGGCGGCAGCTCGCGGCTCTCGCCGCACCTGCGCTTCGGCACGCTCTCCGCCCGCGAGGTGGAGGAGCGTGCGCGCAGGCGTGGCGGCGCCGGCGCAGCCGCGTTCGTCCGTCAGCTCGCCTGGCGCGACTTCTACGCGCACGTGCTGCTGCACCACCCGGGCAACCGCCGCCACGAGCACCAGTCGCGCATGCGCGCGCTGCGGTGGGACGACGACCCGGAGCTGCTGACCGCCTGGCGGGAGGGGCGCACCGGCTATCCGCTCGTCGACGCCGGCATGCGCCAGCTGCGCGCGAGCGGCTGGATGCACAACCGCGCGCGGCTCGTCGTCGGCTCGTTCCTGACGAAGGACCTGCAGCTCGACTGGCGCGCCGGCGAGGCGTGGTTCATGCGCTGGCTGCTCGACGGCGACGTTGCGCAGAACAACGGCAACTGGCAATGGATCGCCTCCGTCGGCGTCGACCCCGCGCCGGCCTTCCGGCGGCTGCTGAATCCGACGCTCCAGCAGCGACGGCACGATCCCGACGGCGCCTACGTGCGCCGCTGGGTTCCGGAGCTGCGCGCCGTGCCGGACGAGCGGCTGGCGGAGCCGTGGCGCATGAGCGCCGGCGAGCAGGAGGCCGCCGGCTGCGCGATCGGGCGCGACTACCCGGCGCCGGCGGTCGATCACGCGCAGGAGCGCCGCCGCGCGCTGGAGCGCTACCGCGCGGCGGCGGGCTGACGCGCGCCGGGCAGCGCCGCGGCGACGTCGGCGAGCGCGCCGACGGCACGTGCGAGCGCCGGCTCGCTCGCGTTGCCGAAGCCGAGCACGAGACCGGGAGGACCTGGCGTCATGTGGAACCACGACAGCCCGTGCAGGCGCATGCCACGCGCAGTCGCGGCGGCGAGGAACGCCGTCTCGTCGACCGCCGCCGGCATCAGCGCGACGAGGTGCAGGCCAGCGGCGATCCCGTCGCCGATCCGCCAGTCCGGCAGCTCGCGCGCGAGCGCGGCGATCAACGCGTCGCGGCGGGCGCGGTAGCGCGGCCGCATGCGCCGCAGGTGACGGTCCAGCTCGCCGCGCTCGAGGAAGTGCGCGAAGGCGAGCTGGTCGGGCGCCGGCGTGCCGAGGTCGTCGAGCGCCTTCTCGGTCGCGACCCGTCTCACGAGCGCGTGCGGCAGCACGAGCCACCCGAGCCGCAGCGAGGGCGCCAGCACCTTGCTCGCGCAGCCGGCGTAGATCACGCGCTCGGGCGCGAGCCCCTGCAGCGCGCCGACCGGCTCGCGGTCGTAGCGGTGCTCGGCGTCGTAGTCGTCCTCGATCACATAGGCGTCGCGCGCCGCGGCCCAGGCGAGCAGCGCGGCGCGCCGTTCCGGCGCGAGCACGCCGCCGAGCGGCATCTGGTGCGCCGGGGTCACGAGCAGCGCGTCGGCGTCGATCTCGGCGAGCGCGTCGGTCACGAGCCCGTGCCGGTCGACCGGCACGGGCACGACCTCCAGCCCGCAGTGCGTCGCGACGGCGCGGTGCACGAAGAAGCCCGGGTCCTCGACGGCGATCCGCCGCGCGCCGCGGCGCGCCAGCGCCCGACACGCGAGCGCGACGCCCTGCGTGAGTCCGCTCGTGACGAGCGTCCGATCGGCGTCGAGCGCCACCCCGCGCGCGCGGCCGAGGTAGCGCGCCAGCGCCTGTCGCAGCTCCGCGGTCCCGGACGGGTCGGCGTAGCCGAGCGCGTCATGCGGCGCCTCGCGCAGGACCGTGCGCAGCGACCGCAGCCACGCGCCGCGCGGGACGCTCGCGAGATCCGGCGTACCGGGGTGGAAGTCCTCCGGCACGGGCCGCGGGTGGGGAGAGGGCGCGGGCGCCCGCGCCGGATGCGCGGCGGCCGCGACGGCGGTGCCCGCACCGCGACGGGTGACGAGGTAGCCCTCGGCCGTCAGCTGCGCGTACGCCTCGACGACGACGCCGCGCGAGACGTCCAGCTCGGCGGCGAGCGTGCGCGTCGCCGGCAGGCGCGCGCCGTGCGCGAGGCGCCCGTCGCGGATCGCCTCGCGCAGCTGGCGCTCAAGCTGCTCGTGCAGCGGCCGGGCGCCTGCCTCGCGGACGAGCGTCAGCAGCAGTTCCATTGCGCTTGGTCCGGTTCAGAGGTGCGCGATTGGCCCTGGCGAGCGGTCCGCATCGCGCCTACCGTAGCGCCAATGAGCACGAGCGAGATCACCGTCGTCGGTGGCGGCATCGCCGGACTGGTCGCGAGCATCGCGTGCGCGGAGGATGGCGCGAGCGTGCGGCTGCTGGAGGCCCACGAGCGGCTCGGCGGGCGCGGGCGCGGGACTGACGGCCCGTTCGTCGCGAACCTCGGCCCGCACGTGCTGTACGCGAACGGGGCGCTGTGGCGCTTCCTGCGCGAGCGCGAGCTGCTGCCGCCCGTCGCGCGGCCGCCGATGAGGGGGATCTCCTTTCGCGTGGGCGGGCGGCGCCGTCGCATGCCGCCGCTTGCCTTCTCGCGTGCCGTGCTGCGCCTGTGGCGGGTGCGCGAGGCGCCGGACGACGTGTCCTTCCGTGCGTGGGTCGCCGGACGCTGCGGCGACGAGGCGGCGGAGCTGCTGTCGCGCTCGTGCGGCGTGTTCGCGTTCCACCACGATCCCGGCGAGCTGGCCGCGTCGTTCTGCTGGGACCGCTTCCGCCAAGCGTTCCTCGACCTGCCGCCGAGAGCGCGATACGTGCGCGGCGGCTGGAGCGCGCTGATCGACGTGTTGGAGCGGGCTGCGCGCGAGCGCGGCGTGCGGATCGAGACGCGCACGCGCGTGGAGGAGCTGCGCGGCGAGGGGCCGGCGACCGTCGCGACCGAGTTGCGCGACGCCGCCGTGCTGCTCGGGGACGAAGCGCTCGCATGGCCGAGCGGCCGCGTTGTCGCACTCGACCTCGGCCTGGAGGGCACGCGCCGGACGCCGTTCGTCGTGTGGGACCTCGACGAGGCCGGCTGGATCGAGACCTTCAGCACGCCGGATCCCTCGCTGGCGCCGGACGATCACGCGCTCGTGCAGGCGCAGCTTCCGCTGCGTCCGGGGGAGAGCGCCGACGAGGGTGAGCGCCGGCTGGAGGCGCTGCTCGACGCCGGCTTCGGGAGCGGTGGCTGGCGCGAGCGCGTCGTCTTCCGCCGGCGGCAGCTGCTCGACGGCCGCTCCGGCGCGCTCGACCCGGTCGGCACGAGCTGGCGCGACCGCCCCGCGATCGACCGCGGCGACGGCGTCTTCCTGTGCGGCGACTCCGTCGCGGCGCCGGGTCTGCTGTCCGATCCGGCGGTGACGAGCGCGCTCGCAGCCGCGCGGCTGGCGGTCGCTCAGGCGGCCTTGCGGCCTGAGACCAGCAGGGTGTAGAAGATCGCCGCCGGCAGCCGGCCCTCCAGCAGGCGCTGGTCGAGCTGCTGGAGCGTGAGGTAGCCGCGGTAGGCGTACTGGCGCCAGCCCCACGGCACGTCCTCGGGGACGGCGGTCGCCTCCAGCACGCGGTTCGTCCAGCCGAACCAGTTCGCGACCAGCTCCTCGCCGCGCACGGTGACGTCCTCGAAGCCGGCGCCGCGCGCGGCCGCGGCGAGGTCGCCGGGCGCGAACGCGTGGATGTCCACGAAGCGCTCCAGCGCGTGGTCCTCGGCGTGCGCGTCGTGGCCGTTGGAGCCGTTGCCGTTGACGTAGGGAACGCTGCCGGCCGCCCGCGCCCCGATCGCGCGCCGCCACAGCGGCGCGACCGCCGCCGCGCCGCGCTTCGGGATGCGCGCGATGCGGTCGCCGTAGCGCGACGGCTCGCCGGCGAACACGACCGACCCGCCCGGCTTCAGCACGCGGTGGAACTCGGCGAACGCCTTCGACAGGTCGGGGATGTGGTGGAGGATCGCGTGACCCAGCACGAGGTCGAACGAGGCGTCCGCGAACGGCAGCACCTCCGCGCCGGTCTCGACCGTCTCGACGTCGAGGCCCAGCCGCTCGGCGTTGCCGCGCAGCGTCGCGAGCATGCCGCGGGAGATGTCGGTGCAGGTCGCCTGTCTGATCACACCCGCCTGCAAGAGGTTGAGCGAGAAGTAGCCGGTGCCGGAGCCGATCTCCAGCGAGCGCTCCCAGCCGCGCTCCAACGCGCCGGCGCCGACCACCTTGCGCAGCTTCATCAGCACCTGCTGCTGGCCGGGCTCGCCGAAGTCGATGCCCCACTTGGCGTCGTAGCTGTCGGCCGCGACGTCGTGGTAGCGCGTGTTGACGTCGCGGATGTCCTCGTCGGTGCGTGGGGCCTCCATGCGGCGCGGCACTCTACCCTGTCGCCCTGCTCATGAGCACCGCCTACGTTCAGTCGAACCTGCCGGACGGCGTCCCCCCGCTGGAGCTGACCGGCGAGCGCACGCTGCCGGACGTGCCGGAGGAGAACTACTGGTACCGCCGGCACCTGATCGTCTACGAGTGGATCGCGGCGCGCACGCTCGGCAAGCGCGTCGTCGACATGGCGTGCGGCGAGGGCTACGGCTCCGAGGTGCTTGCGCGCGGCGCGGCGTCGGTCGTCGGGGTTGACGCGAACCCTGAAGCGCACGAGCACGCGCGGCTGCGCTACGTCCGCCAGAACCTGCGCTTCGAGCGCGACCTCGTCGAGACGTTCCGCGAGGAGTGCGACGCGGTCGTCTTCCTGCAGACGATCGAGCACGTGCAGAGCCCGGGGGACATCCTCGAGCACTTCAAGTCGATGCTCGCCCCTGGCGGCGTCGTCTACGTCTCGACGCCGAACCTGCTGACGCTCGCGCCGCCCGGCGCGGAGAAGTCGGAGAACCCGTGGCACGTGAAGGAGTACCGCGCGGCGGAGTTTCGTGAGCTGTGCGAGGCCCACTTCGGGCAGGTCGAGCTGTGGGGCCTCTTCCACGCGCGCAAGCTGCGCGTCCACGCGCTCGCCTTGAAGCTCGGCTGGGACCGCGCGCACAGAGCGCTGGGCATCACGAGAGCGTTCTACGACCGCTTCACGCCGGCGATCTCGGCGCGCGACTTCGCGCTGAAGTCGGGGCAGCTCGACCGCGCGCTGGACTTCGTGGCAGTCTGCCGGGCGTGACCGCGGCGGGACGATCGCACCGCGGCGAGCTCGCGCTCGTCCTGCACACGCACATGCCCTACGTCGAGGGCTACGGGACGTGGCCGTTCGGCGAGGAGTGGCTGTGGGAGGCCGTCGCGACCTGCTATCTGCCGCTGCTCGATCTGCTCGGGCGCGTGGACGGCGCGCAGCGGTTGACGCTGTCGCTCACGCCGGTCCTGTGCGACCAGCTCGCGGCGCCGGGCGTGCCGGAGCGGCTTGCGCGCTTCCTGCGTGAGGTGCGCCGTGACACGCACGCCCTGGACGTCGAGGGCTGCCGCAGCGCCGGTCACGAGCGCTGGGCGCGCGAGCTGGAGCGCGCCGCAGACGACTACGAGCGCGCGCTCGCGCGGGTCGAGGCGCTGGGCGACGGCGACGGGCTGCTGCGCGCGTTCGCGCCGTACGCGAGCTGGACGTCCTCGGCGACGCACGCGGTGCTGCCGCTGCTCGCGACCGACGCGGGCGTGCGGCTCCAGCTCGAGCGCGGGATCGCCGCCCACCGCGCCCGCTTCGACGACGCGAACGAGTGGAAGGGCGGTTTCTGGCTGCCTGAGTGCGCGCACGCGCCGTGGCTCGACCCGCTGCTGGAGGAGGCCGGCGTGCACGCGACCTGCGTCGACCTGACCGACGTGCTCGGCCGCGGCGCGCCCGCGCAGCTCGCGCCGATCGCGACCGACGACGGGCCGCTGCTCGTCCCGATCGACCGCGCGACGATCGAGCTGGTGTGGAGCGACGACGGCTACCCGTGCCACGACGCCTACCGCGATTACCACGCGTTCACGGTCCACCACCACCGCGTGTGGCGCAACGACGGCGCGACGTACGACCGCGAAGCGGCGCTGACGCAGGCGCGCGCCGACGCTGCCGACTTCGTCACGCGCACGATCGCGCGTCTGGACGAGGGCGCCGCCGCGCTCGGCCGCCCGGCGCTCGCGGTCTGCGCGCTCGACACGGAGCTGCTGGGGCACTGGTGGTACGAGGGGATCGCCTGGCTCGGCGCGGTGATCGAGGAGGCCGAGCGCCAGGGGCTCGCGCTGACGCCGCTCGACGAGGCGCTGCAGCGTCACGCGCCGGTCCCGCTGAGCGAAGCGCTGGCACAGGCGCGCCCGGCACCGCACGCAGCCGCCGACGTGCATGCCGGCCGGCTGCCGGCCACGACCTGGGGCACGCCGCGCGACCTCTCCACGTGGGCCGGACCGCGGGTCGCCGAGCTGGCGTGGCAGGCGCGCGACGCCGAGCTGCGCGCGCTCGCCGGCCACCACGGCTCCCGCCTCGACGCCGCCGCCGAGCGCGAGCTGCTGCTGCTGCAGTCCAGCGACTGGGCCTTCCAGGTCACGCGCGAGCTTGCCGGCTCCTACCCGCGCGAGCGCGCGAACGGCCACCGCGCCGCGCTCGACGTCGCGCTCGCGGCCGGTCAGAGCTGAATTCCCGCTCGGGAACATCTCCCGTTCCATCCGCAGGAATTGATGTGATCTTCCCGAAAAGGAAGATCACATGGCGACCACGATCGAGATTCCGGCCGACCTCGGCCGCGCCGTCCGCGCGGCCCGGCGCCGGCGTGGCCTGCGCCAGGAGGACCTTGCGTTGAGCGCCGGCACCGGCATGCGCTTCATCGGCGAACTGGAGCGCGGCAAGCCGACGGTGCAGCTCGCGCCCACGCTGCGCGTCCTGCACGCGCTCGGCGTCACGCTCCTGCTGGAGGACGGTGAGGCCGATGACGCCGACGCTTGAGGTGCTGTGCTTCGGCGAGCGCGCCGGCGTCCTCGCCGACGAGCGCGGCGGCCTGCGCTTCGCGTACGACCCGGCCTGGATCGCCGCCGGGCGCCCGCCGCTGTCGCAGTCGCTGCCGCTCGACGGCGACCCGACGCCGGCCGTCGTGCACGCGTACTTCGGCGGGCTGCTGCCGGAGGGCGAGCCGCGACGACTGCTCGCGCGCCGGCTCGGCGTCAGCGAGCGCAACGACTTCGCGCTGCTCGGCGCGATCGGCGGCGACTGCGCCGGCGCCATAACGCTCGCCCGGCCCGGGGCGCCGCTCGGGGACGGCGGCGAGGCGGAGATCGACTGGCTCGACGACGCGCGCCTCGCGGAGCTGATCGCGACGCTGCCGGACCATCCGATGCTCGCCGACGAGGACGGCGAGATCCGCCTGTCGCTCGCCGGCGCGCAGGACAAGCTGCCGGTCGTCGTCGACCCCGCGGCTGGCCGCGTCGGGGTCACCTCGGGGCGCACGCCCTCCACGCACATCCTCAAGATGCCGATCGCACGCTTCCCGGGCACGGTCGTCAACGAGGCCTTCTGCCTCGCATTCGGCTATCGGCTGGGCGTGCCGACGGTCGAGGCGTGGCCGCGCCGCGCCGGCGAGCACGCCTACCTGCTCGTCGAGCGCTACGACCGCGTCCACGCGCGCGACGGCGTCGAGCGGCTGCACCAGGAGGACTTCTGCCAGGCGCTCGGGATCCCGTCCGAGCGCAAGTACGAGGTCGAGGGCGGACCGTCGCTGGCCGACTGCTTCGCGCTCGTGCGGCGCGCGACCTCGGTCCCCGCCAAGCACACGCTCGTGCTGCTCGACGCGGTCGCGCTGAACTTCCTCGTCGGCAACCACGACGCGCACGGCAAGAACTTCTCGCTCAGACGCTCGCGCGAGCGCACCGAGCTGGCGCCCTTCTACGACATCCTCAGCACCGTCGCCTACCCGGGCCTCGCGCGCAAGGCGGCGATGGCGATCGGCGGCGAGCGCCGGCCGGACTACGTCCGCCGCCGCCACCTCGACCGCCTCTGCGCGGCGGCCGGGCTCGGCGGAGCGGCCGTGCGCAGACGCCTGCTCGCGATGGCGGCCGAGGCGCCGTCGGCCGCGCGCGAGACGCGCACGACGCTCGCGGACGAGGGCTGGGACCACCCGGTGCTCGACACGGTCCTGGAGATCGTCGACCGCCGCGCGCGGCAGCTCGCCGAGATCGCCGGTCCGCGACCGGCGAAGCCGCGGGCCGCGCGGACTAGACTGCGGCCGGTCGCCTTGGCCGCCGAGCCAGCCCCCCGATGGCACCCACGCGCATCCTCATCCTCTCCTGGGAGTACCCGCCGCTGATCGAGGGCGGGCTCGCGCGGCACGTGCGCAAGCTCTCCGAGCAGCTGGTGCAGCAGGACGTCGAGGTGCACGTCCTCACACGGGGAGACGGGGCGATGCCGGCCGAGCAGGAGCAGTGCGGCGTGCACGTCCACCGTGTGCCGGAGCCCGACAAGCCGCGCGACCTCGACGAGTTCGTGGCCTGGATCGAGCACATGAACGCGGACATGCTCGCCGCCGGGATTGAGCTGGGGGAGCGCTTCGACTTCGACCTCGTCCACGGCCACGACTGGCTCGTCGCGACCGCCGGCCACGAGTTGGCGCGCCGGCTCGACTGCCCATGGGTCGTGACGATCCACGCGACCGAGTACGGGCGCCACCAGGGCTGGGTCGACAAGCACCCGCAGTCGCACATCCACGGCGTCGAGACGTGGATGGCGAACAGCGCCGACGCCGTCATCACCTGCTCCTCGTACATGCGCGAGCACGTCGCCGACATCTACGGGCTCGACGAGGGGCGCATCGCGGTGATCCCGAACGGGATCGACCCGCTCGACCTGCAGCCGGTCGAAGACCTCGACGCGCTGCGCGCCCGCTTCGCCGCGCCGCACGAGCGGCTTGTGCTGCTCGTCGGCCGGCTCGTCTACGAGAAGGGCTTCCAGATCGCGCTCGAAGCGCTGCCGGGCGTGATCGAGCGGCTTGGAGACGTCCGTTTTCTGGTGGCAGGCTCGGGTACCGCGGAGTCGGAGCTGCGCGCGCAGGCGGACGCGCTCGGCCTCGCCGACCACGGCACGTTCCTCGGCTGGATCGGCGACGACGTTCTGCACTCGCTCTACCGCATCGCCGACCTGACGGTGGTGCCGTCGATCTACGAGCCGTTCGGGCTCGTCGCGCTGGAGGCCATGGCCTCCGGCTGCCCATGCATCGTCGCTGACACGGGCGGATTGCGGGAGGTCGTCCCGAACGAGCAGGTGGGGCTGCGGTTCGAGTCCCGCGATCCCGCGTCGCTCGCGGGGATGATGGAGCGCGTGCTGAGCGACGACGCGCTGCGGGATCGCCTGGTCGCGGAGGCGAGCGAGCACGTGCTGCGCTTCGACTGGGCCGACATCGCCCGTCAGACTGCCGAGATCTACGGCGACCTCCGGCGCCTCGCCGTGTGAGCATCGCCGGGCGGGGAAGGCTCCCGCCAGGAGGTGATCGCATGGCGAAGGACCACGGTCCCAGCGTCAAGAACGACAAGCAGTACGAGGGCCTGCGCAGAAAGGGCATGAGCAAGTCCCGCGCGGCCCGCATCGCCAACTCGCCCGGCGCGTCGAGACGCGGCGGCCAGCACTCCAGAGGCGGCGGCAGCAGACGCAGACGCGGCAGCAGCTAACCGACGGCGGCGGCCGCCTCCTCGAGGCGGTCGTCGCCCCAGAACGCCTGGTCGCCGACCACGACGGTCGGGACGCCGAGCGCGATCGCGCGCTCGGTGCGCGCACGGAGCGCGTCCTTGACCGCCGGCGTGGATGCGGCGGACAGCAGCTCCTCGCCCGCGACGTCCGTGACCGCCGCCGGGTCGGACAGGTCGCGGCCCTCGACGAAGCCCGCCCGCAGCGCCGCGAGCAAGAAGTCCCGCGCGCGGCCGGCCTCCGCAGCCGCCACGGCGCACCGCATCGCCAAGAGGTAGTTCCCCGGCCACGGCTCGGGCCAGCGCACCGGCGGCAGCCCGTACGCCGCCGCGCGCCGCTCGACCTCGGCCATGCCGTCCTCGCGGGCATCGGTAAGCGACCACGACCCGAATCCCCGCGCGGCGAACACAGCGCCCAGCAGCACCGGCTCCCACACGACCTCACAGCCGAGGACCGCCTCGACCCGCTCCGCCGCCAGCCACGCATACGGCGAGCCGACGTCGACGAAGAAGCGCGGCGCAGGCATCCGTCAGTCGATCAGCCGCTTGCGCATCCGCCAGATCGCGATGCGCCACAGCGCCAGCCCGAAGGCGAGCAGGAACGCGAGGTGGCCGAGGTCCGCAAGCGGCTCGACCCCGAGCACCACCACGTCGCGCACGAGCTGCACGCAGTGGTACAGCGGGTTCAGCCGCGCGACCGCCTCGATCCCCGCCGGGAACGACGAGATCGGGAAGAACGTCCCCGCCGTCAGGAACATCGGCGTCAAGATTCCGCTTGTCACGTAGGAGAAGTTGTCGATCGACTCGGCCGTCGCCGCGAGCGTGATGCCGAACGCGACGAATGCGCAGCCGGTCACGAAGCAGATCAGCGGCACGAGCACCGCCGTCGGTCTGGGGTGCAGCCCGAACGCGATCGCCACGAGCAGCGGCACGTTCCCGTACACGCCCGCGCGCATGCCGATCCACAGCACCTCCGCCGAGACGATCTCGTCGGTGTCGACCGGCGCCGCCAGGAACGCGTCGTACGTGCGCTGGAAGCGGTACTTGAGGAACGTCCCGTACATGCCGGGGAACGCCGAGGAGAACAGCACGGCGGTCGCGACGATGCCGGTGCCGACGTACTGCTTGTAGTCGAGCCCGCCGATCGAGCTGATCAGCGCGCCGAAGCCGAAGCCGAACGCGAGCAGGTAGATCGTCGGCTCCACCACCGAGGAGAAGGTCGTCGTCTTCCAGTTGCGCGTGAAGACGGTCGCGTCGCGGCTCATCACGCCGACGACCGCGGCCGGCTCCAGGCGGTGCAGGCGACGGCGGCGGCCACGTCGCTCCGCGGCGAGGCTCACTCGATCTCCTCCCCGGTCAGCACGACGAACGCGTCCTCCAGCGTCGCGGCGCGGCGCACGCCGTCCGGCAGCGTGCCGTCGTGGCGCTCCGCGTGCAGGATCGCCAGCGCCGGCCCGGAGCGGCGCATCGCCCAGCCGGCCCGTTCGCCCTGCGCGCGCAGCTCGTGCAGCCGCGCCGGCGGGCCGTACACCTCGTGCGTCTGCGTCCCGGCGTAGCGCTGCACGAGGTCGGCCGGCTTCCCGCGCGCGACGATCGCGCCTCTCGCCATCACCGCGACCGTGTCGGCAAGTCGCTCGGCCTCCTCGATGTAGTGCGTCGACATCAGCACGGTCGTGCCGCGCGCTCGCAGCGCGTCGATCAGCGACCACAGCTCCTGGCGCACCTGCGGGTCGAGGCCGACGGTCGGCTCGTCCAGCAGCACGAGCCGCGGCTGGTGCACGAGGCCGCGGGCGATCAAGAGCCGCCGGCGCATGCCGCCGCTCAAGAGGTCCACCCGCGTGTCGGCGCGCTCGGTCAGGTTCGCGATCCCCAGCGCGCGCTGCACGGCGGCGTCGCGCTCGCCTTTCGGCACGCGGTACAGGCGCGCGAAGACGGTGAGGATCTGGCGGCAGGTCAGCTCGACGTCGAGGTTGTCGAGCTGCGGCACGACGCCCATCTCCGCGCGCGCCTGCTTCGACTCGCCCGGCAGCGTCCAGCCGAGCACCGAGAGCGCGCCCTCGTCGGGGATCGCCTGCGCGGTCAGCATCCGCATCGTCGTCGACTTGCCGGCGCCGTTGGGGCCGAGCAGGCCGTAGCAGACGCCGGGCGGCACCTCCAGGTCGAGCCCGGCCACCGCCGTGATCGGACCGAAGCGCTTGACGACGCCGCGCAGCGAGATCGCCGCGGCTTCGCTCACGCCCATCTCATCACCCGCGGAGCATCGCGCATCCGCAGCACGCGCGCCGGCGCGCCGGCCGCGACCGCGTTCTCCGGCAGGTCCTTCGTGACGACGCTGCTCGTGCCGATCACGCAGTTGTCGCCGACCGTCACGCCGCGCAGGACGCACGCGCCGTAGCCGATCCACACGTTGTGGCCGACGTTCACGTCGCGCTTGTAGATCCCCTGCAGGCGGATCGGCCGCTCGACCTCGACGACGCCGTGGTCGAAGTCGATCAGCATCACGCGATCGGCGACGATGCACTCGCGGCCGATCGAGACGTGCTGGTAAGCGGAGATCGTGCACTCCTGGCCGAGCACCGACTTCGCGCCGATCAGCACCTCGCCCTCGTGCGCGCGCACCTTGGTGCCGTGGCCGAGCCACGACCAGCGGCCGAGCACGACGCGCGCTCTGGGGCCGATCTCGAACTGCACGCCCGGACAGACGAACGCGATCCCGTCCGTCTGCAGGCGCCCGCGGAAGCGCAGCTTCAGCCACGCGAGCCGCAGCAGCAGGACGGCGTAGCGGCGGTTGAGCATGCGGTTGCGGCGCATGAAGCGCAGCAGCGTCAGCAGGCCGCCGTGCGGCGGCGAGGGCGCGGCGCGGACCTCTTGAGGCAGGTCGACGGGCGGTGGCGCGAGCGTCGAGTCCATTGCCCGCATGGTATGCGCGGCGCAGGGCCGGAGCGCCGCGTGCCATGCCATCATGCGCGGCCCATGAGCCTCGACCCGACCCTCGCCGAGCGGCTGCTGAACGGCGACAAGCGCGCGCTCGCACGCGCGATCACGCTCGTCGAGGACGACCGGCCGGAGGGCTGGGAGCTGGTACGCGAGGTCTACCCGCACACCGGCAGAGCGGCGGTCGTCGGCTTCACCGGCCCGCCGGGCGTCGGCAAGTCGACGCTGCTCGGCGCGCTCACGAAGGCCGAGCGGGCGCGCGAGCGCACCGTCGGCGTGCTCAGCATCGACCCGTCCTCGCCGTTCACGCAGGGCGCGCTGCTCGGTGACCGCATCCGCCTCTCCGAGCACTTCCTCGACAGCGGCGTCTTCATCCGCTCGATGGCGAACCGCGGCGCGCTCGGCGGCCTCTCCGAGGCGGCGCTGCAGGCGGCGCTGCTGATGGACGCGGCGGGGCGCGACGTCGTGCTGATCGAGACGGTCGGCGTCGGGCAGGCGGAGGTCGACGTGATGGACCACGCCGACACGATCGTGCTCGTGCTGATGCCCGGCTCGGGCGACTCGATCCAGGCGCTGAAGGCCGGCGTGATGGAGATCCCCGACGTGATCGTCGTCAACAAGGCCGACCATCCGCTCACCGACACGATGGTGCGCGAGATCCGCGGGGTGCTCAGCCTCGGGGAGCAGAGCGGCTGGCGCGTCCCGATCGTCAAGACGCAGGCCGCGCACGACGTCGGGATCGACGAGCTGCTGGAGCAGCTGGAGGGCCACCGAAGCTACATCCAGCGGGAGGGTACGCTGCTCGAGCGCCGTCGCCGCAACCTCATGAACGAGGTCGTCGCGATCGCGACGACGCGCATGCGGCGCGAGCTGGAGGCCTCGATTCGCGAGGATCCGGACGTCCAGCGGCTGCTCGACGAGGTGTGCGAGCGGCGTCTCGACCCAGCCTCCGCGGCGACGCGGATCCTCGCCCAGGAGCTCGCCCGCGACGGCGAGTGACGCTCACCGTTTCGCTTACCTGAGCAGGGCTTTTCACATCCCCCGAGTGAATCGGGGGTGTGACAGCGGGATGGATTACCGGAAATAAGTAAGACAGCGTACGGCGAGCATTCTTGGCCGCGCGTCCAGGAAGTTTTCACACCGGTGAGATGTCCACTGTCCAAAGACGTTCAGGTTTATTAAAACTCTCTCATCTCTGTTGCAGGTTTGTGAACAGGTCTTATACGGTGCCGCCCGCTTCACCCTGGTCGTAGCCGTTTGGAGGAGGAGAGACCCGGTGGTCACTGCCGAGATGCCCGGAGGGATTCGGGCGGCCGCGGCATGGGCGAACGCCCCTCGCGGTCGTGAATTCAGCGCCGCTCCCGGCGCCGCCGAGACGGTCGCGGGCCGCTTTCGCCGGCGCCCGCGTCGCGACGACGCCGACGATCGCAACCCTGAGGTCGTGCGCGCCGTCGACCGCGCGAAGGCCGGCGACCCGGAGGCGCTGCGGTTCCTCTACGCCACCTACGCCGGCAACGTCTTCGGCTTCGTGCTGAGCATCGTGCGCGACGAGCACGACGCCGAAGACGTCACCCAGCAGGTGTTCCTCAAGCTGATGACGTCGATCGACAGGTACGAGCCGCGCGAGGTGCCGTTCGCGGCCTGGATGCTGCGCGTCGCGCGCAACGTCGCCGTCGACCACCTGCGCAAGCGGCGCGCCATACCGTGCGAGCAGATCCTCGATCCCGACACCGCCCTCGACGAGCGCAGCGACGACTGCCGCCGCACGCTCCACGAGGCGCTCGCCACCCTGCCGCGCGACCAGTGCCAGGTGATCGTCCTGCGCCACCTCGTCGGCCTCTCGCCAGGCCAGATCGCGGTCCAGCTCCACAAGACGGAGGCGGCGATCCACGGTCTGCACCACCGCGGCCGCCGCGCCCTGCGCAGCGAGCTGGTGCGGCTCGACGCCGCTCCCACGACGGCCTGAGCCGAGCCGGCGCGCAGCTCAGGCGAGCGTGATCCGGCCGCGGTCGCCGATCCACACGCGCAGCGCCCGCGGCAGGCGGAAGTCGCGCCCGATGTCGCCGTCGCGCCCGATCACGCTCGCGTCGATCCGCAGCCCGACGTGGCGCAGGCGCGCGCCCGGTCCGACGATCGAGTTCTCGATCTCGGCGCCCTCCAGCAGCGCGCCTTCGCCGATCGACGTGTAGGGCCCGACGTAGGAGCCCGTCAGCTCGGCGCCCGGCCCGATCGCGACGGGCCCGCGCACGAGCGTCGAGGTGAGTCGCGCCGACGGGTGGATGTCCGCCGTGCCGTGCACCGTCGAGTCCGCCAGGCTCGCGGGGTCGACGCGGTGCTCGAGCGCAGCGAGCAGGCGGCGGTTCTCGCCCAGCACGTCCTCGATGCGGCCCTCGAAGCGCCAGCAGCCGTCGACCGGCACCGTTGCGACGTGGCCGCCGTCGTCGGCGATCCGATCGGCGAGCCGCTCGATGCCGATCGGGCCGTCGAGCTCGTCCGCCAGCGCGGCGGCGGCGTCGAGCGCGAGCGGTCCCAGCATCTGCACGCCGGTGAGCCGGTGGCCCGGCGGCGGTCGCCAGTGCCCGGAGGTGCCGCCGTCCGGCCGCTGCGCGCCCGCCCCTCGGCCGTCCTCCGCCACGAACAGCAGCGCGTCTGTGCGGCCGACGTGGGCCGGGCGCGACAGCGTGAGCGGCGGCTGGCGGCAGTCGGCGAGGTGCACGACGGCGGGGCCGCCGTCGAGCTGGCCGTCGCTGTGAAGCGTCGCGACCGTGCGCACGGAGTCGGCGTCCTCGGGCAGCACGCGGAAGTGCAGGTCGAGGGGCCAGCGTTCCTGGTCGATGCCGGCGCGGCGCAGTCGCGTGAGCGCGATCGGCGGCGCGCCGAGGATCGCCCGTCGCAGGCCCGCGGCGACGAGGTCGTCGAGCAGGTGAAACAGCAGCGGCCGGTTCGCGAGCGGCACGAGGCAGGGCAGGTCGAGCGGCGTCGGCGCGACCGCCAGCAGCGGGTTGACCGTCGCGAGGATCAGAGCGGTGTGGGCGCGCACGCATCCCAGCAACGCGTCGGCTCGCGCGCCGCTCACGAGGACGATCCTCGCCGCGAGGACCAAATTCGGCGGAGCCGGGAGCGGAAGAAGGCGGTCCACGACAACGTTGTCCGGGCATGCGAGAGCACGCCTATGCCGCCTTCGGGCTTCGCCTCACCTCGCCGACGCCGCTGCGGCTGCGGCCGGACGACGGCGCCGCGCGTCGTGCGCTGGCGCTGCGCCCGTTGTCCTCGGCGGCGCTCTCGACACGCTGGAGCGGCCGCGCGCGGCGGCTGTGGGCGACCGAGCGCGACGGCACGCCCGTCAGCGTCGAGCGGGGACGCGGCGGCGAGCACCGCATCGAGGCCGCCGGGGTCGCGACGTTCGTGCTGTCGGCCGACCGCGCCGAGCTGGCGTGCGCGACGCCGGGCGACGCCGCGCGCGACTGGCAGCGTGCGCTCGAGGAGCTGGCGCTGCCGTGCGCGAGCCTGCTGCTCGGCAACGAGGCGCTGCACGCCGGCGCGGTGGCGCTCGAGCAGGGGGCCGTCGCGCTGCTCGCGCCGAGCGGTGGCGGCAAGTCGACGCTCGCCTCCGCACTGCTCGAGGCGGGTGGCACGCTGCTGAGCGACGACGTGCTCGCGCTGCGTCGCGACGGCGAGCGGATCGTGGCGGAGGCGGGCGCGCCGACGCTCAAGCTGGCGGCCGCGCCGCGGGCGGAGGACGGGCCGCACGTGCTCGCCGGACCGCTCCCCGAGACGCGCATGGCGCTGACGGCCGAGCCGCTGGCGGCGCGCCCGCTGACGTTGCTCGTCGTGCTCGCGCGCGGCGCCCTCGCGGGCGAGGCGCCGCGCCTCGAGCCGCTCGGCCTCAGCCCGATGCCGGTGCTCGCGCACGCGCTGTCGCTGCCGTCCTCGCCCGAGCGGGCCGGCGCGCGGCT
>JBQCIQ010000183.1:0-3056 GCA_051953595.1 Conexibacter sp. | reverse complement strand
GTGAGCGCCGTCGCGCGCCGCGCGTGCGCCGCCGGCGCGACGACGCACGCCGTCGCCGGACAGGCGCGCATCTCGGCGGACGCGCTGGCGCGCCTCGGCCTCGCCGACGTGCAGGCGGCGAGCACGCGCGCCGAGCTGCGGGCCGCCGGCGAACGGCTCGCGCGCGCGGCGTCGGCTCAGGCGCCGACGTAAGTCGCCAGATGCTCGCCGGTCAGCGTCGAGCGCGCCGCGACGAGGTCGGCCGGCGTGCCCTCGAACACGACGCGGCCGCCGTCGTGGCCCGCGCCGGGGCCGAGGTCGACGATCCAGTCGGCGTGCGCCATCACCGCCTGGTGGTGCTCGATCACGATCACCGACGTGCCGGCGTCGACGAGCCGATCGAGCAGGCCGAGCAGCTGCTCGACGTCGGCGAGGTGCAGGCCGGCCGTCGGCTCGTCGAGCACGTACACGTCGCCGCTCTCCCCCATGCGCGCGGCCAGCTTGAGCCGCTGCCGCTCGCCGCCGGAGAGCGTCGTGAGCGGCTGGCCGAGGCTCAGGTAGCCGAGCCCGACGTCGGCGAGCCGGTCGAGGATCGCGTGCGCGGCGGGGAGCTTTGCCTCGCCGTCGCCGAAGAACCGCTCTGCCTCGCCCACGGACATCGCCAGCACCTCGCTGATGTCGCGGCCGCCGAGCGTGTAGTCGAGCACCGCGGGCTGGAAGCGCTTCCCCTCGCACGCCTCGCAGGTGGAGGCGACGCCGGCCATCATCGCCAGATCGGTGTAGACCACGCCGGCGCCGTTGCAGACCGGGCAGGCGCCCTCCGAGTTCGCGCTGAAGAGCGCCGCTCTGACGCCGTTCGCTCTCGCGAACGCTCTGCGGATCGGGTCGAGCAGGCCGGTGTACGTCGCCGGGTTGCTGCGGCGCGAGCCGCGGATCGCGCCCTGGTCGACCGTCACGACGCCGTCGCGACCGGCGACCGAGCCCTCGACCAGCGAGCTCTTGCCCGAGCCGGCCACGCCCGTCAGCACGACGAGCACGCCGAGCGGGATGTCGACATCGACGTCCTGGAGGTTGTGGAGATCGGCGCCGCGCACCTCCAGCGCGCCGGACGGCGAGCGCACCGTCTCCTTCAGCGCGGCGCGGTCGTCGAGGTGGCGCCCGGTGACCGTGTCGCTCGCGCGCAGCCCCTCGACCGTCCCCTCGAACACGACCTCGCCGCCGGCGACGCCCGCGCCCGGACCGAGATCCACGACGTGGTCGGCGATCGCGATCGCCTCCGGCTTGTGCTCGACGACGAGCACCGTGTTGCCCTTGTCGCGCAGCGCCAGCAGCAGCTCGTTCATGCGCTGGACGTCGTGCGGGTGCAAGCCGATCGTCGGCTCGTCGAAGACGTAGGTGACGTCGGTGAGCGAGGAGCCGAGCTGGCGGATCATCTTCACCCGCTGCGCCTCGCCGCCCGAGAGCGTGCCCGACGGCCGGTCGAGCGAGAGGTAGCCGAGCCCGATCTCGACGAACGACTCGAGCGTCTGCCCCAGCGCGTCGAGCAGCGGCGCGACCGACGGCTCCTCCAGCGCGCGCACCCACTGCGCGAGGTCGGTGATCTGCAGGGCGCAGACGTCGGCGATGCTGCGCCCGTCGATCTTCGAGGCGCGCGCCTCGGCGGCGAGCCGCGTGCCGTCGCACTCGGGACAGACGGTGAAGGTGACGGCACGCTCGACGAACGCGCGCACGTGCGGCTGCAGCGCGTCGACGTCCTTGGCGAGCATCGACTTCTGGATCTTCGGGATCAGCCCCTCGTAGGTGAGGTTGATCCCCTCGACCTTGATTCTCGTCGGCTCCTTGTAGAGCAGGTCGTGCAGCTCTCTTCTGTTGAACTTCTTGATCGGCTTGTCGGGATCGAAGAAGCCGCAGCCGCGGAAGATGCGCCCGTACCAGCCGTCCATGCTGTAGCCGGGGATCGTCAGTGCGCCCTCGTTGAGCGACTTCGCGTCGTCGTAGAGCGCCGCGAGGTCGAAGTCGGTGACGGCGCCGCGGCCCTCGCAGCGCGGGCACATGCCGCCCAGGCGGGTGAACGTCGCCTTCTTCGTCTGCGTCCGGTTGCCGCGCTCGACGGTGATCCCGCCGCTCGCTCTGACCGACGGGACGTTGAACGAGTACGCGTTCGGCGGCCCGACGTGCGGCTGCGCGAGCCGGCTGAAGAGGATCCGCAGCAGCGCGCCGGTGTCGGTGGCGGTGCCGACGGTGGAGCGCGGGTCGGTCCCCATCCGCTCCTGGTCGACGAGGATCGCCGTCGTCAGCCCGTCGAGCACGTCCACGTCGGGCCGCGCGAGCGTCGGCATGAAGCCCTGCACGAACGCGCTGTAGGTCTCGTTGATCAGCCGCTGCGACTCGGCCGCGATCGTGCCGAACACGAGCGAGCTCTTGCCCGAGCCGGAGACGCCGGTGAAGACCGTCAGCCGCCGCTTCGGCAGCTCGACGCTGACGCCCTTCAGGTTGTTCACGCGCGCGCCGTGCACGCGGATCAGGTCGTGGCTGTCGGCGGCGGGCATCGACGACGGTCGCTACGCGGCCGGCGGCTGGTCGATCCGCACGAGGTTGCCGGAGGGGTCGCGCACGGCGCAGTCGCGCGTGCCCCACGGCTGGTCGGTCGGCTCCTGCACGATCTCGGCGTCGGAGGCCTGCAGTCGCGCGAACGTGCCGTCGAGGTCGTCGGTGTGGAAGTGCACGCCGTTCAGCGCGCCCTTGGCGACGAGCGCCGCGAGCGTGTCGTTGTCGGCGGGGCTGCCGTTGAGGTAGTTCGTGATGACGATCGCGACGTCAGGCTGCGCGGGAGCCCCGACGGTGATCCAGCGGAAGTCGCCGCGCGCGACGTCGTTGCGCAGCTCAAGGCCGAGCGTGTCGCGGTAGAAGCCGAGCGCCTGCTCGGGATCGTGCACGAGCACGAAGCATTGGGAGAGCGTGAGGTTCATGCGCTCAACCCTAGGACGCCAGCGCCGCGGGCGTTTCTTCGATCCTGCTCGTTGTGCGGCCGGGAGCGTTTGGCGAAACCCCCGCGGCGTCTGGCGGCGGGCGACGCT
>JBQCIQ010000182.1:0-10376 GCA_051953595.1 Conexibacter sp. | reverse complement strand
CACGCGCGAGCCCGGCACGAGCAGCGCCGCGGCGACGAAGAAGGCGGCCGAGGAGAGGTCGCCCGGCACGTCGATCGCCTCAAGCGTCAGCTCGTCGACCGGCGCGTGCAGCGTGACGCGCGTGCCGTCGCGGGTGACCGGGACGCCGGCGAGCGTCAGCATCCGCTCGGTGTGGTCGCGACTGACCGCCGGCTCGTCGACGGTCGTCGGCGACGGCGCCAGCAGCCCGGCGAGCAGCACGCACGACTTCACCTGCGCGCTCGCGACGGGCGAGGCGTAGTCGATCGCCGTGAGGTCGGCGCCGTGCACGGTGAACGGCGGAAAGCGGCCTTCGCGCGCGTCGATGCGCGCGCCCATCAGCCCGAGCGGCGCGGCGATGCGATCGACGGGGCGGCGGCGGATCGAGTCGTCGCCGTCGAGCGTCCACCACCTGGCCGGCTGCCCCGCGAGCCAGCCGGGCAGCAGCCGCATCAGCGTGCCGGCGTTGCCGACGTCGATCGGGCCGTCGACCTCGCGCGCGCCGCGCAGGCCGACGCCGTGCAGCGTGAATGCGCCGGGCGTCCCGCTCTGCTCGACGCGCGCGCCGAGCCGCTGGACGGCGGCGAGCGTCGAGTCGGTGTCGGCCGCGTGCAGGTAGTTGCGCACGCGCACCGTCCCGGACGACATCGCGCCGAGCAGCGCCGCGCGGTGCGAGATCGACTTGTCGGCGGGGACGCGGAGCGAGCCGGCGAGGCCGCGTGCGGCGGGGTCGAACCTCACGCGCGCGCCACCGGGTGACCGCGCTCGGCGACGATCGACTCCGCGCGGGCGGCCGGCTCCTCCCCGGCGATCCACAGCGCGACGACGCCCTCGCTGTTGTCGGGCGTCGGGTAGAGCGCCATGTCGGCGATGTCGATCCCGGCTCTCGCCAGCTCCAGCGCGAGCGTCGCGACGACGCCCGGCTCGTTCGGGACCGACACGCGCAGCTCGTGCAGCGGCCCGCCGGCGAGCTGCGCCTCCAGCAGGCGGCGGCGGTCCTCGCGCGCGGCGTCGTTCCAGGCGGTGACGGCGTCGGCGTCGGCGGCGACCAGCGCCTCGCGGACGGCGGCAAGGCGGCGCGCGACGTCGTCGATCCGCTCGACGAGGGCGTCGCGGTTGGCGAGGTAGATGTCAGTCCAGATCGCGCTGTTGGCGCCGGCGACGCGGGTGGCGTCGCGGAAGGACGGTCCGGTCGCGGGCAGGCGCTCGGTCTCGTCGCCAAGGGCGCTCGCCGCCTGCGCGACGAGCACGTTCGCGAGCACGTGCGGGAGGTGCGAGACCGCCGCCAGCATCGTGTCGTGCGTGGCCGCGTCGATCGTCGCCGGTCGCGCGCCGAGGTCTCTCACGACGCGGTGCAGCCGTTCGAACAGCACGCCGGTCGCGCCCGGCGTCGGCGTCAGGTACCAGGTGGCGTCGACGAACAGGTCGGCGCGCGCGTGCTCGACCCCCGCCGTCTCCGCGCCCGCGAGCGGGTGGCCGCCGACGAAGCGCGGGTCGTCGATCGCCTCGACCACCGACCGCTTCGTCGAGCCGGCGTCGGTCACCACGCAGTCCTCCGGCGCGGCCGCCAGCACGTCGCGCACGACGTCCGGCAGCACGCCGACCGGCGCGCACACGAACACCGCCTCGGCGTCGCCGACGGCGTCGGCGAGCGAGTCGCCGGCACGGTCGATCGCGCCAAGCTCCAGCGCGCGCTCCAGCGTGGAGCGCGAACGGCTCCAGCCGCTCACCGTCGCTCCGAACCGCTCGCGCGCCGCGAGCCCGATCGAGCCGCCGATCAGGCCCACTCCGACGACGGCGATGCGCACGAGCGGACGAACCTCCCGGCTATCCGGCCGGGACGGCGGAGAGGACCTTGCCTGCGACGTTGGCGGCCGCTTCGACCTTCGCCGCGTACGCCGGGAAGTCGGACGCGTACAGCTGCTGCGGGCCGTCGCAGATCGCCTCGTCCGGCTTCGGGTGCACCTCGACGATGATCCCGTCCGCGCCGACCGCGGCGGCCGCGAGCGACAGCGGCTCCACCAGCGCGCGGCGTCCGGCGGCGTGCGACGGATCCACGATCACCGGCAGGTGCGTCAGTTCCTTCAGCACGGGCACCGCGGTCAGGTCCAACGTGAAGCGGTAGGCGGTCTCGAACGTGCGGATGCCGCGCTCGCAGAGCATCACCGCTTCGTTGCCCTCCTTGAGGATGTACTCGGAGGCGTTCAGCCACTCCTCCAGCGTCGAGGAGAGCCCGCGCTTGAGCAGCACCGGGCGGCCGGCGCGCCCCAGCTCCGTCAGCAGCGTGTAGTTCTGCATGTTGCGCGCGCCGACCTGGATCACGTCGGCCACCTCGAGCACCGGCTCGAGGTCGCGCACGTCCATCAGCTCGGTGACGATCGGCATGCCGGTCGCCTCCTTCGCCTCCTGCAGCAGCTTCAGGCCCTCCTCGCCGAGCCCGTGGAAGGCGTAGGGCGAGGTGCGCGGCTTGTACGCGCCGCCGCGGTAGAGCGTCGCGCCGGCGCCCTTGACGACCTCGGCGGCCGTCATCACCTGCTCGCGCGACTCGACCGTGCACGGCCCGGCGATCAACGCGAAGTGCTCGCCGCCGATCTTGCGTCCGCCGATCTCGAGCACGCTCGGCTCGCCGTGGCGGATCTGGGCGGAGGCGAGCTTGTACGGCTTGAGGATCGGCATCACCTTCTCGACGCCGGGCGCGCCGTCCAGCTCAAGCCGGGAGACGTGCTCCAAGTCGCCGATCGCGCCGATCACGGTGACCTCCTCGCTGCGGCTGAGGTGGGCCCGTGCGCCGACGCTCTCGACGCGCTCTACGACGCGCTGGATCTCCTCCTCCGTCGCGTCCTGCTTCATCACGATCATCGTCAGTGCGTCCTCTCTGAGCCTGGAAATCTACGGAACGGGCGGGCGCGCGGGGCGCCCGGGGCGGAAACGGCGCCCGGTCTCAGAGGCTCCCCAAGGGGGGAACGGCGGAGTCCCAGGCCGAGCGCCTAGATAAATCGCCAGGCGTAGAAGCGCCAGGAGCCACCGGCATACGACGTGCGGCCGGCGAGGCCGGCGAGCGGGGACGACGTCGATCGGTGGCTGTCGTTCTGCATGGCGCTGGGGCGATTCTAGACGAGCTTGCGCAGCGCGTCGAGGAAGCGGCGGTTCTCCGCCGCCGTGCCGATCGTCGTGCGCGCCCAACCGGCGCGGCCGAGCGCGGCGCCGGAGCGGATCAGCACCTTGCGCTCGGCGAGGCCGTCGAGGATCGCTCTCTCCGCCTCGGCGTCGACGTCGCCGGAGCCGTTGCGGCCGAGCGAGTGCCAGAGGAAGTTCGCCTGCGCGTCGGCCACCTGCAGGCCCATGCCGCGCAGCTCCTCCTCCATGCCGATGCGCTCGGCGATCGTCTGCTCGACGCGCCGCGTTATCTCGTCCTGGTGCTGCAGCGCCTCCTCGGCGGCCGCCTGCGCGAGCGCGTTGCAGAAGAACGGCTGGCGCACCTGCTCGACCGCGACGCGGAAGCGCTCGTCGCCGCACAGCGCGTAGCCGCAGCGCAGGCCGGCGAGCCCGTAGACCTTCGAGAAGGTGCGCAGCAGCACGACGTTGGAATGGCGTCGCACGAGGTCGAGCGAGGCGTCCGGATCGTCGAGCACGTTGAACTCGCAGTAGGCCTCGTCGATCAGGACGCAGACGTTGCGCGGCACCTGCGCCACGAACGCGGAGATCTCCTCCAGCGGCAGCGCCGTCGAGGTCGGGTTGTTCGGGTTGCAGACGATCACGAGCCGCGTCGCGACGGTGATCTCGGCGAGCATCGCGTCGAGGTCGTGCGCGTGCTCGGCGTTGAGCGGCACTCTGATCGCGCGCGCACCGGTCGCCGCCGCCATGTGCGGATAGACCGAAAACGACGGCCACGCGTAGACGATCTCGGCGTCCGGCTCCAGCAGCGCCTCGGCGGCGCTCAGCAGGATGTCGCACGAGCCGCTGCCTATCGCGATCTTGGCGGGGTCGTAGTCGTAGCGCGCGGCGAGCGCTCTGCGCAGCCGGCTGTTCGACGGATCGGGGTAGCGGTTGACGTTCAGCAGCGCGCGCTCGACCGCCTCTCTCACGCCCGACGGCGGCCCGTACGGCGCCTCGTTGGAGGCGAGCATCGCGTACTCGTCGCCCAGCGCGTAGCCGCCCGCGGTCGGATACGTGGGCAGGCGGCGGATCTTCTCGGCGAACTCGATCGACATGGGGTTCCCGTGCCTATTGTGCCGACTCGAGGTCGGCGCGCAGCGATCTCGCCTCGCGCAGGTAGACGTGGCGCGAGACGTGCTCGTCGTCCGCGTAGTAGTGCACGAGCACGCGGATCACGCGTGGCAGCGAGCCGGGCACGGGCACCTCGCGCGCGCACATCAGCGGCACCGCGCTCAGGCCCATGCGGCGCGCGGCGACCGCGGGGAACTGGGCGTCGAGGTCCTGCGTGAGCGTGAACAGGCAGCTGACGAGGTCGTCCGCGTGGAGGGCGTTGCGGTCCATCAGCTCGCGCATCAGCTCGTCCGTCGCCGCCAAGATCTCCTCGGCGTCGTTGCGGTCCACGGTGATGGCGCCTCGCAGCGCGAACAGTCGCATGGCGGGCGCGATTCTCGCAGGCTCGGGCTACTACGGGGTGCGACCGCGGACGCGCGCGGATGGAGCGGACGCGCCGCCGCCGTAGCGTGACGCGGGCATGGCGGGACCGCCGGATCCGACCGAGCCGATCGAGGCGCTGGCCGCGCGAGCTGGCACAGCAGTTCCTGCACCCGCTCGCGCTGCTGCTGTGGGCCGCGGCGGCGCTCGCGTGGATCGCGGGGATCGTCGCGATCGCGATCGCGATCGGCGCGGTGATCCTGCTGAACGCCGTCTTCGCGTTCGTGCAGGAGCAGCAGGCCGAGCGCGCGGTCGAGGCGCTTGCGCGCTACCTGCCGGCGCAGGCGAGCGTCCTGCGCGACGGGCGCGAGCGGCAGGTCGCCGCCGACCGGCTCGTCCCCGGCGACGTGCTCGCGCTGCACGAGGGCGACCGCATCTCCGCCGACGCGCGGCTCTTGAGCGGCGGCGTCGAGGTCGACCTCTCGACGCGCAGCGGCGGCTGGTCGCCCGGCGACGCGACCGGAAAGGGCACGCCGCTGCACCACGCCTACCGGCAGGCGACGACGATGACGTTCCTCGGGATGGTGATGGGCCAGGTCGGGACCGCGTTCGCGGCGCGCACCGAGCGCGCGTCGCTGCGCTCGGTCGGCGTGCTGTCGAACCGGCTGCTGCTGTGGGGGATCGCGTTCGAGCTTGCGCTCGCGGCGGTGCTGATCTACGTGCCGCTGTTCCAGGCGATCCTCGGAACGGCGGCGCTGGCACCGTGGATGCTCGCCTTCACGCTGCCGTTCCCGTTCATCGTCTGGGGCGCGGACGAGCTGCGCCGTTGGCTGCTGCGGCGGCGAGCGCGTCCAGCTCCGGTCCCGTCAGGCGCCGCGCCTTCCCGGGTCTGAGGTCGCCCAGCTCCAGCGGGCCGAAGCGGGTCCGCACGAGCTGCTTGACCGGCCGCCCGACCGCCTCGCACATGCGGCGCACTTGGCGGTTGCGGCCCTCGTGGATCGTCAGCTCGAGCTGGTGCGGCGTGAGACGGCGCACGCGCGCCGGCGCGGTTCTGCCGTCCTCCAGCTCGACGCCCTCGCGCAGCGCGCGGATCGCGCGGTCGGTGATCGCCGGGCCGGCGAGCGTGGCGCGGTAGGTCTTGGGGACCTCGTAGCGGGGGTGCGTGAGGCGGTTCGCCAGCTCGCCGTCGTTCGTCAGCAGGATCAGGCCGGTTGACTCGGCGTCGAGGCGGCCGACCGGGTAGAGGCGCCGCTCTCTCGGCACGAGGTCCACGACGGTCTTGCGGCCATGCGTGTCGCTCGCGGTCGAGACGACGCCGGCCGGCTTGTGCAGCGCGTAGACGACGCGCGGCTCGGCGCCCTTGACCGGCTCGCCGTCGAACGTCACCGCGTTGTGGGCGTC
Organism: Conexibacter sp.; assembly: GCA_051953595.1. Classification (GTDB taxonomy): domain Bacteria; phylum Actinomycetota; class Thermoleophilia; order Solirubrobacterales; family Solirubrobacteraceae; genus Conexibacter. The sequence goes on along the minus strand of JBQCIQ010000182.1, from coordinate 4,370 downwards.
GACGTCGCGCGCGGGGTCGGTGACGGCGTGGCCGTCGACGGTCACGCGCCCCTCCGCGATCAGCTGCTCGGCGCCGCGCCGCGACGCGACGCCCGCGTGGGCGAGGAACTTGGCGAGGCGCATTGCTGCCACTCTATGGGTGTGGATCTCGAACTGCTTGACCGCTTCCTCGCCGCACGCGGCGAGCCCTCGTTCCGCGCTCGCCAAGTGTGGGAGTGGCTGGCGCGCGGAGCGAGAGGCTACGAGGAGATGACGAACCTTCCAGCCGCGCTGCGCTCCGCTTTGACCGACGAGGTGCCCTTCTCCTCGCTGAGACTGGAGCACGAGGCGCACGCCTCGGACGGGACCGTCAAGGCGCTGTTCTCGACGGAGGACGGCCGGCCGGTCGAGGCGGTGCTGATGCGCTACCGCGACGGGCGCCGCTCGCTGTGCCTCTCCTCGCAGTCCGGCTGCCCGCTGACGTGCACGTTCTGCGCAACGGGTCAGATGAAGTTCGGCCGCAACCTGACCGCGTCCGAGATCCTGGACCAGGCGCTGCACTTCCGCCGCATGACCGAGGTCGACCACTGCGTCTTCATGGGCATGGGCGAGCCGATGATGAACCTCGACAACGTGCTGGCCGCGTGCGGTCGGTTGCCGGACGTGGGGATCACGTCGCGCCGCACCGCGATCTCCACGGTCGGCTGGATCCCAGGGATCCTGCGACTCGCCGACTCTCCCCTGCCGCTGCGCCTCGCCTTGTCGCTGCACGCGCCGGAGGACGAGCTGCGCTCGCAGATCATGCCGGTCAACGAGCGCTATCCGCTGGAGCAGGTGCTGGAGGCGTGCGAGGAGTTCTACGAGGCCAAGCGCCGCAAGATCTTCGTCGAGTACGTGATGCTCGCGGGCGTCAACGACCGCTACGAGCAGGCGCTGGCGTTAGGGGACCTGCTCGACGGGCGGATCTACAAGGTCAACCTGATCCCGTACAACCCGACCGGCTCGGTGTACGAGGGGTCCGGGCGCGAGGCGATCGCGGCGTTCCGCGAGGCGCTGGAGTCGCGCGGGGTCGAGGCGACGGTTCGCTTGACCCGCGGGCGGGATATCGACGCGGCGTGCGGGCAGTTGGCGGCGAAGGCCGCAGCGGCTTGACGCGCGCGGAGGTCGTCGCGCGCATCTGCGCCCGGCGCGTGGTGGCGATCCTGCGGTGCGCCGACCCCGTTGCGGTCGGAACGGCGGTCATCGAGGGGGGCGTGGACGTGGTCGAGGTTCCCTTGAACGTGCCTGGCGCTTTGGCTTCGATCTCGTCGTTGTCTGCTATTCCAGGCGCGCTCGTCGGCGCGGGCACCGTGATGAACGCCACCGACGCCCAGGCCGCCCTCGACGCCGGCGCGCGCTTCCTGCTGTCACCGGTGCTGGTGCGCGAGGTCGTCGAGGCCGCTCATGAGGCGGACGCGGCGGCGATCCCCGGCGCGTTCACGCCGACCGAGATCGACGCGTGCGCGCGGATGGGGGCGGACCTCGTGAAGCTCTTTCCCGCCGACCGGCTCACGCCGGCCGACCTGCGCACGCTCCTGGCCGCGCTCCCCGACGCCAAGCTCCTCCCCACCGGCGGGATCACCGCCGCGAACGCCGCCGACTGGCTCGCGGCGGGCGCGGGCGCGGTCGGCGTCGGCAGCGCACTCACGGCCGAGCCGAGGCGCGCAGCCGAGTTCGCCGCCCTCGCCGGCTGAGCACTGCACATCTCCGACCGCATAGCGGTCGAAAAGGGACAGTGCTCAGGCGATCGGGATGACCGGGGCGGGTGGCGGCTCAGCCGCTCCCTCCCCCTCGTGGCCATCGGCGGCGTCGGCGGTACCGGCGTCGTCGGAGCTGGGCTCAGACGCCTCGCGCCCCTCCGCCGGCGCCGCGGCGGCGGGCACGCCGAGGCGCGCCTCGCCGGCTCTCAGCAGCCGTTCACGAATCGAAGCGGCGACCTCGGGCGAGGGATCCCACGCCGTCACGTCGGGCAGCTCGTCGACCGCTCTCAGCCCGAACAGACGCAAGAAGAGATCGGTCGTGCGATACAGCACCGCACCGAACTGCGAGCGGCCGGCCTCCTCGATCACGCCGCGCTCGATCAGCGTCTGCGCCGCCGACTCGGCGTTCACTCCCCGGATACGGGCGATCTCAGGACGGGAGACCGGCTGGAGGTAGGCGACGATCGCCAGCGTCTCCGCCTGCGCCGGCGTCAGGGGCGGCGTGCGCGGCTTCGCGAGCAGGCGCCGCGCGGCGTCCTCCGCCTCGGGGTGCGAGGAGAGCTGCCAGCCGTTCGACAGCTCGCGCAGCACCACGCCGCGACCGCCTTCGTCGAGGGACGCCGCCAGCGCCGAAAGCGCCTCGACGGCCTCGTCCTCCTCGATGCCGATCGCGTCGGCCAACGCTCTCGCCGGAAGCGGGTCCGGGGAGAGAAAGAGCAGGGCTTCGAGCACCCCGGCCAACTCGATCACGCCACCACCTCGGCGTGCTCGTCGACGGGGTCCGGCTCGATGTGCGGGTGACGGATCTCCTCGGCGCCGGTGATCGCGCCGGCGAGGTCGGGCCACGGGCGCTCGGCCAGCGCCTCGACGGTGATCTCCTCGAACGGCTCGGCCTGCTCCCACGTCGCCTCGCCGCGCTTGTACAGCTCCAGCAGCGCCCAGATCGTGACCGCGACCGTCACCCGATCCGCTCTCGCGACCGCCTCGTCGAACGAGAAGCGTCCGCGCGACAGCAGCGAGCGCAGATGTCTGAGCCGTTCGATCACCGTGACTCTCTGGATCGTCACGTGGTGCAGCGAGATCTCCGGCGGCATCCGCAGCAGGCCGCCGAGCGCTCTGCCGAGCGATGCCGGGTCGTAGACGGCCTCCGACTCCTCCAGCGAGCTGCGGCGCAACGCCGATGGAAGCGGGGCCGAGCGGAAGCGGTAGCCGGACTGCTGGTCGAGCAGCAGGCGCAGGTGCTCGGCCGCGCCGCGGTAGCGGTGCGCCTCCAACAGCCGCGCCAGCAGCTCCTCGGCCGCCTCGCCCGGCTCGACGTCCAGCAGCTCCTGCTCCTCGCCCGGCAGCATCAGGCGCGACTTCAGCTCCAGCAGCGCCGCGATCAAGACAAGGAACTCGGTCGCCAGCTCCAGGTCCAGCTCGCCCTTCGCCTCGAGGAAGTCGATGTAGGTGACGACGACGTCCGCGAGGTCGACCTCCAGCAGGTCGACCTCCTCGCGCAGGACGAGCGTCAGCAGCAGGTCGAACGGCCCGGCGAAGACGTCGAGGTCGAGGTCCAGATCGGCGGCGCGCACCGGGAGAGAGGCTAGAGGACCGGGCCGACGCCCATCGCCCGGCGAACCTCGACGAGCACGGGCGCCGCGATCTCCCGCGCCTTCTCGGCGCCCTCGCGCAGCACGCGCTCCAGCGCCGGCTCGTCGGCGCGCAGCGCGCCGTAGCGCTCCTGGATCGGCTGCAGCTTCGCGATCACCGCCTCGGCCACCGCGGCCTTGAAGTCGCCGTAGCGCGCGTCGGCGTGGTCGGCCTCGACCTGCTCGGGGGTCGTGCCCTGCACCGCCGCCAGGATCTCGATCAGATTCGTGATCCCGACCTTGTCTATGCCGCGGCGGACCTCGCTGCCCGAGTCGGTCACGGCGCGCTTGAGCTTCTTCTCGATCGCGGCCGGCTCGTCGAGCACGTAGACGGTCCCCTGCTCGGTGCCGCCGGTCGTCGACATCTTCCGCTCGGGCTCCTGCAGGTCCATGATGCGCGCCCCGACCTCGCGGTAGACGCCTCTCGGGACGACGAGCGTGTCGCCGAAGCGCGCGTTGAAGCGCTCGGCGATGTCGCGCATCAGCTCGACGTGCTGGCGCTGGTCGTCGCCGACGGGAACCGTGTCGGCGCGGTAGGCGAGCACGTCGGCCGCCATCAGGACGGGGTAGGTGAAGAGCCCGGCGGAGGCGAGGTCGCGCTGCGAGCCGGTCTTCTCCTTGAACTGGTGCATGCGGTTGAGGTCGCCGAACGCGGTGACGCTGGAGAGCAGCCACGCCAGCTCGCTGTGCTCCAGCACGTCGCCCTGGCGGAAGAAGACGCAGCGGTCCGGGTCGAGCCCGGCAGCGAGCAGGATCGCGGCGGTGTCGTACAGCCGCTCGCGCAGCTCAGCCGGGTCGTATCTGACCGTCGTCGCGTGCAGGTCGACGATGCAGTAGATCGCCTCGCCCCGGTCCTGGTGGTGCACGTACTGCTCGATCGCGCCGATGTAGTTGCCGAGGTGCTTCGCCCCGGTGGGCTGGATGCCGCTGAAGATCCGCATGGCTCTCAGTATCGCAACTACCTTTAACGACCTAATGGCGACGAACGGTTCCCCCGAGCTGCTGATCGTGATGGCCTCCG
>JBQCIQ010000181.1:0-2503 GCA_051953595.1 Conexibacter sp. | reverse complement strand
GGGACCGCCAGCTCGGCGATCGTCTGCAGCGTGCGCTGCGGGTCGAGCGAGGTCTCCAGCGCGGCGCTCGCCTCCGCGAGGAATCGCTGCGCGTCGGCGGCGCGCTTGCGCAGCGTCACGTCGCGCGCGATCAGTGAGACGCCGACGAGCCCGGCGTCGGCGTCGAGCATCGGCGAGACCGTCAGCGCGACGTCGATGATCGCCCCGTCCGCGCGCACGCGCTGCGTCTCGACGTCCTGCAGGCGCTCCTCGGCGGCCGCGCGGGCGATCAGCTCGCGCTCCTCCTCGGCGCGGCCGGGCGGCAGCATGAACGACGCGTCGCGGCCGATCACCGCGTCGGCGCGATGGCCGAAGATCCGCTCGGCGGCAGGATTCCAGCTCGTGATGCGGCCATCCTGCCCGTAGCTCCAGATCGCGTCGTGCGTCGTCTCGACGATCGCCGCGAGATGCCGCAGGAGCTGCTGATTCGAGTGGAACGACGCTGCCATGGTCGCGCGCGGGCGGGCTGTTCGGCCCAGCCTACTGGCCGCCGTGATGGGCCGACGGTACGATCGATATGAGGGAGCCGTTCCGCATGCCCGATCGCGACACGCTCGACGCCCAGCCGTTCCGCCTGGCCACGCGCCCGGACGGCGACCGCACGATCGTCGCGGTGCAGGGCGAGCTGGACCTCGACACCGTCGAGGCGGTGCGGCGCGAGGTCGAGCAGCTGCGCGAGCAGGCGGTCCGCTCGATCGTGCTCGACCTGCGGGAGCTGGCGTTCATCGACTCGAGCGGACTGCGACTGCTGCTCCAGCTCGACGCCGACGCCAGCACGAACGGGTTCGAGCTCGCGCTGATCGCGGGCGATCCGGTCCGGCGCCTGCTTGAGCTGACCAATCTGACCGACGACTTCAAACGCGCGGAGGCGTAGACGTATGCGACAGGGGATGCGGTGGGGGACGACGTTGCTGTGCGCGCTGACGGTCGCGCTCGTGCTGGCGCTCGCGGCGGCCGGCTGCGGATCGAGCGGCGGCAACAGCGGCGGCACCACGTCGTCGGTGCCCGGCACCACGAACGCCGGCCCCGGCCTGCAGACGAGCCAGCCGCCGTGGAGACCCGAGTACGCGCACCTCAAGCAGCGCATCAGAGCGCTCGGCCTGCCGCCGGCGGGGACGGAGAGATTCCACATCCATGCGCTGCTGCGCATCTACGTCGACGGGATCCTCAGCCCCGTGCCGAAGAACATCGGCATCTACGAGCGGCAGCACATCGAGGGCAGCCTCCACACGCATGACGAGACCGGGATCATCCACATGGAGTCGACCCACCCGCACACCTTCACGCTCGGCGACTTCTTCGACGTGTGGGGCGTGAAGCTCGGGCCCGACCGCGTCGGCGGCCTCACCGGCCTCGGTGGCGACAAGCTGCACTTCTACCTCAACGGCAGACCGCTCAGCGATCCGGCGGCGCATCAGCTCAGAGCCGACGACGTGATCGTGATCGGGTACGGCGCGGCGAACAGCTTCCCGCACAGGGTGAACACGGAGGCGCTGAGACTGCTCAAGAGCGCCAACGGCGGGGCGCTCGCCTGCTCGAAGGTCAGAAACGGCAGAAGATTCGTGCGCTGCTTCGCGCCGAGACGGGGCGCGACGCAGAGCACGCAGACGCAGAGCACCCAGACGCAGAGCACTCAGCGCTGACGGCGCAGCACGAGCGCTCTGCTCGTGGCGAGGGCCGTCCAGCCGTCCTTCGCGACGAGCACCGCGCGCACACGCGCCGGCCGCTTGACGCGGAAGCTCGCGTGCGAGAGGTAGTCGAGCTTCGCGCGCGCGATCGGCCACCAGCCGAAGCGCTCGCGCAGGTACGCCTGCAGCACCACGTGCGCGTACGGGACGCTCGGCGTGACCGTCACCGCGACGCCGCGTCGCGTCGCGCGGATCTGCACCTGCCGCGCGCTCACGAGCAGCCGGCGCGTCTGGCTGACGTCGCCGCCGACGGCGGCGCGGTAGTCGGCCGTCGCGCTGGCAGTCACGGCGGTCTGCCAGCTGCCGTCGGCAGCGGGGGTGGCGGTCGCGACAGTCGCGAAGGTCCCGCCGCGGACGCTGCGCTGCAGCGCGACCGGCTGCGACGGATCGGCCGTGCGGCCGTCCACCTCGACGCGCGTTCCCTCCGCCTGGACCGCGGTCGGCAGCGGGCCGAGGATCACGCGCCGCACGTCGATCTCGCCGGTCATCTCGGGGTGGATCGTGCAGTGGTAGGCGTACGCGCCGGGCGCGTCGAAGCGCTGCGCGAAGGCGGCGCCCGGCAGCAGCTGTCCGCTGCCGAAGGCCCCGGTGTCGGACGTGACGGTGTGGGTGCGCGGGCTCACGTTCGTCCACGTGACCGTCTCGCCCGGCAGCGTGTCGACCTGCGCGGGCGCGAACGCGTCGAGCTGCACGTTCACCGCCTGCGTCGCGGCGCGTGCCGCGCGCGGCGGGGCGGCGGGGGGCGCGGCGAGCCCCCCCCAGGCGCGGGCGACGCG
>JBQCIQ010000180.1:0-5053 GCA_051953595.1 Conexibacter sp. | reverse complement strand
CACGCGCGACGTGTCGGGCGAGGGTGTGCAGCAGGCGCTCCTCAAGATCATCGAGGGGACCGTCGCTTCCGTTCCGCCGCAGGGCGGGCGCAAGCATCCGCAGCAGGAGTACATCCAGATCAACACCAAGGACATCCTGTTCATCTGCGGCGGCGCATTCGACGGTCTCGAGAAGATCATCGAGTCGCGCATCGGTCGTCGCCAGATCGGGTTCGGCACGGCGGAAGGCGCGAAGACCGCGGGGAAGAACCCGTTCACGCAGGTCGAGCCGGACGATCTCCTCCGCTACGGGCTCATCCCCGAGCTGGTCGGTCGTCTTCCGGTGACCGTCGCGCTCGATGCGCTCGACGAGGAGGCGCTCGTTCGCATCCTCAAGGAGCCGAAGAACGCGCTCACCAAGCAGTACGTGCGCCTCTTCCAGCTCGAGGACGTCAAGATCTCGTTCGAGGAGACGGCGCTGCAGGCCATCGCTCGCAAGGCGCTGAAGCGCGGTACAGGCGCACGCGGCCTCCGCGCGATTCTCGAGGAAGCGCTCATGGAGATCATGTTCGAGATCCCGGCACGCGAGGACGTCGTCGAGGTGCGCGTCACCGAGTCGTGCATCACGAACGGGACGCCGCCGCTGCGCGAGCTCGCGCCGGGGCGGCGGGAGAAGGGAGCGTAGCCAGCCGGAGATGATCAGCGACGGGGCGCCTGCGGGCGCCCCGTTTTGCTTGCCGGGACGGAGGCGGGGGGTTTTGGGGGACGGGCCGGGGACGGGCCCCGCACGAAAACGACGGGCGCCGGAGCATTCCGCCCCGGCGCCCGCGCTCCCTCCGCTCGATGTCACGCGACGACGCGTCACCCGAAAGTGACGCGCGGTCAGATTCTCCCGATCACGTCTTCGTCGTGACGTGCACGTTCACCGAGAGACCGGGGCGCAGCGGATGCGCCGTGCCGCAGCCACGCGTCACCGCCACGCGGACCGGAACGCGCTGCACGACCTTGGTGAAGTTGCCGGTCGCGTTGTCCGGCGGGAGGAGCGCGAACTTCGCGCCCGTCGCCGCACTCAGGCTCTCGACCTTTCCTTCGGCCGTGCAGCCGTAGGCATCGACGTCGATGTCCACCGGCTGGCCGACCTTGATCCCCGCGAGCTGCGTCTCCTTGAAGTTCGCGGTGATCCACACGCCGGTGTCGGCGACGACGCTCATCACCGGCTGGCCGGGATTCACGAGCTGGCCGACCTCGACCTGCTTGCGCGAGACGAGCCCCGACGCCGGCGCGGTGATCTTGGTGTAGCTGAGTTGCAGCTTGGCGTTGTCGAGCGCGGCCTTCGCGGCCTGCAGTCGCGCATCCGCGACGCGCACGCCGGCCTGCGCGGTCGAGACCTGCGCGCCCGCCGCCGTCACCTGCCGCTGCGCGGCGACGAGATTCGCGTGTGCCGCATCGGCCGCGGCCTGCGCCGCGTCGAGCTGCTGCCGCGACACGATCTGCTTGGCCGCGAGATCCTTCATGCGCGCGAGGTTCTGCTGCGCGTTGACGTCGGCCGCGCGGGCCGCCGCAACCTGCGCCGAGAGCGTCGCCTGCTGCCCGGCCGCGCTCTGGACCTGCGCCTCGGCCTGACCCGTCGAGCTGCCGACGCCCGCGACACCCTGCGCCGCCGCGAGATCGGCCTGCGCCGACGCGACGCGCACGCGGTACTCCGCGTCGTCGATGGTGACGAGGACCTGTCCCTCGTTCACGTGCTGATTCTCGTCCACCGCCACGCCGGTGACGTAGCCGCCCACCTTCGCGAGCACTGGGACGATGTGACCATCCACCTGCGCGTCGTCGGTGCTTTCGTGGCCGCGACTGTACAGCCACGTCTTGACGCCCCACGCCACCGCGATCAGCGCGACGATGACGACGATGGGGATGATGAACTTGCGCTTGCCGCCAGATTCGCGAGTTGTTTCGGTTGCCATGCGAGGAGAGAGGCCTTGCTCAGGGAAGGGTGGTGACGACGCCCTCGGCGCGCGCGAGCGCGACCCGGGCGTTCTGGAAATTCGTTTCGGCGTCGATCACGGCCGTGCGGGCCGTCGTCAACGTGAGAAGCGCGGTGATGACGTCGGCGTTGCCGGCGACACCCGCGCGAAAGCGCTCGCGCGCCTGGGTGACTTCCTGTTCGGCGAGCCGCAGCCGCTCGCTCGTCGCTGCGACCTGCTCGCGCGCCGACTCGAGATCGAGCAGCGCGGCGCGCACGTCGGCCGCGGCCTGCTGCTGCAGGTCGCGCTCCTGCACCGAGGCCTCACGCGCCACGTTCTGCTGCTCCTGGATGCGCCCCTCGCGACGGAAGCCGTCGAAGATGGGGAGCGAGATCTGGAAGCCGTAGCCGTACGTGTTGAGGAGGTGCGAGTAGTCCAACCCGTTCACGCCGTCGTCGCCGACGAGCGAGAGGGTGGGGAGGCGCTCCGCGCGAATCGCGCTCACCGTGGTGTGCGCGGCCGCGAGGCGTGCCTGCGCCGCGACGATGTCGGGACGCTTCGTCAGCGCCTGCCGCACGGCCTCGGCCTCGTTCGTGACGATGCCGGTCGTGTCCATCTGCGCGAGCGACCCCGTGAGCGTCACCGTCGAGCCGACGGGAACGTTGATCGCGCGCTCGAACTGGATGTGCGCGCGATCGCGCGCGGCGCGCGAGACGATGAGGTCGGCGCGCGTCGCCGCGAGCTGCGACTGTGCACGCGTGACGTCGAGCGCGACGCCCGTCCCCGCCTGCAGCTGCGCCTGCGCGATCGTGACGAGATCGGACGCGAGCGCGGAGTCGGCGGCACGCGCGCGATACGTATCCTCCGCGCGCAATACCTGCACGTAGGCGAGCGCCGCCTGCGCGCCGGCCTGCTCCGATGCGACCGTGGCCGATGCGTTGGTCGCGGTGACGTCGGCGTTCGCGGCCCTGATGCGTGCGAGCGCGCCGAAGTCGAACAGCGGCGCGACGACGTGGCCGCGGAAGTCGATGTTGTTGAACGGCGGGACGACCTGCCCGTTCGGATCGAAGAGCGGCGGCTCGCCGGGCGCCGTGGGGAAGGCGATGCCGAACGACGCGGTGTTCATCGTGCGGCGGATCTCCGTTCCCGTGCCGTTCAGCGACGGAATGAGATCGGCCCGCCGCTGCGTGACGCGCGCCTTCGCTTCGGCGACGCGGATGCGCGCGGTCTCCGCACTGGCGGCGTTGCGTGCGCCGAGGCGGGCGGCGTCACCGAGCGTGAGTGTGGTGGCGTGTGTGGACGTCGTGTCCTGCGCGTCGAGCCGCGGCGCGGCCGCGGATGACGCGAGCACGGACGAGGCGAGCGCGCCGAGGAGGACGAGCGCGCCGGTCGTGAGACGTGAGAGGGTGGTACGTGACATTGCGATGGTCGGAGGCATTCAGGTGCGGCGAGGAGAGGCGCTGTCGGAGCGGCTCAGACCCGCAGTGCTGCCAGGAAGAAATCCACGAGCTCCGCGAACACCTGCTCGTCGGAGCGATTGTTGATGTGAGAGAAGAACTTCCGCTTCCAGCACCACATGGCGTTGGTGCTGAAGAGCGAGGTCATCATCCGCGCCGCCACGCTCGGCTCGATGGCGCGAAACTCGCCCGCGTCCGTGCCGCGCTTGATGATGCGAGCGATCGCGCGGTTGACGCGGCTCGCGACCTCGGCGTTGTAGAACTGGACCAGGTCCGGGAAGTTGTGCAGCTCGCTCACGGCGACGCGGTATATCACGGCGTATGCCGGACTGCGCACGAACTGCCAGTACCCGCGCATGTATTCGACGAGCTGGTCCCTCGCCGAGGGCCCTTCGGGAAGCCGCTCGCCCGCCTCGATCGCCTCGGCGACCGGCGAGCGCACCATCTCCCGGAAGAGCTCTTCCTTGTTGGGGAAGTACAGGTAGATGGTCCCCTTGGACACACCGGCACGCTTCGCGATGTCCTCCAGGCGAGCGCGGGCGAGCCCGAACTCTCCGAAGACCTCGAGAGCGGCGTGCAGGATCTGCGTGGGCCGCTCCTCGGGGAGGCGGCGCCAGCGCGGCTCGGATGCGGTAGGGGAGGACATGACGGCGAATGTTTACTTACTGACTGGTCAGTAAGATATGTCGCCCTGTCATGCGAGTCAATCGGGCTGGGGATGGCCCAGGTCCGGCGCAGGTTGGGCGCAGGCTAGGCCCCCTCGCCCGAGACTGACATCATTCGCGCGCCGGGAGTGTCGAATTCACCCGGGGTCCGTCCCCGGCCCGTCCCCGGCCCGTCCCCCTACCGCACGCGCTTCCCCGCCCCCATCGCGCAGACCGTCTTCCATTCCGACGCCGACACCGGCATCACCGAGAGCCGGCTTCCCTTCCGAAGGAGCTCCATCTTCTCGAGCGCGGGGACGTGCCGCAGGTCGCCGAGCGCGAGGAAGTTGCGGAAGCGCTCGCCGGCCTTGATGTCCACCATGTACCAGATGGGGTTCTCGCGCGTGCTCTTGGGGTCGTAATGCTCCTCCGCCGGGTCGAGCGCCGTATGATCGGGGTAACCGGCACGCACGACCGTCGCCGTTCCCACCACCCCCGACGGCTCGGCGTTGGAGTAATAGAAGAGGACCCCGTCGCCGACGCGAACGTCGTCGCGCAGGAAGTTGCGCGCCTGATAGTTCCGGACGCCGTCCCAGTAGGCGGTCTGGTCCTGGCACGCGAGGAGGTCCTCGTACGAGAAGCATCCCGGCTCGGTCTTGAGGAGCCAGTAGCGGCGGTCGGTATCGCGGGGCATGATGATCGGGTGGAGTCGCCGCACAATCTAGCGCCTCCGCGGATGGCCACGGCGGCGCCGGAAAGTTCGCGCGCGTGCGGGGTAGAACCACCGGAAGACTCTGACATCGCGGCGTGCACGTGTCGTGCGCCGCGGATTGTAGATTCCCACGTGGACCGATCCGAACTCATGCCCTCCACTCACCGCGGACCGATGACGCTCTCCCTGCGCACGGCGCTCGTCCTCGCAAGCATGCCCGCATGCGTCCTTCCCGTGTCCGGCGTGCTCGCGCAGGCGACCACGGCGACTGCCGCGACTACCGCCGCCGCGCGCGTG
>JBQCIQ010000179.1:0-18603 GCA_051953595.1 Conexibacter sp. | reverse complement strand
CGCGGTGCGCCCGCGCGGCAGGGCCGGCGCCGCCGCGCGCTGCTCGAGCGGACCGCGCCCCGCGACCCACGCGGCGCACAGCAGGCCCGTGACGGCGGTGCCGGGGACGAACCAGGTCCAGTCGACGGTCGAGTGCACGCCGAACGCGACGGCCGTCGTCGCGAGCGTCGTCAAGCCGATCTGCTCGGCGCTCGCGGCTTGGCGCGGACGTGCGACGCGCCATGCGGCGAGCAGCCACGCGACCAGCAGCGCGACGCCGATCCCCATCCCGACCAGACCGAGGTCGGCAAGCGTCTGCGGCACGTAGCCGTGGGCGTGACGTACGCGCAGGCGGTCGGGCTGGATCGGCTCGCGCGCCGTCGCGTAGCCGTCGGCGCCGACGCCGAGCCACGGCGCCTTGCGCCAGATCGCGAAGCCGTTGTCCCAGTAGCGCGCGCGCACGCTGCCGACGGAGGCAAGCCGCCCCGGGTCGTTCGCCGGCTGCTGCGCGTTCGGGTCGGTGAGCTGATGCCAGCCGTGCGAGATCGAGCCGGTCAGGCCGCGATCCGAGGCGGCGAGCGCGGCGATCCCCGCCAACGGGATCAGCGCCAGCGCGACCAGCAGCGCGGTCCCGAGCGAGCGGCGGCCCTGGGGCGAGAGCGCGCCGCGCGACATCGCGAAGCTCAGCGCGAGCCCGGCAAGCAGCAGCACGACGAGCAGCGCGAGCAGCAGCAGCGCGAGCGAGTGGCCGGCGTCGGCGCGCACGTCGAGCGGCGTGCCGTCCTTCGTCAGCGCGTCGTTCGAGAAGGCCCACGCACACACCACGGCCGTTCCGACGCCCGCCGTCGCGAGCACCGCGGCGCCGCGCAGGCGCAGCGGGACGAGTGCGAACCAGCAGGCGACGGACACGAACGCCGCCAGCAGCGGCCCGCGCCCGTAGGACAGCAGCAGCGCCACGAGCAGCAAGCCGAGCGCGGGGACGGCGAGCGCCGACAGCGCGGCGTGGCCGTCGCGGCGCGCGCCGAGCCAGAGACAGCTGGGGATCCCGAGCGCCGCCATCAGGCCGACGGCGTTCCAGTAGTCGAACGGCGCGCGCAGCCGCGCGTAGAGGTCGAGCGAGCTGATCGACGGGAACGCCTTGACCAGCAGCGACCAGCCGCACAGCACGACCGCGGCGAGCACGACGCCGCCCAGCACGCCGCTCCAGCGCGCCGGCGCGACGTGCACGAGCGCGATCGTCCCCGCGAACAGGGCGAGATAGGAGAGCGTCAGGTTCGCCGCCTGCCACGAGTCAGACGGCTGCACGGACCAGGCGATCGACAGCGCCGTCCAGGCGGCGAGCGCGCCGAACAGCAGCAGCGTCACGCCGCCCCACGCCCGCGCGTGCGGCACGCCGCGCGGGCGCGGCTGACGGGCGAGGATCGCGACCGCGACGGCGCCGGCGCCCAGCAGCGTGAGCGCGATCTCGACCGCCGTGGAGCGCGAGAGCACCGAGCCCGAGCGCGCGAGGAAGGCGATCGCGAGCAGCAGCGCGGCGAGCGAGACCGCGACGAGCGCGTCGGGATGGGGGATGGTGCGGCGGCGCGGCACGCCGGAGACGATGCCGGCGCGCTCGGACGCTGTGCGGCGCGCGTCCGGACTAGGAGGGGTTGCGATGACCGACGACACGGCGTCCGATCGTCAGGGCCGCTGGCACGAGCGCGGCGACGGCGAGCAGCGCGAGCAGGACGAGCAGCGAGGTGGGGAGGCGGTGCGTGTCGCGGCCGAGCTCCGGCAGCGCGCCCGGCACGACGGTGCTGCCGGCTACTGGTTGCGGGCGATCCGCGCCGGGCGGCGGCGGCGCGTCCGGGATCGTGCCTGAGGCGCCGGTCGTTCCGCCGGTCGTTCCGCCGCCCGTTCCGCCGAGGCCGCCGGTGCCACTGCTGCCGCCGGCCTTCCCTCCGCCGCCTCCGTCGCCTGTGACGCTCGCAATCAATGCCTGCTTGATCGCGTCCGGGCAGCCGGTGTACTCGCGGATGTCGCCCGGCAGGTGGTGGAACGCATGGTTGAGCTGCTGCTGCGAGTAGCTGCCGGTGAGCGCGCCGGTCGGCGAGCTCTGGCAGTCCTCGATGATGCGGTCGTCCGCGGCGTTCGCCCACGCGACGCCCGCGGGAAGCGCGAGCAGGACGCAGAGGAGGATGGTGAAGGTCGTGACGATGCGCATCGGGTGCGGAGCGCGCGAACGCTAGCAAGGCGCTTGGATCGCACTGTCTGCCTTCCACAACGGCTCGTCAGGCGCGAAGTTGCTCGTCGGCCGCCGGCATGGGCCGCGCTGGCGGCGGGAGCCCGGGACCGGGATGGCTCCCGCCCACCAGGGCCAGCGCGGCAACAGGCGCCTCCCGACCCGAGGCGCGCTGGGCCGGGAGGGCACCCTGCGGGCTCAGCTACCCGCGGGACGCAGGTGGGAAACGATCGGCGAGCGCGCGCTCGTAGGCGGCGACCGTCGCGCGGCCGCAGGCGGCCCACGTGAACGACCGCTCGACGGTTGCGCGTGCGTCGCGGCCGAGCTGTGCGCGTGCGGGCTCGTCGCGCAGCAGGCGGTCGATCGTGGCGGCGAGGGCCGGCGGGTCGCCGGGGCGGACCTGCAGCAGGCCGTCACCGGCGGCGGCGATCTCGACCGGGCCGTCCTCGCCCGCGCAGCCGATCGCGGGGACGCCGGCCGCCATCGCCTCGACGTAGGCGACGCCGAACGCCTCATCGACGCTCGGCAGCACGAACAGATCGGCCTGTGCGGCGCGAGCGCGCGCCTCGGCCGGGGGCAGCTGGCCGGTGAAGTCGACGCGGTCGCGCACGCCGCGCGCGCCGGCGAGCGCTTCCAGCCGCGTGCGCTCGGGGCCGTCGCCGACGATCGCGTAGCGCAGCCGCGGATGGGTCGGCGCGAGCAGCGCAAGCGCCTCGATCGCGTCGGCGTGGCGCTTGCGTGCGACGAGGTGCCCGACGGTCACAAGCAGGGGCGGCGCGTCTGCCGGGCGCGGGGCGGGCGCCGGCGGCACGTCGGTGCCGAGGTGGACGACGGCCGTCTCATGCGCGCCGAGGGCGCGACAGCGCCGCTCGGTCCCCGCGCTGTTGGCGAGCACGAGCTGGGCGTGCGCGAACGTGCGCTGGATCGTGCGGCGTGCGTAGGCGCTGCGCTGCGCGGTGGCTAGCACGTCGCCGCCGTGGACGGAGACCACGAGCGGAACGCCGGCCGCTGCGCGGCGGACGGCGTCGCCGGCGGGGACGGCGTAGTGCGCGTGAACCAGCTCGAACGGGAAGTCGCTGCGCAGCGCTCGGAGCGCGCGGCGCAGCGCCGGCGCGGCCCACGCGCCCCAGCTCGCGTAGCTCCAGGGGCGCGGTGGCGAGAGGTAGCGGACGTACTCCACCTCGATGTCGTCGAGCTGCGCACGGCGCGGCTGGCGCAGCGCGGCGCGCGCCGCGGCGAGGTCGGCGCGCTTGAGGGCCGCGAGCGGCGGAAGCGGACGCTGCAGCACGAGCACGCGCACGTCGGCGCCCGCCTCGCGCGCGGCCAGCGCCTGCCGGTGCGCCCACACGCCGAGCACCGGGTCCTCCGCGCGCGGGTAGTACTCGGCGACGATCGCGACGCGCATGCGACTCACCAGCGCGTGTGGCTCGCCAGCGTCTGCTGCGCCTCGGCGGCGGTCACATACGGACGCTCGGCGAGGAACGCCCGCGCCTCTGCGACCGCGTCCGCGTGCCGGTAGGCGTCGGCGATCGGCCGCATGACGTGCTGGATCGGCGTCGCGTCGACGACGCCGATCCGCCAGCCGCGCTCGCGCGCGAGCGCCGCCCAGTGCGCGTCGAGCCCCCAGCCGGCCTTCAGCTGCGGGTACGGCAGCAGCGTGTCGAACGTGTCGCGGTGGAAGGCCGACACCGGGCCGATCTCCACGAAGCGCGTCTCGCGCACGACGCTGCCGGCGCTGCGGCGCGTCACGCGCCAGGCGGCGTGCGAGCGGCGGCGGTGCGCCGGCTGCGCGAGCTTCAGCTCGAAGTGCTCGGCGAGGAACAGGAAGCGGTCGAGGAAGCCGCGCGGCAGCGCGACGTCGTCGTCGAGCACGATCAGCCAGTCGCGCTCGTCGAGCGACTGCTGAGCGAGCAGCGCGTTCAGGTTCTCGAACTTGCCGCGCCCGCCGACGTCGCAGGTGACCAGCTCGACGTCATGGCGCGAGCGGCGCAGCTCGGCGTGCGCCGCGTCCATCAGGTTCGGCCCCTCGTCGCGCTCGACGCCGATCGCGAGCACACGCCGGCGCGGCGGCGTCGCGGCGGCCGCGCGCGCGAGGCGCGGCGGCTCCAGCGTCGCCCAGCGGCGCGCGTCGAGCAGCGCGTCCTCGACGCGCGTGCGCACGCCGGCGCGGATCCCCCCGACGATGCCGCTCTCGCCGGAGGCCCAGGGCGCGGAGGTCGCGGCGCCGGCGGCCGGCGCGGCGGATGTCGAGTCGGGCGACTCGCTCACCGCGCCAGCGCCTCCCGCGTGCGGCCCAGTGCGTGCGCGCCCATCACGATCCCGTTCGCGCAGCGGCGGCGCAGCGTGTGCCAGCCGCAGCCGGCGAGCACGCGCAGCTCTGCCGCCAGCGGCGGCGGCTCGCCGCGGCGTGAGTCCCAGCGCCGCACGGCACGGCCGCGGTGGTACTGCGCGCGGGCGAGCGCGCGCAGCCGCGCGTCCTCGCGCGTGCGGCGGTGCTCGATCGCGGCCGCCGCGACGTAGCGCACATGGCCGCCGGTCGAGCGGTAGCGCTGCTGCCACTCCTCCTCGTCGCCGGCGCCGCCGAGCGTCTCGTCGAAGCCGCCGACGGTCTCGAACGCGGCGCGGCGGATCGCGAGGTTGGCGCCCCACCCGACGTCGATGTCGCGGTCGGCCGGACCGGCGTCGAGCGCCGTGATCGGCGGCTGCTCGCGGCCGCAGGCGTGCGGCCCGCCACCCTCCAGCACGGCGCGGATCGGTCCGGCGAAGACGTCGCGCTCGGGCGTCGCGGCGGCGGCCGCGAGCAGTGCCGGCAGCCAACCGGCGGGCGCGCGGACGTCGTCGTCGACGAACACGATCAGCTCGCCGCGCGCGGCGCTCCAGCCGCGGTTGCGCGCGGCGTTGAGGCCGAGCGGGCGCTCGAGCGCGACGACGCGCGCGCCGTGGCGCGCGGCGACCGCGGCGCTCGCCGGGTCAGGACCGTCGAGCACGACGATCGCCTCGGCGCCGGCCGCCGACGCCTGCGGGGCGATCGAGGCGAGCGCGACGTCGAGGTAGCCGGCGCGGTCGCGCGTGGGGACGACGATCGAGGCGGGCGGGGTGCTCACGCTGACGCGAGTTGCTGCTCCCGCAGCCACTCGACCGTCTGGGCGATCCCCTCGCGCACGCCGATCCGCGCCTCCCAGCCGAGCAGCCGTCTCGCCTTCTCGACCGACGGCCAGCGCCGCACGACGTCGACCTCGAACGTCGGCAGATGCTCCAGCTCGAAGTCGGCCGGGTCCTCGCCGCACGCCTCCCAGATGACGCGCGCGATCTCGGCGACCGTCTGCTCCTCGCTCGCGGAGATGTTGAAGTCCTCGTTGAGGCCGGCCGGCGTGGACATCGCGGTGACGATCCCGTCGGCGATGTCGTCGATGTGCGTGAGCGTGCGCGTCTGCGTGCCGTCGCCGAAGATCTGCAGCGGCTTCTGGCCGGAGAGGACCTTCTTGATCACGTCGGGGACCATGTGCGCGATTCCCGGCTCGTCGTCCGGCATCTCGCCCGGCCCATAGGCGTTGAACGGGCGGCAGATCGTGTAGGGCAGGCCGTGCTCGTCGTGCGCGGCGCGGCAGTAGACCTCGCCCGTCAGCTTCGAGTAGCCGTAGGCGGACTGCGGCGTCGGGCAGTCGGGCAGATGCGCCTCGGTCGTCGGGAACTCGGTTGCGCGCTCGAACACCATCGAGGAGGAGACGTACGTGAAGCGCTCGACGCCGAGGTCCAAAGCAGCCCGGAAGACCCCGTTGTAGAGGCCGTTGTTCATCTCCGTGAGCGTGTGCGGCAGCTTGTGGAAGTTGCCGATCCCGCCGACGATCGCGGCGAGGTGGATCACGAGCGGGCAGCCGCTCATCGCCTCGCGCGCGACGGCGACGTCGCGCAGGTCGCCGGTGTGGATCTCGCACGCTTCGCGCATCCACTGCGGCGCCTGGCGCTGATCGGCGACGCGCACGTCGTAGCGCGGGTCGCCGAGCAGGCGCCGCACGACCGCGGCGCCGATCGTGCCGGCGCCGCCCGTCACGAGGACGCGCGTCAAGATCTCCGCACCTCCACGCCGAGCGGGATCAGCTCGTCCGCGAACGCGAACACCTGGCCGGAGCCGAGGTGGTTCCACGGGTCGA
The DNA here is from genome assembly GCA_051953595.1 of Conexibacter sp. Classification (GTDB taxonomy): domain Bacteria; phylum Actinomycetota; class Thermoleophilia; order Solirubrobacterales; family Solirubrobacteraceae; genus Conexibacter. The sequence goes on along the minus strand of JBQCIQ010000179.1, from coordinate 12,252 downwards.
CGACGAGCGCGTCCGGCGAGGCGAGCGCGCCGATCGCGGCGCGTGTGGCGGTCGGCTCGAACGCCGTGTGGTTCGCCGCCACGACGACGACGTTCGCCTCGTGCAGCGTCTCCTCGAGCGTCTGCGTCGGCGAGGCGACGAGCGGGTCGTGCACGGCCACGTCGGCCAGCTCGCGCTCCAGCAGGCGCACGAGCTTGTGCGCGAGCGAGTCGCGCTCGTCGTCCGTGTTCCCCTTGAAGGCGAGCCCGAGCACGGCGACCTTGCGGCCGTTCAGGCCGCCCTGCTGCGAGCGCCGCTTCATCCCCTCCACGAGGAAGTGCGGGACCGACTCGTTCACGCGCGAGACGGCGAGCAGCATGCCCGGCGCGTTCGAGCGCTCCTCGCTGAACGTGAAGTCCTTGCGCAGGCAGGTGCCGGCGGTGAAGCCGGGCTGCGCGATCCCGCCGCGCGGGTAGTCGCGGTTGATCAGGTCGATCACCTCGAACACGTTCGCGCCGTACTGCTCGCAGTCCATCATCAAGAGGTTCGGCAGCGCGAACTGCGTGTAGCGGACGATGTTCGCCCAGATCTTCGCCAGCTCCGCCTGCACCGGCGTCGTCTGCACGATCGGCGCGTCGAAGGCCTCGAACAGGCGCGCGACGCGCTCGCCGGAGCTGGTGGTCCCGTCGCCGGACTCGACCGCGCCGACGATGCACGGCAGCGTGTCGATCTCGGCGAGGAACTTGCCGGTCGCGATCCGCTCGGGCACGTGCGCGACGTGCACGTCGACGCCGGCGCGCAGGCCGCGCTGGCGCTCGAGGTAGCCGGCGACGAAGTCGGTCGTGCCCGGCGCGATCGTCGAGCGCAGCACGATCGTGTGGCCGGGCCGCAGGTGCGGCAGCAGGTCGTCGAGCGCGGAGCGGATGTCGCGCATGTCGATCTCGATGTGGGAGAAGGAGGGCGTGCCGAGCGTGAGGACGATCGCGTCGGCTTGGGCGGCGTCGGCGACGCGCTCGGACGTGCTGAGGCGTCCGCTCGTGTGGACGCGCGCGATCAGCTCGTCGGTACCGGTCTCCTGGAACGGCATGCGCCCGGCCGCGACCGCCTCCAGGCGCTCCGCGTCGCGGTCGATCCCGAGGACGCTGAGGCCGCGGTCTGCGAAGGAGAGCGCCAGGGGCAGGCCGACGCGGCCGAGGCCGACGACGGCGACGTCGAACGTGTCGTTCGCGGCGCTCATCCGCCCCGCAGGCTAGCGCTCGCCGCGGCCGCGGCGGTGGCTCGCCCACTGGCGCGCGAAGCCGGCGACGAAGCGCGGGTTGTGGCGCGCGTAGCGCTTCCACAGGCGGCCCGGCTCCTGCGCGAGGCGGAACAGCCACTCGAGCCCGCGCCGCTGCATCCACGCCGGCGCCTGCGGGATCAGACCGGCGTGGAAGTCGAACGCGGCGCCGACGCCGATCAGGACCGGGGCGGCGAGCCGGTCGCGCATCGCCGCCATCCACTTCTCCTGCTTGGGCACGCCGATCCCGACCCACACGACGTCCGCCGCGGCGGCGTTGATGCGCGCGGCGACCTCGTCCAGCTCCGCGTCGGAGAGCTGGCGGTGCGGCGGCGACCAGCCGCCCGCGAGCTGCAGGCCGGGATGGCGGTCGAGCAGGTTCGCCGCCAGCTGCGCGAGCGCCCTCTCGTCGCGGCCGCCGTAGAGGTAGAAGCGCTGTCCGCTGCGCGCCGCGCGCGCACACGCGCGCTCCATCAGCTCCGGCCCGTAGACGCGCGTGTCGATCTCATGGCCGAGCTTGCGCAGCGCCCACGCGAGCGGCTGTCCGTCCGGGACGGTGAAGGCGGCGCCGTCGACCGCCGCTCTGAGCGCGTCGTCCTCGCGCGATTCCATCACCGTGTGCACGGCGGCGACGCACAGATACTCGCGCGCGCCGAACGCGACTGCCGCGTCGATCCAGTCGAGCGTACGCTCGTAGTCGGTGACGGCCAGCGGCACGCCGAGGACCGGCGCCTGGTCGACGGACGGCAGCGGCGCGGTCGCTGCATCGAGTTCGATGGCTTCGAAGGAAGAGGTCGACATCAGCAGAGTGCCGAGACAGGCCGCGTCATACCCGCATGAACGGCCGAACGCTCGAATTGTTGCGCGGATGTTGCCGAGGCGTGCAGGCGGGCGTGCATCGCGCTCGGCCGTCGTCGCGTGGCACAGCCACCGCGAGGGCTAAGCTGCCGCTCTCGATGGGCCGCCGGATCCTCGTCGTCTCGTACTACTTCCCGCCGACTGCAACGGTCGGCGGCCACCGCTGGCACGCGATGTGCCGCCACCTGCGCCGGCTCGGCCACGAGACGACCGTGATCACGACCGCCGCCGAGGCGGCCGGGCCCGAGGACGCCGAGCTGGACGTCGTGCGGGTCGCCGATCTCGTCGCGTCGCCGGTGCTGCGCCGCCTGTTGCGCCGTCCGCCGCTGCCCGCCGTGTCAGCCGGCGCGCCCGATCGGGGGGCTCCTCTCGAAAAACCGGCGCCTGCGCTGCTCACGCGCGTCGTCGCGCCGGACAGCTACCTCGTCAGTTGGGCGCCCGCCGCGTTGGCGGCCACGCGCCGGCTGATCCGGGAGCGCGAGGTCGACGTCGTCGTCACGACCGGTCCGCCGCATTCGACGCACGCGATCGGGCTGCTGCTGGGACGTTGGAGGCCATTGTGGGTGGCCGACTTCCGCGACGGCTGGGGCTTCGAGCCGCTGGGCGAGGCGTGGCCGACCGCGCCGCAGCGCGCCTTCGACCGGTTGCTCGAGCGCCGCGTCGTCGAGCGCGCCGACGCCGTGCTCGGCGCGACGCGGCCGATCGCCGACGACCTCGCCGCGCGTCTGGGCGGACGCGCCAGCTGGGTGCCGAACGGCTGGGATCCGGACCGTGCGCCCGTGGACGATCCGGCGCGGGGAGCCGGCGGCGCCGCAGGTGCCCCGAACGGCGTGGTGCGGCTGCTGCACACCGGCAAGCTGAGCGGCCCGCGCGGGCGCGATCCCCGGCCGCTGTTCGCGGCGCTGCGTGCGCTGCGTGCCGAGCCTTCGGCAGAGGGCCGGCGCGAGGTGCGCCTGGCGCTGGCCGGCGGCATGGACGCGGATGACGAGCGGCTGATCGCCGAATCAGGGCTGGGCGACGCGATCGAGCAGCTTGGCGTGCTCGACCGTCGCGCCGTCGTCACGGCGCAGCGGGAGGCGGACGCTCTGCTGTTGCTCACGGCGCTGCGGCGCAACGTCTCGGAGGCGACCGGCAAGGTGTTCGAGTATCTCGCCTCCGGTCGGCCGATCCTCGCGCTGGCACACGACAACGAGGCGGCGCGAATCGTCGCCGAGACCGGCACCGGCCTCGTCGTGCCGCCCGACGACGAGCAGGCGATCCTCGGCGCGCTTCGGCAGCTCGCCGACGGCCGGCTCGCGCGCGGCTACGCACCGCGGGAGCTGGAGCGCTTCACGTACCCCGGCCCGGCGCGACTCGTGCTCGACGCGATCGCCCAGGCGGAGCGGGCACGTGGCTGAGCTGGCGCACGGTGCGCGCCGCGCCGCGCGGCAGGCGCAGCTCGCCGCCCACTATGCGCGCTGGTCGCGCCGCTTCGGCGCCTACGGCTGGGGCACGACGCTGGGGCGCTGCCAGATGGCGGGCGGCCTCGATCGTGTCCGCCTCGGCGCCAACGTACAGATCGGGCCGCTGTGGCGCATGGAGGCGATCGGCGCGTTCCACGGCGGCCGTCACGACGGTCGCATCGAGATCGGCGACTGGACCGCGGCGGAGATCGGCCTGCACATCGCGGCGGCGCGCGAGGTTGCCATCGGCCGTGACGTCCTGATCGCGAGCTGGGTCTTCGTCACCGATCACGACCACGGCATCGCCGGCCCGCTGCCGCCGCGCCATGCGCCGCTTGAGGCGCCGCGTCCCGTGCGCATCGGCGACGGCTGCTGGCTCGGCGAGCGCGCGATCGTGCTGCCCGGCGTCGAGCTCGGCCCGCGTTGCGTCGTCGCGGCCGCGGCGGTCGTGACGCGCAGCTTCCCCGCCGGCAGCGTCGTCGCCGGCGTGCCGGCGCGCCTGCTGCGGACGATCGACGTGGGTCAGGACGAGACGGCCGCGACCGCGTAATCGGCGCGGCGCAGGCGCAGGCTCTCGCGCAGGCCGATGTCGCGGTCGAGCGCATCCCGCGGCGGCTGACGTCGCGACATCCCGGCCGCGGCCGACCAACCGGCGATACGCCCGGACAGCGCGGCCGCGTCGCGCGAGATGACGAGATCGCCGGCCGCCACGATCGCCTCCGTCCCGAGCGCGCGCGGGCCGTGGCGGCCGCGCAGCACGCCGTAGCGGCGCAGCAGGTAGCCGCGCGCGAAGCCGGCGTGGCGGCGCTGCGCCGCCGAGCGTCGGCCGGTCGTCGCCGAGCCGAGGTGCACGCCGAGTGCGCCGGGCGCGAACGCGGTTCGCCAGCCCGCGGCCCGGAGTCGCAGGGCGAGATCAAGGTCCTCCTGGTAGAGGAAGATGCGCTCGTCCATGCCACCGACCCGCTCGAACGCGGCGCGGCGGTAGGCGCCGGCCGCGCCGGAGGGCCCCAGCAGCAGGGGGCGCGCGTCGCCTGCCGCCGCAAGCGGCCGGCCCTGGTGGCGGGGGAAGCCGGCGAGCGTCGGATCCGCTGTCAGGCCGGCATTGTCGACCGTCGCGCGGTCGGGCCGCAGCAGCAGCGGGGTCGCCGACCCGAGCCCGGCGTCCGCCTCCAGTGGGGCGACAAGCCGCGCGAGGAAATCGGGCTCCAGCAGCACGTCGTTGTTCAGCAGCACGACGACATCCGCGGTGCCGACCGCGACCCCGGCGTTGCACGCGGCGGCATAGCCCCGGTTGGCGCCCAGCTCGAGCACCTCCACTGGCAGCTCGGAAGCGCGCAGCGCGGCCACCGAGTCGTCAGGCGAGGCGTTGTCGACGACGACCGCACGGTGGGCCACGGTCTGCGCGGCAAGCGTCGCGAGGCAGCGCAAGGTCATCGCCTTGCCGCCGTAGATCGGCACGACGACGTCGATCGAGAGCGCCGCGCTCATGAGACCGCGGCCGGCAGGCGCTCGAACGCTTGCAGCCACAGCTCGAGGTTCGCCGCGCGCCAGATCGCGGTCGCGTCGCGCCAGCCGCCGTCGCGAGCGTCGCGCTCGACCGCCCGCACGTCGAGCAGGTCGCGGCTGCGCGCGCCGCGGTCGAGCAGCAGCTCCGCGATGCGTCCGCGCATCGGCTCGCTCCCGAACCAGCGCGCCTGCGGCGTCGCGTAGCCGATCTTGTCGTGCCGCGCGAGCACGCTCACCGGCACGGCTCCCGCGGCGGCGTCGCGGAGCACGGCCTTCGTGACGCCGCCGCGCACGAGGAACTCGGCTGGCAGTGACAGCGCGTACTCGGCGACACGGCGGTCGAGGAACGGGAGGCGCACCTCGCGGCTGTGCGCCATCGAGTTGCGGTCGGCGTAGCGCAGCAGCCCCGGCAGGCTCGTATGGAACGCCTGCCGCAGCAACTCGCGGCGCAGCGGATCACGACCACCCGCCGCCGGCGCCTGCGCGCGCACCGCCTGCTCGACGACCGCGGGCGCGGCATAGGGGCTCGCGATGCCCCGGCGATGTCGCCACGCGACGCACGTCGGCAGTCGCTCGGCGCCGAGCGCGGTCAGCAGCTCACCGCGATGGGGTCCGGCGAGTCCCTGGGCCAGGTTGCGCCCGCCCATCGACCGCAGCGCCCAGCCGCGGATGCCGGGATACCCGGCGAACAGCTCGTCGGCGCCCTGGCCGTCCAGCAGAACGGTCACGCCGGCCTTCCGCGCCGCTCGCATGACGCGCCACTGCGCGTAGATGCTCGTGCTGCCGAACGGCTCCTCCTGGTCGAGCACGAGCGCTTCGAGGTCGTCGAACAGCTCGTCCGCCGTCGGCGCGATCTCGTGGTGCTCGACGACGCCCGCCGCGTCTGCGACGGCGCGCGCATGCGCCCACTCGTCCAGCTCGAAGCCGTGGAATCGTGCAGTGAAGGCGTGGCGGCGGTGGTCGCCCGCGAGCTGCGCCGACAGGCCGACGATCGCGGAGGAGTCGACGCCGCCGCTCAGTGAGGAGCCCACCGGCACGTCGCTGCGCAGGCGAAGGTGGATCGCGTCGAGCAGCAGCTCTCGGAGCTCCCCGACCGCGTCCTCGTAGCGCGCCGGCACGTCGACCGGCCGCGGCGTCCACCACCGCGCCGTCTCCACCCGTCCATCGCGCCAGCGCAGCAGGTGCGAGCCCGGCAGGCGCTGCACGCCGGCGAAGAAGCTCTGCTCGATCGGCGGCATGACGCCGCGCGCGAGGTAGGGACCGAGCGCCTGCTGCCGTGGCGCGCGCAGCTCGGGCCCCGCCTGCAGCAGCGCGCGGATGTCGGAGGCGAGCACGAGCCGACCGTCTTTGTCGTGCGACCAGAACAGCGGCTTCTCGCCGAACGCGTCGCAGGCCGCCGTGAGCGTGCGGCGCTCGTCGTCCCACACCGCGAAGCCGAACATGCCGTTGCAGCGCTGCAGCGCGTCCTCGCCCCACTGCGCCCACGCGTGCAGCAGCACCTCGCCGTCGCCCTCGGTGGCGAACGCGTGGCCGAGCCCGCGCAGCTCTTCGCGCAGCTCGCGGTAGTTGTAGATCTCGCCGTTGAAGACGAGGTGCAGCGCCCCCAGGTGCAGCGGCTGGTCCGAGCGCGCGTCGAGGTCGATGATCGCCAGCCGCCGGAACGCGAGGCCCGCGACCTCGTCATGCCAGACGCCCTCCCCGTCCGGCCCGCGGTGCGCCATCGCGGCGGCCATGCGCCGCAGCGTCGCCGGGTCCGGCGGCGGCCCGCCGACGGTCACGCCGATCCCGCACATGCCCGGCAGCGTAGTCGGCTCAGCCCCGGCCGCGACCGCTCGGCAGCTGCTCGTAGATCTCCAGCAGCTGGCGTGCGACGACGCGGGCGTCGTGCACGCGCTCGGCGTAGGCGCGCGAGGCGAGCCCGAGCTCGTGCCGGTCGGCCGGTCGTGCGAGCCAGTCCTCGAGCACGTCGGCGAGCGTGTCGGGGTCCGCCTCGACGATCGGCAGGTCGGGCGGATAGGTCCCGCGCAGCTCCGGCAGGATGTGGCACAGCACCGGCTTGGCCATGCACATCGCCTCGACCGCGAAGACGCCGTGGGCGCCGGCGCACAGCTGGTCGATCACGAGGTCGGCGCGCGCGCAGGCCGCCGCCGCCTCGCTGTTGCTCATCCCGTGGATCTCGACGTACTCGAAGTCGGCGCCGCGGCGGCGCAGCTCCTCCATCGCCGCGCGGACGTGCTTCGTGCCCTTGACCGCAAGGTTGCTCGGGGCGTGAACGATCACCGGGGTGCGCGCGTCGAGTGTCGGCGGCGTGGGCGTGAAGCGGCGCGTGTCGATGCGGAAGGGCGCGACGTGCACATGCTCGAAGTGCGGTTCGAGGAACACGCGCAGCGTGCGGTCGCAGATGATCCCGTGTCCCCCGGTGATCGCGCTCCAGCGGCGCATGCGCGCGGTCGCGAGCGCATCGTCCTCGCCGGGCAGCTGGACGTAGCGCGGGTTGCGCGCCCGCTCGACCGACGGTACGCGCACGTCACTGCCCATGAACTCGACGACGACTCTCCGGCCGGCGCGGCGCAGCAGGCGCGCGTCGAGCCCTCTCGCGACCTCGGGCAGGAACGTCTGCGCGAAGTAGAAGTGCACGACGTCGTGCTCGCGCACCGCGCGCGTCGCCTGCCGGATCCACGACAGCCGGCTGGGTCCCGGCACGATGTCCGGCGCGACGGCGTAGCCGAACGCGTGCACGCGCGCGAAGGCGTGCGACGGGACGCCGAGCTCGCGCAACCCCAGCGCGGCCACGGCCGCCTGGTTCGCGACCTCGGTCGGCGCGTGCAGGACCCGTGGCATCGGCGCAGCTTAGAGAGGACCAGGCTCGGGCTCAGGCGCCGGAGGCGCGCCGCGCTCGCACCCCGCGCGCCCACTCGGCGACGGCCGGCAGCAGTGCGCGGTAGTCGGCCAGCTCGGAGGCGGTCGGGACGAAGCGGCGCGCCACCGGCTCGCCCGTCACGCGGCGGTAGAAGAGCGCGCACAGCAGGAACGTCGCCAGGTACGAGCAGGTGGACGCGAGCGCGGCGCCCGTCGCGTCGAGCGCAGGGATCAGCAGCACGTAGAGCGCGATCGTGATCGGCGTCGTGATCAGCGCGATCGCGAGCGAGTAGCCGGGCCGGCCGCGCCCGACGATCGTCGCCGACAGCGTGCCGGCGAGCCCGATCGCCGCGACGCCGGGCAGCAGGATCAGCCCGAGCCCGATCGCGGGGCGGAAGGCCGGTCCGTACACCGGCACGACGAGCAGGACGAGCGCGAGTGCCAGCACAGCGCTGGAGACGAGCACGATCACGACCGTGTGCCGCAGGCTCTTCGTCTCGACGAACGCACGTGCCGCCTCGCCGTGCGCGTCCGCGCGCGCGCTGAGCGCGGCGATGCGCGGGAACAGCACGTCGCTCAGCGCCTGCGGCAGCAGCCACATCACGCTCGTGACGGCGATCGCGACGGCGTAGTGGCCGACGTCGGCGGCGGTCGCCACGGCGGCGAGGATGAACAGGTCGAGCCGGTAGTTGAGGAACTGGAGCGCGTTGGCGGCGTAGCCCTTGATCCCGAATGCGACGGCGCGGCGCAGCTGGCCGGTCGCGTGTCTCGGCGCGCCTGTCGCGCCGTCGTGACGCGCTGTCAGCGCGCGACGCGCCATGACGGCGACAGCGAGCGCCGTCGCGACATGCGCGAGCGAGAAGCCGACGATCGCGCCGGTCAGGCCGAACGCCACGCCAAGCCCGGCGACGAGTGCGAGCGCCAGCGTCGACTGCACTGCCGGCGGCAGCGCGTACGCCTCGTAGCGGTCGAGCGCGAGTGCCAGGTAGGTCGTGTACAGCCACGAGAGCGCGAACGGCAGCGCGCCGGCGGCGACGGCCGTCACCGCGACCGAAAGGCTGCCGAAGGCGTCGGGCACGAGCAGCCGCGCCGCGACGCCGAGGCATGCGCCGGCGAGACCGGAGACGAACGCGACGCGCTGCGCCGAGCGGTACGCGTCGCGCGCATCCCAGCGGCCGGAGCTGACGTAGTAGGCGACGCCGTGCTCGACGCCAAGCGTCGTCGCGACGGTCAGCAGCAGGATCAGCGTCTGGGCGATCGCATAGCCGCCGGCGCCGTCGGGCCCGAGCAGCCGCGCGACGAGGATCGTCGCGGCCGCGCCCGTCCCCGCGACCGCGATGCGGCTGGCGGCCGACATCGCCGCGCCGCCGGTCAGCGGGCGGGCCGGCTGCGGCTCGGCGTCTGCGCTCATCGCGCGGGATTGTCGCGTACCCTCCCGGCGGTGCCCGTCCCCCTGTTCGATACGCGCACCCCGCTCGCGCCGCTGCGCGCCGAGCTGCTTGCGCGGATCGAGGAGGTCGTAGACGACGGGCAGTACATCCTCGGCCCGAACGTCGCCGCCTTCGAGCAGGAGTTCGCGACCTATGTCGGCGCGGAGCACGCGATCGGCGTCGCGAACGGCACCGAGGCGCTGACGATCGCGCTGCGCGCGATGGGCGTCGGCCCGGGCGACGAGGTCGTCGTGCCGTCCTTCACGTTCTACGCGAGCGCCGAGGCGATCCCGCCGACCGGCGCGACGCCCGTCTTCTGCGACGTCGACCCCGACACCTTCTGCGTCACGCCGGAGACGGTGAAGGCGGCGCTCACGCCGCGCACGAAGGCGGTGATCGCGGTCCACCTGTTCGGCAACGTCGCGCCCGTGCGCGCGATCGAGGCGCTTGGCGTGCCGGTGCTGGAGGACGCCGCGCAGGCGGCCGGCTCCGTGTCGGACGACGGTCGCCCGGGCGCGCTCGGCACGGCTGCGACGTTCAGCTTCTTCCCCTCGACGAACCTCGGCTGCTTCGGCGACGGCGGCGCGATCACGACGGGCGATGCCGCGCTCGCCGACCGCGTGCGGATGCTGCGCTTCCACGGCTCGTGGGACAAGGTCGACTACGAGCATGTCGGATACAACTCGCGCCTCGACGAGCTGCAGGCGGCCGTGCTGCGCGTGCAGCTTCCGCACCTCGACGGCTGGGCCGACGGCCGCCGGGCCGCCGGGCGCCATTACGCCGAGGCCGGGCTCGGCGAGCTGGTCGCGCTCCCGGTGCCGGTGGCCGCGCCTGCTTGTGAGCCCGCGTGGCACCTCTACGTGATCCGCCACGAGCAGGCCGATGCGATCGGGGCCGCGCTCGCCGACGCCGGGCACGGGCAGAAGCCCTACTACCGCACGCCGATCCACCGCCAGCAGGCGATGGCGGAGTGGGGCGCCGACGTGGACCTGCCCGTCACGGACGAGCTGGCGCGCACCCACCTCGCGATTCCCATGAGCCCGGTCCTCACCGCCGCGCAGGCGGCCGAGGTGACGGGCTGCATCCGCGCCGCGCTCGGCGCCGGCGCCACCGCTCAGCCGAGCGCGCGCGCGTAGACGGCCGCCGTCTCGCGCGCGGTGCGCTCCCACGAGAACGTCGCCGCGCGGGCGAGGCCGGCCGCACGAAGGCGCTCGCGCAGCGCCGCGTCGGCGAGCAGCCGCTCGATCGCGGCGCGGATCGCGGACGGGTCGGAGGGGTCGAACAGCAGCGCGGCGTCGCCCGCAACTTCCGGCAGCGAGGCGCGGTCAGAGCAGGCGCTCGGCACGCCGCGCGCCATCGCCTCCAGCACCGGCAGGCCGAAGCCCTCGGCGAACGAGGGGAAGACGTGCGCCACGGCGCAGCGCCACAGGCCCTCGACGTCCGCGCGCGGCAGCCAGCCGGGGAAGCGCACGTCGTCCGCGACGCCGCGCGTGCGGGCGCGCTCGTTCAGCGCCGCCTCGTGCTCGGTCGCGTAGCCGGGCACGACGAGCAGCGGTCGGCGCTCGGGCGCGATCGCGGCGAGCGCGTCGATCAGCCCCTCGACGTTCTTGTGCGGTCGCTTCGCCGCCATGCTGAGCAGGACCGGGCGCCCGCCGAACGCCAGCCGCTCCCGCAGCTCCGCCTCCGGCGTGGCGTCGGCGGCGGTGTCGGACTCGCGCGCCGTGGCCGCCGCCAGGTGCACCACGTCGATCCGCTCGGCGGGGAAGCGCAGCAGCCGCACCACGTCGTCCTTCGTCGCCTGCGAGACCGTGATCACGCGGCGCGAGGCGCGCACGGCGGCCGGCACGAGCACGCGCATGCCGAGCGCGCGCAGTCCGAAGTGCGCCTCGGGTGCGGTCGCGTAGTGGAGGTCATGCACCGTCGTGACGCGCGGCGGGCCGCCGGCGCGCTTGACCGGGCCGGTCGAGGCGAGGTTGTGGATCAGCTGCGCGCCGACCTCCCGCGCGAGACGCGGGACGTGGCGCTGCTCGCCCCACGCCCACTGCTTGCGGTCGCGCGCGTCGACCGACGCGACCAGCGTCTCGACGCCGAGCGCGTCGACCGCCTCGGCGCCGGCGCGACTGACGATCGCGACCGGCTCGACGCCGTCGAGCGCCGCCAGCCGCGGCAGCAGCTCGCGCGCATACACCTCCATCCCGCCGGTCTCGCCCGGCACGAGGAAGATCAGGTTGAGCGCGACGCGCATGCGACCCCGTCGTCGTAGGCGGCCACGACCCGGTCGAGCGAGCCGGACAGCGACAGCCGCTCGGCGTTGCGGGCGAACCAGGCGGCGGTGCTCGCGCGCAGCGCCGGGCCCGCGTCGCGCGCGCGCAAGATCGCCGCGGCAAGGTCCTCCGGCGAGGCCGACGCCGCGACGAAGCCGTTCTCGCCCTCCTCCACCAGCTCGACCGCGGCGTTGTCCTCGTCGCGTACGACGACGCTCGGCACGCCGCGCGAGGCCGCCTCGACGACCACCATCCCGTAGCCCTCGCGGCGCGACGGGAGCACCATGCAGAGCGCGCGGGCGAGCGTGCGGTCGACCTCCTCCGGCGCGACGAAGCCGGGCGCGTCGGCGGCGTCGCCCAGCCGTTCGTCCTCGATCGCGGCCAGCACCGCCGGGCGCTCGGGACCGTCGCCGAGCACCGCGAGCCGCAGCTCTGGCGCCCGCTCGCGCGCCCGCGCGAACGCGCGCACGAGGGCGGGCACGCGCTTCTCGGGGATGTGCCGCCCGGCGAACGCGACGAGCGGATCGGCCGGTTGTGGGTCCGGCGCCTCCAGCGAGCCGGCGTACTCGCCCGTCAGGACGGTGACCTCGCCGCGCAGCCCCTCGGCGCGCAGGCGCTCGGCGGTCATGCGCGCGAAG
>JBQCIQ010000178.1:0-5409 GCA_051953595.1 Conexibacter sp. | reverse complement strand
GTCGCCGTCGCGGGGCTGGCCGACGCTGCCCGGGTTGAGGATCCACTCGCCCGACGAGATGTCGACCGCGTCGCCGCCGCGCCGCGGCTCGCCGGTGGCGGGCTCGCCCTCGGGCCGCACGAACGACAGCGCCACGTGCGAGTGGCCGACGAGCCCGATGCGCTCGGGCTGCACGTCGAGGCACAGCTCGGCCAGCAGGGCGGAGAGCACGTACTCCCAGATCGGATCGCGCGGCGAGGCGTGGTAGAGCCCGACCGCCTCCTCGAGCCGCTGCGGCTCCAGCGTGTCCAGCCACGCGACGTGCGTGGGCGCGATCGCCCCGCGCGTCCACTCGATCGACAGCTCGGCGCCCTTGACGAACTGGTCGAGCGGGAGCTTGCCGCACAGCGCCAGGTCGTGGTTGCCCGCGAGGCAGACGGCCGCGTGGTCGCGCGCCAGTTGCACGCAGGCGTCGGGCTCCGCTCCGTACCCAACGAGATCCCCGAGGCACCACAGCTCCTCCGCGCCGGCCGCCTCGACGGCGTCCAGCACGGCCTCGAACGCGTGCCGGTTCGCGTGGACGTCGGAGACGACCGCGACGCGCATCGCGCCTCCTACGCGACCGCGGCGGCCGCCGGGACGATGTCGGCGTAGACGAAGCCGTCGCGCTCCACGACCACGCCGGTCTCTACCGCGATCGGCGCGTCGAAGATCGGTCCGGCGTGGACGAACGTGTGGAACTCGCCGTTCTCGCCGCACGGGTCGACGGTCGGCGGCAGGTCGGCGAGGAGCGCTGCGTCGTAGGCGCGCCCGGCGAACGACGCGTCGAGCACGCGCGGATCGACGGTCGCGACGATCGCCTGGAAGCCCTCCGCGACGAACGTGCGCGCCAGCGCGCGCGTGTCGCGGCCCCACACGGGGAACAGCGCCCTGCGGCCGCTCGGCGCCAGGCGCTCCTCGCGGTAGGCGCGGATGTCCTCCAGGAACAGATCGCCGAACGCGACCTCCTCGACCGCGTCGAGCGGCGGCCGTGCCAGCGCCTCCTCCATCCTCGCCTCGTAGACGGTGTTCGGGCAGGGAAGCGGGATGCGGACCTCGACCAGCTCGATCCCGAGCGCCGCCGCCTGCGCGTGCAGCAGCTCGCGGCGCACGCCGTGGATCGAGATGCGCTCGACGCCCTCCGTGACGGTCGTCAGCAGCGCGCGCGGCTCGCGACCGGCGCCGCGCAGCGCATGCAGCGCGAGCGCCGAGTCCTTGCCGCCGCTCCAGGCGAGCGCGAGCGACACGGGGTCTACGGCTGGCGCGGCTCGTCGGGGCCGCCGAACTCGGGCAGGTTCTTGATGCCCTCGCTCGTCTGCCACTTCGAGTAGTTGTCCTCCATCGCGTCGATCAGCTCGCGCATGAAGCGGGGGGAGAGGTTGACGCGCGAGACGACGACGCCGGGGATCTCCTCGTCCTCGACCTCGTGGTCGACGCGCGCGAACGTGATCGTGAACTCGTACTCGGAGTGGCTCACGTTCGCGAAGTTCGCGTAGACCCCGGCCATGATCTCCGGGGAGAAGTGGATGTTGATGTGGCGCTCGCGCTCTTCGTCGTCGTCCATGGCGCCTAGTATCGCAGCCGTGAAGATCGTCGTCCTGGCCGTCGGCCGCCTGCGCCCGCCGTTCGCCGACGACGTGCAGCACTACCAGAAGCTGCTCGCCCGCCACGCCCGCGTCGAGCTGGTGGAGGTGCGCGAGGACGAGCAGGTTGCCCGCCGCATCCCGGAGCGCGCGTTCGTCTCGCTGCTCGACGCCGAGGGGGAGCAGTGCTCTTCCGAGGCGTTCGCCGGGTTCCTGGAGGAGCGGCGCCAGGCGGGACGCGACGTCTGCTTCGTCGTCGGCGGCCCGTTCGGGCTCCAGCTCGACCGGGTCGACCACCGCCTCTCGCTCGGCGCTATGACGCTCCCGCACCAGCTCGCCCGCGTCGTGCTGCTGGAGCAGATCTACCGCGGCCACAAGATCCTCGCGAGAGAGCCGTACCACTACTGAAGACGGCGAGACCTTCGCCGGGCCGCCGCCGGTACCCTCCGGACGCGTGACCCCCCTCCAGCAGCTGCGTGCCGCCGTCGAGGCGGCTTCCGCGTCGATGCGCAACGGCGACGGTGGCGCCGTGCCGACGGTCGAGCGCCCGAGACGCGAGGGCTTCGGCGACTACTCGACGAACGCCGCGATGCTGCTCGCCGGCAGCATCGGCGCGCCGCCGCGCGAGATCGCCGAGCGGCTGGGGGAGGAGCTGCGGCGGCGGTTGGGCGCCGGCCTCGCCAGATACGAGATCGCCGGTCCCGGCTTCCTCAACCTCTTCCTCGCCGACGCCTGGTACGCGCAGGCGCTCGCGCACGTGCTCGCCGCGGGCGACGCGTACGGCTCCGGCGGCGCACCGCGCGCGGAGCGGATCCTCGTCGAGTTCGTCTCCGCCAACCCGACCGGGCCGCTCGTCGCCGCCAGCGGCCGCCACGCCGCCTACGGCGACGCGCTCGCCGAGATCCTCTCCTTCCACGGCCACGACGTCTCCCGCGAGTACTACCTCAACGACGCCGGCGCGCAGGTGCGCAAGCTCGGCGAGTCGGTGCAGGCGCGCGCGCTCGGCCAGCCGGTGCCCGAGGGCGGCTACGAGGGCGACTACGTCGCCGAGCTGGCGGCCGAGATCCCCGACGCCGAGACCGCCGACCCCGACCACCTCGCGCAGGAGGCGGTCGCGAAGATGCTGGAGCGGATCCGGGCGACGCTCGCGCGCTTCGGCGTCCGGCACGACCGCGTCTTCAGCGAGCGCTCGCTCTACGACGGCGAGCCAAGCGCGGTCGGACGCGCGCTCGCGGCGCTGGAGGAGAGCGGCCACACCTACCGCTCCGAGGGCGCGCTGTGGCTGCGCACGACCACGTTCGGCGACGACAAGGACCGCGTGCTCACGCGCGCCAACGGGGAGCCGACCTACTTCGCCTCCGACTGCGCCTACCTGCTCGACAAGCAGGCGCGCGGCTTCGAGCGCCAGGTCGACGTCTTCGGCGCCGACCACCACGGCTACGTCGCGCGGCTGCGAGGCGCCTTCCAGGCGCTCGGCGGCGACCCCGACGCGATCGAGATCCTGATCATGCAGTTCGTCCACCTGATCAACGCCGGCGACCGCTCGGCGATGTCGAAGCGGCGCGGCGTGTTCACGACGCTGGACGAGTTGATCGACGACATCGGCGTCGACGCGACGCGCTTCTTCATGCTGCAGCGCTCGCACGACTCGACGGTCGACCTCGACCTCGACCTGGCGCGCGAGCAGAGCAACGAGAACCCCGTCTACTACGTGCAGTACGCGCACGCGCGCATCCACTCGATGCTGGAGAAGGCAGGCGAGGAGCGCGTGGCCGCGGCGCTCGCGGCGGTCGACGGGGCAGACGAGGCCGATGCCGCGCTGGAGCCGGCCGAGCGGGCGCTGATCAAGAAGCTGCTGGCGTTCCCCGACGAGGTCGCCGAGGCGGTCGAGCGGCGCGCGCCCCACAAGATCGCCGCCTACGCGCTCGAGCTGGCGCAGGACTTCACCGCCTTCTATCGCGACTGCCGCGTCGTCGGCGCCGAGCCGCAGGCGCTCGAATCGTTCCGCATCGCCCTGTCTGTGGCAGCGCAGCGGACGATCGCCGGCTCGCTGCGCCTGCTCGGCGTCAGCGCGCCGGAGTCGATGTAGCGCGGCGCTCAGTCGCGGCGCGCAAGGTCCTCGTCGAGCCGGCGCAGGTCCTCGGCGCTCGGCGCGGCGGCTGCGGCCGACGGGGGGCCGGCGGCGCGCGTGCGGACCGCGCGACGCCAGCGCGGCAGCGTGAGCGCCAGCAGCGCCAGCGCAATCCCAACCGCCGCGATCGGCACGAGATACACGGCGAGGTTGAAGCCGTTGTCCTTCGGCAGCGCGAGCACACGGTCCCCGTACTGCGCGACGAGCGCGTCCTTGATCTGCTGCTCGCTCTTGCCCTGCGCGATCAGACGGCGGATCTGCTGACGCTCGGCGTCGGCCTGCGGGCCGTTGGCGACCGCGAGCGGCGTTCTGCAGACGACGCACATGACTTGCTGCTCCATCGCCGGCAGCGTCGTGCGCGGCTGCACCGCCGCGGCCGGCGCCGCGCCGCTCGCGAGCGCGAGAAGCAGCAGCGCGAGCAGCGGCAGGCGGCGGGCGCGGCGGCTCATCCCTGCGTCGCCCGTCTGGGGATCAGCGGATCGATCGCCGTCGCGATCCAGCGCTGCGTCAGCTGACTGCGGTTGAGCGCGACGACGCGCCCGTGTGCATCGAGCACGAACGTCTCCGGGACGCCGCTGACGCCGTACGCGTCGCCGAAGCCGCGGTCGACGTCGTGCAGGGTCGGATAGGTCACACCGTGCTCGTGGACGAACGCGCGGGCGTCGTCGGCCGCGTCGTTCCAGGCGACGCCGACGATCGTGCCGTGGCCGGCGAGTCTGCGCTGGAGCCGGTTCAGCAGCGGCGCCTCCGCGGCGCACGGGCCGCACCACGAGGCGAAGAAGTTCACCACCACGTAGCCGCCGGGCGTGCGGAAGTCGGCCAGCCGTCTGCGGCCGGCGCCGTCGAGCAGCGGCAGCGCGGCGTCGTGCGCGCGCGGGCGCTCGCCGCGCGCGAGCGCCTGGTCGAGCGAGCTGTTGTCGCCCGTCTGCAGCACGCCGAACACGAGCAGCCCTACGAGCAGGAGCGCGAGGATCGAGACGGCGGCGGTCGTGACGGTGCGGCGCATGCGCGGGCTCAAGGGTAGAGCGGCGGGCCGCTCGGCTCGTCCACGGGCGCGTGCACGAGCTCCCGCTCGCCGAGCGGCTCGGCGAGCGGCACGACCGTCTGATGCTCCTGGGCGAACGCGAACCAGCCGTCCGCCGGCGGGCGCCAGCGCATGAGCGCGGTAACGAACACCTGCGTGGGCGTCTCCTGCGCATCGATGCGGTCCAGCTCCATGTGCTCGTCGCTCCGATAGCGGACCGTCAGCGACGCCTCGTCGGCCGGGGCCGCCACCAGCTCCCACGGGACGCTCACGAAGCGCGTGCCGGGCGCAGCCGGCGCGAGCGGCGTCACAGGGGATGGGGCGGGGAGCGGAGCGCTCACCGTCCGCCGACGGCGCCACCGCACGAGCAGCGCTCCCGCCAGCAGGGCGATCGACAGGAGCACGGTGGGACGGCGCACCAGTCGAAGCCTACGACGCGCGGTAGACTGCCGGACGCACGCGGAAGTAGCTCAGTTGGTAGAGCGTCGGCTTCCCAAGCCGAAGGTCGCGGGTTCGAGACCCGTCGACCGCTACGCAGAAAGGACTGGAAAACACACATTAGCTTGGTTTACGTGGTGGGCGTTCGCCCTCCCGGGCAACGGTCCGGATGTCCGCCGATTCGTGGTCGTGCTCGGCGGAGCCGCGCTGCTCCT
>JBQCIQ010000177.1:0-22167 GCA_051953595.1 Conexibacter sp. | reverse complement strand
ATCCCGTTCGCGAAGTCGCTGCCCGACTACATCATGCGCTGGCTCGCCTCCCGCTTCCTCGACGAGGAGATCCAGGAGGAGCTGGGGATCATGACGAGAGCGGTGCGGGCGAAGAAGCTGGCGGAGGACGCCGCGACGTCGGTCGTCAGCAGCGACACGGCCGGCCCGGCGGCCGCGGCGCCGAGCGCGTCGGCCGGCGACGGCGGCGCGAGCGTCGCGCCGACCGCCGCGCTGACCGACACGCCGCCGGTCGTGCCGGCGAAGATGGCCGGCCTCGACCTCGGCCCGGCGTGCAACCAGTGCGGCGGCATGATGCAGCGCACGGGCTCCTGCTACACGTGCTCCAGCTGCGGCAACAACACCGGCTGCGGCTGAGCCCGGAGCGGACATCTGCGCAGGACCGAACCGCCCCGGACTCCGGGGCGGTTCGCGTCTACGGCAGCTCCAGCCCGTCCTCGGCGACCGCGTGCGCGACGTCGACGACGCGGCGGCGCTCGGTGCGGGCGTGGGTGCGCAGACGCTCGAACGCGGTGCGGTCGTCGACCGCGTGGCGCTCCATCAGGATGCCTTTCGCGCGCTCGATCACCGCGCGGCGCGCGAGCGCGCCCTCGAGCTGGTCGACCTTCGCCTCCAGTCGCTCGATCTCCGCGTGTCGGCGCAGGGCGACCTCGATCGCGCTCTGAACGGCGTCGGGCTCGCCCGGCGTCGCCTGGGCGGCGATGCCGCGGTCGGCGGCGCGAGCGGCGAACTGCGGATCCTCCTCCTGCGTGAGCGCGATCACCGGCCCGGTCGCGTAGGCGCAGATCTCCTCGATCAGCGCGAGCGCGTGGTCGTCGTCGCGGTGCAGCACGACCATCGAGACGTCGGGATCGTCGGTGACGACCTTCTCGGCGACGTCGGAGACCTCGACCGCGTACGCGCAGACGGTGTGGCCGAGTTCCTCCAGCACGCCGGCCAGCCGGTGGAGCGCGGCCTCGTCCTCGTCGGCGAGGAGCACGCGCAGCCCCTCCGCCGTCACGCTGCCGCTCCCGGCTCGGACCCTGCGCAACCGCAGGCGCGCGCGCTACGATCGGGGATGCACCGTCGGCGCAGGTCGGCGGCGCAGGCTTCGCGCCCCAGACCCCCGGCGCACCAAGTGATTGACGCCGGGAGGAAGACGGGATCGTGGCCGAGGGCGAGTTTCACAGCGAGGACAAACGGGGCCATCCGGGCTCGCCAGTCTATCCGCGGACTCCTGGTGCAAGACAGACTGAAGCCCAGGGGAGCGTCGACGCGCCAACCATCGCCGGCGGACCGCCGAGACGCACGCCCGCCGAACGGGCCGCGATGGTGGAGCGCCACCTCGGTCTGGCACGCCATCTCGCGCTGCGCTACAGCGACAGCGGCGAGCCGCTCGACGACCTCTTCCAAGTCGCCTCGCTCGGGCTCGTGAACGCGGTCGACCGCTTCGACCCCTCGCGCGGGATCGCCTTCACGACCTTCGCCGTGCCGACGATCCTCGGCGAGCTCAAGCGGCACTTCCGCGACCGCGGCTGGGCGATCCACGTCCCGCGCGACCTCAAGGAGGCGTCGCTGCGAGTCAGACGCGCGATCGCCGAGCACAACGGCGATCGCCCGCCGACCCCCGCCGAGCTGGCCGAGGCGACCGGGCTCTCGCTGGAGGGCGTGCTGGAGGCGCTCGACGTCGCCGGCGTGCAGCGCACGCTGTCGCTCGACGCGCCCGCCAGCAGCGACGAAGAGAGCGGCGCGACGCTCGTCGACCTGCTCGGCGCGGACGATGCCGAGCTCGCGCGCGCCAACGACCGCACGCTGTTGGAGACGTTGATGAGGACGGTGACGCCGCGCGAGCGCGAGATCCTGCGGCTGCGCTTCGTCGAGGACCTGACGCAGTCGCAGATCGGCGAGCGGATCGGCGTCTCGCAGATGCAGGTCTCGCGCATCCTGCGCGCCGCGCTCACGCGCATGCGCGCGGCGGCGCGCATGCCGGACGACCCGGCGGCCGAGTCGGCGACGAGATAGGCGCGCCGCCGCGCCGGCTGCCATCCGCAGCACCTGCACCCCGGGCGGCGCGCGTAATCGCGCCGTAAGGGCTCTCGCGGGGGACGCCGCTACGCTCGCAGGAGTCCACTTCCTGCAAGGACGGTGCATGCGATGACGAGCAAGCCCAAGGTCACGAAGAGCGACGCCGAGTGGCGCGCGGAGCTGACGCCGGAGCAGTACGCGGTGCTGCGCGAGAAGGCGACCGAGCGGCCGTTCACCGGCAGATATGCCGACGAGAGAGCGCCCGGCACGTACCGCTGCGCCGGCTGCGGCGCGCCGCTGTTCGACGCCGCGACGAAGTTCGAGTCCGGCAGCGGCTGGCCGAGCTTCACGACCCCGATGGACGACGACAGCGTCGCGACCGAGCGCGACACGAGCCACTTCATGGTGCGCACCGAGGTGCTGTGCGCGAGCTGCGGCGGGCACCTCGGGCACGTCTTCGACGACGGCCCGGCCGAGCAGGGCGGCCTGCGCTACTGCATCAACTCCTGCGCGCTCGACCTGGAGCGGAACGGCGACTGAGTCGCTGCTAAGATGGTTAGCAACGCTAACTAGCTGAGCTAACCATCAAGGCGACACCATCACCTTCGACTCCCTCCTCCCCCTCCGACCCCGAGCTCGCCGCGCGCCTGCGCATGGCGGTCACCCGCATGGCGCGGCGCCTGCGGCAGGAGTCGGGGGCGGGCGGAGAGATCTCGCCGACACTGGCGGCGGCGCTCGCGACGATCGAGCGCGAGGGGCCGCTGACGCCGAGCGCGCTGGCGGAGCGCGAGCGCATCCAACGGCCGACCGCGACGCGCGTGGTGGCGCAGCTGGAGCAGCTGAAGCTCGTGGCGCGCACGCCGGACCCGTCCGACGCGCGCGTGTCCCACGTCGCGATCACGCGCGAGGGCGCGACGCTGCTCAGACGCGTCCGCACGCGCAAGAACGAGTACCTCGCCCGGCGGCTGCGCGGCCTGACGCCGACGGAGCTGGCGACGCTCGACCAGGCGGCGGCGATCCTCGAGCGGCTGCTCGCGGACGCGGACGGCTCGCGCAGGCGCTGACGCCGGCGCTGCGCTCGTTCGCGGTCCCGAACTACCGCCGTTACTTCTTCGGCCAGCTCGTCTCGCTGAGCGGGACGTGGATGCAGACCGTCGCCGAGATGTGGCTCGTGCTGCAGCTCACGCACAGCGGCGTCGCGGTCGGCGTCGCGGCGGCGCTGCAGTTCGCGCCGATGCTGATCGGCGGCGCGTGGGGCGGATTGATCGCCGACCGCTTCGACAAGCGGCGACTGCTGCTCGTCACGCAGACGCTGATGGCGCTGCCGGCGCTCGCGCTGCTCGCGCTCACCGCGACCGGCGCGATCGAGCTGTGGATGCTGCTCGCGCTGATCTTCGCGCGCGGCGCCGTCAACGCGGTCGACAACCCGACGCGGCAGGCGTTCCTCGTCGAGCTGGTCGGTCCGGACCGGCTCGTCAACGCGGTCAGCCTCGGCAGCGCGCTGATCAACGGCGCGCGCACGATCGGCCCGGCGCTCGCCGGGGTCGTGATCGCGACGGCCGGCGTCGTGCCGTGCTTCGGGCTCAACGCGCTGTCGTTCGCGGCGATGATCGCGGCGCTGCGCGGGATGGACATGGCCGCGCTGCGCAGCGTCCCGCCGGCGGCGCGCAGACGCGGGCAGGTGCGCAGCGGGCTGCGCTACGTGCACGCGACGCCGGAGCTGCGCATCCCGCTCGCGCTGATGGCGGTCGTCGGGACCTTCACGTTCAACTTCCAGACGCTGCTGCCGCTGCTGGCGACGTTCGGCTACGGCGGCGGCGCGAGCGCGTACGCGGCGCTGACGACCGCGATGGGCCTCGGCGCGATTGCGGGCGCGATCGCCAACGGCGCGCGCTCGCGCGTGCGGCCGGCCTTCCTCGCGGGCGCCGCGGCGACCTTCGGCGCGCTCGTCGTCGCCGCCGCGCTGGCGCCGGGCACCGCGCTCGCCGCGGTCGTGCTCGTGCCGGTCGGCGCCGCCTCGGTCGTGTTCGCCGCGAGCCTCAACTCGTTCCTGCAGCTCGCCGTCGCGCCGCACATGCGCGGGCGCGTGATGGCGCTCTACTCGGTCGTGTTCCTCGGCTCGACGCCGATCGGCGGGCCGCTGATGGGCTGGATCGCCGGTGCGGCCGGGCCGCGCGTCGCGCTCGCGCTCGGCGGCCTCGTCGCGCTCGGCGCGGCGCTGTGGGCGCGCGCCGCGTTCGCGCGGGCGCGCGTCAGCGCCTGAGCGTCCGCTCCTCGGCGCGCAGCGCGCGGCGCTCGCGCAGCTGGACCCACACGATCAGGCCGACGATCGCGGCGCCGAGCGCGACGGCCGCGCCGACGCCGACGCGCTCGATCACGTGGACGGCCGCCTCGCCGGCGAAGTAGGCGACGAGCCCGACCGACAGCGCCCAGGTGATCCCGCCGAGCGCGTTCCAGCAGAAGAACGTGCGGAAGGGCATGTGGTTCATGCCCGCCATCCACGCGGCCGTGACGCGCACGAGCGCCATCCAGCGGCCGAGGAAGACGGCTCTCGCGCCGTGCTTGGCGAAGAAGCGGTCGCCGTAATGGATCAGCGCGATGCGGCGGCGAGGGAACGGGCCGCGCTCCGACGCGAGCACGCGCCGGCCCGCCTTGCGGCCGATCCAGTAGCCGACGTTGTCGCCGACGATCGCGGCGGCCGCGGCGATCGCGATCACAAGCTCGATCTGCAGCTTGCCCTGGCTCGCCATCACGCAGGCGAGCACGAGCGCCGTCTCGCCGGGCGACGGGATCCCCATCGACTCCAGTCCGACGAGCGCGGGCAGCAGGTAGCCGAGGCTGCTGCTGACCGTGATCCCGAGGGCGGCGAGCGTGGGAATCATCGGCGCGCGGCCACGATCGGCGTCTCCTCGGCGAGCGGTGCCGCCGCCCGATCGCCGTACGCGGCAGACATGGCTCTCTCCGGCGGGTTGCGCAGGTAGGCGCTCACGAACGTGAGCGCGACGATGCCGATGAACAGCAGCAGGGGGCCGGAGTCGTTGAAGAGGCTGCCGGCGATCGAGGCGGCGAGCCCGCCGCCGAGCGCGGCGCGCCAGACGGCGTCGCCGCGGATCGTCGCGTAGACGCGGTCGCGGTGGACGAGCGCGTAGGCGACCGCGAGCGCGCACAGCAGCGTGAGCAGCGGCGCGAAGCCGTGCGAGACGATCGACCACGCCAGCTCGTAGCGGCGCTGGAACGTGTTGAGCTGATCGGAGGCGCTGCCGTGCAGGACGGTGCGCGTGAAGTGGCCGTTGCCGCCGGTCGCGAGGTCAAGCGCGGCGAGCCCTGCGAGGCCCGCGATCGGCGCAAGGATCGCCAGCCCGATCGCGCGCTTCGTGATCCCGCCCGGCAGCAGCATCAGCGTCGCGACGGCGGCGCCGCCGGCGATCGTGAAGATCCCGCCAACGTCCGCGCCGAGCCGGCCCGAGCCGACGATCGCGGCCAGCGCGATCCCGCCGAGCGCGAACGCGGCCGCGTTGCCGCGCGTGCGCTCGCGCCGGCGCAGGAGCGCGGCGAGGCCGACGAGCAGCACGATCGTCAGCGCGATCTCCAGCTCGTTCCCGAGTCCGTAGAAGCGCGAGCCGGAGCGCGGGCTCGGTCCCAGCAGCGAGCGGATCACCAGATAGGAGTGGTTCGCGAGGTCGAGCGCGTAGGCGAGCAGCGTCACGATCGCCGGGACCGCCGGGCCGCGCGGCCAGCGCACGAGCCGGTCGGTCGCGAGCGCGAGCAGGAATGAACCGCCGGCGATCAGGAACAGCTCCGCCTGCTCGCTCGGCTCCAGCGCGGCGCTCAGCAGCAGCAGCGACGGCAGCCAGATCAGCGCGAGGCCGCCGATGCGCAGCGCGAAGCGCACGCCGCGGCGGTCGCGCATGACGCCGGCGAGCAGCACGACGCCAAGCCACGTCAGCAGGAACGTCTCCAGCGCCGGGATGCGGCGCGAGCCGATCACCGACAGGCGGTCGTCGAGCGAGCGCAGCGCGTCGGCGTCGCGCGCGCCGCCGATCGCGATCGGCTGGCCGCGCACGCTCTTCGGCACGGGCTGGCCGAGGTGCTTGAGGATCGTCGGCAGCAGGTCGATCGCCGCCGCGACGCCATCGATGTGCGTGGTGGCGGAGGTGAAGCCGGCGTCGGCCGGGCCAAGGCCGGCGATTCCGGTCCACAGCAGCTGCGGGCCGCTGAACGGCGGCGGGTCCTCCAGCGCGATCAGCAGCTCGCCGGCTCTGCGCGCGGCGATCAGCTGGTCGAGCTGGCGATCGCCTTCGTAGCCGGCCGGCAGCAGCGCGACGACGAGGCGGCTGCGGCGCAGCAGCGCCTGCGCGCGCACCGCGACGTCGCCGCCGCGGCCAAGCGAGACGCGCTTCACAATGCCGGCGCGTGTGGCGGCGAGCAGCGCCTCCTGGTTCGTCTGCCCGACGATGCCGGCGTAAGCGCCGCCGCCCGGGATCGAGCCGGCGAGGAGGCCAGGGACGACGTCGGCTGGCGCGCTCTCGGCACGCGCGACGGCGGCGAGCCAGTTGACGATCAGGCCGCTCGGCACGGCGCCGCGCCGCGCCGGGTGCGGCGGCGGGACCTCCAGCAGGCTCATGTCCGGCGGATTCTGCGGGTGGTAGGTGCCGCGCGAGGTGCGCGTGCCGGCGGTCATGTCGAGCAGCGCCTGCTGCGGGCTGTAGCCCGACTGCGTGGCGCTCAGCAGGCCGAGCGCCAGCTCGGGATGGCCGTCGATCAGGTCGCCGGCGCTCGGCCGCAGGACGCCCGGCGGCGGCTGTTCGAGGTCGACCGGGAGGAGGGCGACGAGGGTGGTGGGGGGCGTCGGTGGGGCGGGCGCGGCGGCGGCGGCCGGGGCGGCGAGCAGCGTGCACGCGAGCGCGGCGATCAGCGCGGACAGGCGCCGCAGACCGGCTGGAGACGGCATGCGGTCAGCTTACGGGGCTATCGCGACAACGCCGGGGCGCGGTCCTCGGCGACGGCCGGCTCGTGGGGCGCACTCGGCTCGGGAGCACCGCGCGGCGCGAGCCGTCCCGCGACCCCGACGCACCACAGCAGCGCGATCCACGTGATCGTCGCGAGGCCGACGTGGACCCACACGATGTCGGCCGGCAGCGCCAGCTCGTACTGGACCGTGCCGACGAGGCCCTGTGCCGCCATCAGGACGCCGGCGACCATCAGCGTGTCCGCGAGCGCTCTGCCCTCCGCGCGGCGCTTGGCGAGGAACCAGGCGAGGATCACGCCGAGGCCGAGCATGGAAGCGAGCGTCGCGTGGCGATGGATCACCCACACGAGCGTGTGCCCCGGCCCCTTGAAGTCGAGCCGGTGGATCAGCTCGCCTTTGCTGCCGCCGGCGTGCGGTCCGGAGGCGGTCGCGGCGGTGCCGACGAACAGCACGACCGCGCCGAGCAGCGCGACGAAGCGCACGAGCCAGACGGTCGCGCGGTCGCGGCTCGGCGCCCGCTCGCCCGGCTCGTACCGCGCGCGGAAGACGAGCGCGACGGCGGCGATCAGGATCAGCATCGAGAGGCCGAAGTGCGCCATCACGAAGCCGGGCGCCAGCTCGTGCCGGACGGTGAAGCCGCCGAGCACGCCCTGCGCGAGCACTCCGAGCGGCAGCAGCGTGGCCGTCCACACGATGTCCTTGCGGCGCGGCGTGCGCAGGAACGCGGCGACCCACGCGCCGAGCACGACGATCCCGACGCCGGCCGAGAAGACGCGGTTGCCGTACTCGATCACCGAGTGGAACGACAGCGGCGGCACCGCCTTGCCGTAGCAGCGCGGCCAGTCCGGGCAGCCGAGCCCGGAATCGGTCAGCCGCACGGCCGCGCCGGTCAGCACGATCGCCGTCAACGCGCCGAGCGCGACGTAGGCGATCGTGAGGTAGCGCCGGGGGGTGATGGCGGGGAGGCGCACGCGGGGTTAAGGATGACGCACGCGCGGTGCGGGCGCAGCGCCGGGGTGGCGCGCG
Organism: Conexibacter sp.; assembly: GCA_051953595.1. Taxonomy (GTDB): domain Bacteria; phylum Actinomycetota; class Thermoleophilia; order Solirubrobacterales; family Solirubrobacteraceae; genus Conexibacter. The sequence continues at coordinate 14,150 of JBQCIQ010000177.1, read as the reverse complement.
AGGGAGGCCGCTCCCGGGACCGGCTCGATACCGTTCAGCGCGATGAGCCGAGCCTCCGGCAGAGCGCCCGCCGTCAGCGTGGTCGACGTCTCGAAGACCTTCCGCGTGCCGACTGAGCGGGTGCACACGCTCAAGGAGCGCGCGCTGCATCCGTTCCGTCGCAGCAGCTTCGACGAGTTCGTCGCGCTGGACGGCGTCTCGTTCGACGTCGCCCACGGCGAGTTCCTGGGGGTCGTCGGCCGCAACGGCTCCGGCAAGAGCACGATGCTGAAGTGCATGGCGGGGATCTATCGCGCCGACCGCGGGGCGATCTACGTCGATGGGCGGCTGTCCGCGTTCATCGAGCTGGGCGTCGGCTTCAACCCCGATCTGCCGGCGCGCGACAACGTCCTCATCAACGGCACGATGCTCGGCCTCTCCCCGCGCGAGGCGAAGCGCCGCTACGACAGCATCATCGACTTCGCCGAGCTGCGCGAGTTCGAGCAGCTGAAGATCAAGAACTACTCGTCAGGGATGCTCGTGCGGCTCGCGTTCGCCGTGATGATCCACGTCGACGCCGAGATCCTGCTGATCGACGAGGTGCTGGCGGTCGGCGACGCCGCCTTCCAGCAGAAGTGCTTCGACGAGTTCTACCGCCTGCGCGACGCCGGCCGGACGATGATCCTCGTGACGCACGACATGGGCGCCGTCGAGCGCTTCTGCGACCGCGCGGTGCTGCTGGAGAAGGGCGTGAAGCTGCGCGACGGCGAGCCGCACGCGGTGGGGATGGAGTACCTGGAGGTCAACTTCGGGCGCGCGGCGGCGCGGGAGGCGGCCGCATCCACACCCGGCGGCAGCGACGACGAGGCCCCCACCCGCGGCGGCGATGGACGCGCGGAGATTCTGGAGTTGTGGTTCGAGAACGAGCGCAGCGAGGGCACCGGCGTGCTCGAGCTGCACCGCCCCTGCGCGATCGGCGTGCGCGTGCGCTTCCAAAGCGCGGTCAGCGATCCGATCTTCTCCGTCAAGCTGGAGAACGCCGAGCACGCCAACGTGCTGGCCGCATCGACGCAGTGGACGCAGCCAGCCTCGGGAAGCTTCGAGGCGGGCGACGAGGTGTTCTTCCACGTGCGCTTCACGAACGTGCTCGGACCCGGGCGCTATGTCGCGTCGGCCGCGGTCGCACAGCGCGGCAGCGGCAGCGCGCTGCTCGACCGCCGCGAGGGCATCGGCTCAATCGTCGTCTCGGGAACGCAGGCGAGCGAGGCGCTGGTCGAGCCGCCGTACGAGACGAGCGTCGTGCGGGTGCCGGCGCAGCCGCGGGAGCCGGTCAAGTGAGCGTCCAGGAGGCGCACGAGGCGCGACCCCTCGGCACGCCGATCAAGGGGCCGGCGGCGATCGGCGTCGACGCGCACCGCTTCTTCAACCTCACGCGCACGCTCGCGCTCACGGAGTTCAAGCTGCGCTTCTTCGGCTCGGCGCTCGGCTACCTGTGGCAGCTGATGCGGCCGCTGCTGCTGTTCGGCGTGCTGTACGTCGTCTTCACGCACGTGCTGAAGTTCAAGAGCGACGCGAAGTTCTATCCCGTCGCGCTGCTGTCGGGCATCGTCATCTTCGTGTTCTTCTCCGAGAGCACCGGCGCCGCCGTGACGAGCCTCGTCGACCGCGAGAACCTGGTGCGCAAGGTGCAGTTCCCGCGGCTGGTCGTGCCGTTGTCGGTCGTCATGACCGCGCTGATGAACCTCACGCTGAACCTCGTCGTAGTGATCGTCTTCCTGCTGATCTCAGGCGGGTCGCCGCGCGCCGGCTGGCTGGAGATCCCGCTGCTCGTGATCGGGCTCGGCGTCTTCTCGGCGAGCCTCTCGACGCTGCTGTCGGCGCTCTACGTGCGCTACCGCGACGTCAAGCCGGTGTGGGAGGTCATGCTGCAGATGCTGTTCTACGCGACGCCGATCTTCTACACGCTCGACGTGATCCCGGACGAGACGTTGCGACGGCTGCTGCTCGTGAATCCGCTCGCCGTGATCGTCCAGCAGTTCCGGCACGCGGTCATCGACCCGAGCCACCCGAGCGCAATGACGGCCGCGGGCGGCTGGCATCTGCTGCTCGCGCCAGCCGCGGTGATGATCGTGCTGGCGGTGTGGGCCTACCGCTACTTCGACCGTGAGGCCCCGCGCATCGCCGAGGACCTGTGAGATGACGAGCGCACCCGCCGAGCGCCAGCCGGCCGTGGTCGTGCTGGGCTATCACCGCAGCGGCACGTCGATGGTCACGCGGATGCTGAACCTGCTCGGCGTCGACCTCGGAGACGAGGCCGCGCTGCTGCCGCCTGAGGAGCGCGACAACGCCCGCGGCTATTGGGAGCCGCGCTGGATGATTGACCTCAACGAGGAGATCCTTGCGGCCGTCGGCTCCGGCACGTTCGCGCCGTTCGCGCCCGAGCCGGGCTGGGAGCGCGCAGAGGCGCTGGAGCCTTTGCGCGAGCGCGCCCGCGCGCTGCTCGACGAGCACTTCGCGGGCCGCGCGCTGTGGGGCTGGAAGGACCCGCGCACGTCCCTGACGCTGCCGTTCTGGCGTGAGCTGATCGACGGTCCGCTGCGCTGCGTGCTGTGCGTACGCAGCCCCGCTGACGCGGTCGCGTCGCTGCTCAGACGCAACGTCGGGATCGACGGCTGGACATACGCCGAGCGCTGGCTCGACCACGTCGCGCTCGCACTCGCGGCAACCGCGCCGGCGGAGCGGACCGTCGTCTTCTACGAGGACGCGCTGCGCGACCCGGCGGGCGAGGCGCACCGGATCGCCGCGTTCCTCGGGATGGAGGCGCCGAGCAGCGAAGCGCTCGCGCCGATCGTCGCGAGCGTCGATCCGGAGCTGCGCCACCACCGCACGAGCGCCTGGGACGTCGCGATCGACCCGGCCCTGCCGCTCGCGACGCGGGCGCTGTACCTCCAGCTGCGCGCCGCGCGTCGGCTGGAGGACGACTCGGGCAGCGAGGCGAGCGGCGCGTCCGAGCGGCTGCGGGACGCGCTCATGCACGTCGGCGCCGCGATGCGGGACATGTACGGCGAGCTGCTGGCGACGCGCGGCGAGGCGTCGGCGGCCGACAGCGCCCGAGACAGGGCCGAGCAGGCGCTCGTCGAACGGGACGTGGCGCTGGCCGACGCCGCTGACCGGCTGCGCTCCTCCGACGAGCACGCGCAGACGCTTGCGCGCGAGCGCGAGCACCTGATGACCCAGGTGGCCGAGCTGCGCGACGCGCTGGCGGCGCGCGACGCTGCGCTGGCGACGATCACGCATTCGCGTAGCTGGCGGCTCATGCGGCCGCTGCGCACGCTCGGACGGCGCGCTCGCGCGCGCTGAGCGTCAGTCGGGCAGCCGCCGCCCGCTCACGCACGAGCTCGCGCAAGCCGTCGATCGGTCGTATCACGCGGCGAAACTTCGGTGACCGGCATCCGTCCCGGGAAGCGACCGCTTACGATGCGCGGCGAGCATATGGCATCACCCGGCCCTGACACGGGCAGCCCTCGGGGGCCGGTGGACGGCCCCGACGCGCCCCCCGATCTCGACGTCGCTGTGACTCGCATCGCCGCCGCGCTCGCGCTCGGCGACGGCGCGGACCGCGAGATCGCCGTCGTCGGAGCGGACGGATGGGAGGGACGCTCGGCGCGCGTCGTCGTCGCGTGGGACGACGCGAGCGACGACCCGCTTGAGGGGCTGCGCGCGATCGAGGCGACGGCGACGCGCGGCGGCTGGCGGATCGCGCACGCCGGCCTCGTGCAGCGCGGGACGACGCCGCCGCGCCACTGCCCGCTCGTCGTGGGCTGCCGGCCCGACGACGAGGAGGTGGCGCAACTGCTCGACAACGGACCGCTGAGCCTCGCGCTCGACCCCATCGCCCGGACGGCCGGCCCCGGTCGGCCGGCGCGCGTGCTGATCGCCTCCTACGAGATCAGCGGCCCGACCGGCAACGGCGGCATCGGCACCGCGTACCACTCGCTCGCGCACGTGCTGGCGGCAGCAGGCCACGACGTCACGCTGCTGTTCACCGGCTGGCTCGACCCGGAGCGCGCGGCCGAGGAGGCGAGCTGGCGCGCGGCGTTCGCCGAGGCCGGCATCGCGTTCGCGCTGCTCGGCACCCCGTGGGACGTGCCGGTGCGCAGTCCGCACCACCAGGTGCGGCGCGCCTACGAGCTGCACCGCTGGCTGATGGAGGCGCACACCGCGCGGCCGTTCGACATCGTGCACGTCCCCGAGTGCCAGGGACACGGCGCGTTCGCGCTGACCGCGAAGGCGCTCGGGCTCGCCTACCGCGACGTCGACTTCGTCGTCGGGACGCACTCCTCCACTCGCTGGGTCGGAGAGGCGAACCGCGACGGGCTCGAGGATCTCGACCAGCTCGTGACGGAGCATCTGGAGCGCCTCAGCGTCGAGCGTGCCGACGTGGTGATGAGCCCGACGGCGTACCTCGTCGACTACACGCGCGAGCGCGGCTGGTCGCTGCCCGAGCGCACCTTCGTGCAGCCGCTCGCGCGGCCGCGCTCGGTGCGCGCGCTCGGGCGGGAGCAGATCGCCGACAAGGCGGGACCGCGCTCGGAGCTGGTGTTCTTCGGCCGGCTGGAGACGCGCAAGGGCGTCGAGGCGTTCTGCGACGCGGTCGATCTGCTCACGGCGGACGACGACTGCCCGTTCGAGCGCGTCACGCTGCTCGGCCGTCCCGAGCACGTCACCGGCGAGCCGGCGGAGGCGTACGTGGCGCGGCGCGCCGAGCGCTGGGGGCTCGCGTGGCGGATCCTGCCGGATCTCGGCCACGACGAGGCGATCGACTACCTGCGCCGCGCGCCCTGTGTCGTCGCGATCCCCTCGCTCGTCGACAACTCGCCGAACACGGTCATCGAGGCGGTCGCACTCGGTGTGCCGTTCGTCGCCTCGCGCTCCGGCGGGACCGCCGAGCTGATCGCGCCGGACGACCTCGCCCGCTGCACGTTCGACGGCTGGCGCGACGCGGAAGCGCTGGAGCCGCCCGCGTTCGGCGACGCGCAGGACGCGTTCGACGTGCGGGCGCTCGCGGCCGCGCTGCGCGCGAAGGCGCTCGACCCGGGCGCGCCAGCCGCGCCGGCGGTCGACGACGCCGCGTGCGACCGCGTCTACGACGCGTGGCATCGCGCGATCGCCGGACGCCCACGGACTGCGCGCCCAACTCAGGCCGGCGCACAGCCGACGGCGACCGTGCTGCTGACCGGCGGCGACGGGGGTGACATCCACCGCATCGCCGCGGCGCTCGCGACCGGCACGCGTCCTCCGGCGGCCGTCGTCGCCATCTGCGACGACGCGATCCCCAACCCGCCCAACGGCGTCGAGGTCGTCGTCGCGCCCGGCCGCGCGGCGGCCGCCGCGCGGCGGCGGATCGCCGCTACGCTCGACTCCGACCTGTTGATCGTGCTGCGAGGCGACGAGCAGCCCGATCCGCTGCTCGTCGCGTGTGTCGTCGGCGCGATGCGCGACGGCGACGCAGACGTGCTCTCGCTCGTCTGCCGCGACCCGAGCACCGAGCGGCCCACCGGCACGCCGCAGGAGCTGCGTCGCATGCAGCCGCCGCGCGACCTGTGCGCGTTCGTGCCCGTCGGCGGGCCGCCACTCGCCTCCGCCGCCTACCCTGCGCTGTCGGTCGGTCCGTACGCGATCCGCCGCGAGGCGCTCGCCGCGATCGACGGCTGGGCGCCCGACCTGTGGGGCGAAGCGCTCGACCACGAGCTGCTGTCGCGCGCCGCACTCGCGGGAATGCGAATCGACGTGCTGCCGGATCCGCTCGCGACGAGTGTGCGCGACGACCGCTGGGCCGACGTGCGCGCGCGCTACTGGGGCTGGGGCCCGGTCCCGGCCGCGTACGGCGAGCAGCAGATCCGCCTGCTGCGCCCGTTCCGCCGCCGGCTCGACGGTCCGCTCGGCGACCTGCCGGCGCTGCTCGTCGGCGCGCTCCGCGCAAGCGGCGAGGTGCACACGCGCATCGAGCGCGAGCGGGAGCTGGTCGAGACGTACGAGCGGCGGATTGAGGAGCACCGCGACTTGATCGCCCTCTACGAGGAGCAGAAGGAGGAGATGCGGGCGGCGCTCGCGCAGCGGCCGGTCGCGCATGCGCCCCGCACGAGCCGCCGGATTGCCGCGCGGGCACGGCGCGCGCTGCGACCCCCGCTGTCGGACCTCCCCCGCCGTGCCGTGCGCTTCGCGCGCTGGCGCGCCGAGCTCGTGCGGCGGCGGGTGCGATGACCGCCGACGAGCCGCGCACGATCGCCACGCGTCTGGCGGCCGCGCTCGAGCAGCCGCTGTGCCGCTGGCCGCGGGAGCGCGAAACGGTCGGGCGCGTCGTGCTGCTTGAGGAGGCCGCACTCGATGCGGCCGAGGACGAACGGTTGGCAACGGCCGCCGCAGTCGTGGTGGTCGGCGCGCAGCGGCCCGTGTCGAGCGCCGCGCTGCGCGCGCTCGCGGAGCGCGTCGCGGCGCGCGGGTTGACGGTCGCGCACGCGAGCTTCGCGACGGTCCCGGCCGCGACCGACGACGCACCGGTCGACGCGCCCCTCGTCGTCGGCGCTCCGCCGCACGACGAGCGCGTTGCACAGCTGCTCGCCGCCGGGCCGCACGCGCTCACGCTCGATCCGCACGTGCCGGTCGGCGCAGTCGGCGAGGAGGACCTGCCGGCACGCGTCTGCGTCGTCTCGTTCGAGGTGTCCGGTATGACCGGCGGCGGGATCGGGACCGCGAGCACGTCGCTCGCGGCGACGCTCGCGCGCCGCGGGCACGACGTGACGCTCCTGTTCACCGGCTGGCAGGACGCCGGCGCGGGCGCCGAGAACGCCCGCTGGCAGGCGCACTATGCCGAGCGGGGCGTGCGGCTGGAGATCCTGAGGGCACCCGGCACGAGCACGGTCAAGAGCCCGCACTTCCCGGCCCGGTCCGCCTACGAGATCTACTGCTGGCTGTGCGCCGAGGAGCCGTTCGACGTCGTCCACCTGCCGGAGAACATGGGACACGGCGCGTACGCGCAGCTCGCCAAGCGACAGGGACTGCGGTTCGTCGACACGACATTCGTGATCGGCACGCACGGACCGACGCGCTGGGCGGGCGAGGCGAACCGCGCCGCGCTCACGCGCGAGGAGCTGCTGATCAACGACGCGCTCGAGCGCCTGTCGGTCGCGCACGCGGACGTGCTGCTCGGACCGAGTCGCTACCTGCACGACTACCTGCGAGCGCGCGGCTGGACGCTCCCCGAGCGCGTGCACGTGCAGCCGTACGCGACGCCGGCGGCCGTGCGCGAGCGCGCCCGCGAGGCGCACGCTGAGGATGCGGGCGCGGCGGCGGCGCTTCCTGACGAGATCGTCTTCTTCGGTCGGTTGGAGACGCGCAAGGGCGTCGCGACGCTGTGCGACGCGCTCGACCTGCTCGCCGCCGAGGGCGACCTGCCGCCGTTCGAGGCGACGTTCCTCGGACCGGTCGCGCCGGTCTTCGGCGAGCCAGCCGACGCCTACGTCGCGCGGCGCGCCGCCGACTGGCCGTGGCCGTGGCGGATCGTCTCCGACCGCGATCAGCAGGGCGCCGCCGACTACCTCTCGCGCCCCGGCGTGCTGGCCGTCATGCCGTCGCTCGTCGACAACGCGCCGAACACGGTCAGCGAGGCGGTCGCGCTCGGGATCCCGCTCGTCGCCGGGCGCACCGGCGGCACCGGCGAGCTCGTCGCCGCCGAGCAGCGCGACGAGCACATGTTCGGCGACCGCGAGGAGGGGCCGCTGCGACCGCTGCCGCTCGACGCGCTCGTCCTGCCCGCCGACGCCCAGCCGCTGGCGGAGCTGCTGCGGCGGCGGCTGACGACGCCGGTCGCGCCGGCGCGCCCCCCCGTCGATCCGGTCGCCGTCGACGACGCCTACGACCGCTGGCACCGCGCCGTCCGCCGTGCCCGCGGCGCGCGCCCCGCCGCTCCCGCGCCCGCCGCGGCGACGACGCCGTCCCTAGCCGCCTGCGTGCTCTTCGACGGCGACGAGCAGCTGCTGGCCGAGCAGCGCGCGGCGCTCGCCGGCGACGGCATCGACGTCGCGGTCGCCGACGTGCGCGCAGAGGGGGCACGCGCGGTCGCCGTCGCAGCCACCGGCGCCGATCTGATCGCGGTGATCCCGCCCGGCGACGTGCCGCTCCCCACCTTCGCCGACACGCTGCACCGCGCCGCCGCGAGCGGCGCCGACGTCTACGGGTGCGTCGCGCTCGACGGGCGCGCGCCGGACACCGCCGGCGTGCCCGACGCCGCCGTGAACGCATTCGTCCCGGTCCCCGGCCCGCCGCTCGCCGGCCTCACGCATCCGGCGTTCACGAGCGGCGTCTACGCGATCCGCCGCACCGCGCTCGAGCGGCTTGGCGGCTTCTCGCCCGACGCGCGCGGCGACGAGGCCGACCACGAGCTGCTGAACCGCGCAGCCGCGGCGGGGCTCGCGATCGAGGTCGTGCCGGAGCCGCTTGCGGTCAAGCGCCGCCCCGACCGCTGGACGACCTTCCGCGCCGTCTGGCCGCACGACCTCGTCGAGCCGCCCTACGACGCCGAGCAGTGGCTGCGCGTCGAGCGGCCGTTCGCGACGCAGACTGGGGCGCCCGCCGACCTCGTCGGCCTGCTGCGCGGCGCACGCACCGACGCGCGGCGCTTCGAGGGCGAGCTGCAGCGCCAGCACGTCACCTACGAGCAGCGCATCGCCGAGCACAGAACGTGGATCGACAACCTCGAGGCCGAGGCGGCGGTGCTGCGCGCCGAGCGCGAGGCGCGTGAGCAGCGCATCGGCCCGCGCGCCGCGCGCGCGCTGCAGAGCGCGGCACGGCGCGCCGCGCGGCGCGCCGGTCGCTGAGGCGCGGCGGCCTCAGGCGAGCGCCGGAGCCCAGCCGCAGCGCTCCAGCACCTCACGCGTCTTCTCGGCGTCGAACGCGACCGCGTGCGCGTCGGCGTAATGCGCCTCGACGTGCTCCAGGAGCGCGCCGGCCCTCGCCAGCTCGCCCTGCGCGCGCAGCAGGTTCGCGTAGGCGAGCAGCACCATCCCGCGCGTGTCGCCCCACGCGTCGGCGAGCGCCTGCGCCATCGCTTCCCGCTGGTGCTCCGGCGAGACGCGCTCGCCCAGCGGCAGCACCTCCGCCAGCCGCTCCGCCGACAGCGCTCCGGTCACGGCGTACACGCGCGAGCCGGAGATGTCGGCGACGCGCTCGACCGCGTCGCCCAGCAGCTCCATCGTGATGTGGATCCACGGCAGCATGCCGTGCACGTAGTCCTGCTGGATCAGGACGCTTCTGCCCGGCACGAGCGCAGGCAGGAATTGCATGAGCACGGCATCGTTGATCGCACTGCTCTTGAGCACGTCGAGGAACAGGATCTCGATTGGCCCGCCGTCCCACGGCTGCGCGGTGATGTCGCCCGCGCACACGCGCGTCTCCGTCACGAGGTCGCCGAGCAGGTCCTCGAACGCCGGTTGGAAGCTGTCGCCGACGCGGATCTGCGGCCAGCGCTCCAAGTGGCGCTCCTCGACCATGTAGGGCTCCGCCTCGAAGCGGTCGTAGGACCACACCGGCGGGCGCGGGCCGCCCTGCGCGGGCGTCGCACGCGCCCGCAGGCCGCTCGCGAACGACGCCGTCGAGCCGCCGAGGAAGCAGCCGGCGTCGACGATCGCGCCCCAGCCCTCCCACACGTCGCGCGCCAGCCAATGCAGCAAGCGCCGCTCATCGTGCACGAGCATCGTCGGGTAGGCGTCGAGCTGCTCCGTCAGGACGACGCCGGTCCAGCCGCCGGCGCGCAGTCGTTCGAGGTCCGCCATCGCCGCGAGGCTAACGACGCGCGGTCCCGAACGCGCCGAGGTCGAGCAGCAGGTCGTGGACAAGCCGCGGATAGACGCGCGAGGCGCGGAACGAGTCGGCCTTCGCGCGGCCGCTGACGCGCACGCGGTGATGCACGTTCGGCGTGCGCTGCAGCAGCGCGAGCGCGCCGTGCAGCTGCTCGGGCGTGAAGACCTCCAGATAGTCGATCCCGGGCTCGAGCCCGTGCGTGGGATCAAGCGGCTCGCTCAGCATGAGATGACCGGCCGCAAGATGCAGCGAGACGCGGTTCTCGAACGAGGGATACGGCTCGTTGTGCAGGTTGATGCCGACGTCGTGCTCGCGCATCAGCTCGTCGAGGCGCTGCGCGTCGACGCCGAACGCCACGTGGAAGACGTCGAACGTGTGCTTGGAGGGCTCCAGCAGCCGCTCGCGGTGCGCCGTCGAGCGGCCGACGAACATCGCGCGCGGACGCCCGGCGATCGGCCGCGGATCGGCGTAGTAGCGATCGTCGACCGGCAGCGGAAGCGAGCGCCACACCGGCAGCACGTCCTCCGCCGTCGGCACGATCTTCGGGTCAAACGCGACGATGCGGTCGAAGTTGCCCGGGTCGACGCGCTTGAGCATCCGCAGCCGCTGGCCGAGGTCGCGGTGCAGCAGGCCGCCGGGACGCGGGATCGGCTCGGTCAGGAAGCCGATCGTCGCCGCGTCGAGACCGTCGAACAGGCCGCGCGGCACGATCTCCGGCCGGAACACGAGCACGACATGTGGGCGCCACGCGCGAAGCTCGGCGAGCATCCGCTCGGCGTCGCCGTCCTGGCGGAACTCGACGAAGCGCGTCGCCAGCCCGTCCACGTCGCGGCGCAGCGCGCACGCCTCGAAGAAGGTCGCCTGCCCGACGAAGGCAAGCCGCAGCGGCACGTCGCGCGGCGGCGTCGAGTAGGGCAGCGCGCCGCGCGTGAAGGTCAGACCCATCGCGCCGGTAGATTACGCGGCGGCTTCCCGGCTTCGGCCGCCGACGGCCCTTCCCCATGCCCGACTGGCAGCAACGCATCACCCGAGCGACGGCCCCGTCGATCCGCGTCGAGCACGAGCTGCGCTACGCCGCCGCCGCGCCGCTGGTGCACGCGAGCGCGCTGTGGTGCGACCTCGGCTGCGGCACCGGCCTCGCGGCCGCGGCCACGCTGGGGCGGCCGTTCGAGGGGACGGCGGTGCTCGTCGACCGCGACGAGGACGCGGTGCGGGAGGCACAGCAGGCGATCGAGGCGCGCGAGCTGGTGGCGCTGACCGCCGACCTCGCCGACCGGGCCGAGCTGGAGCGCCTGCGCGCGCGACTGGACGCCGCGGCGCCGCAGGGCCGGCGCACCGTCACGTGCTTCGAGACGCTGGAGCACCTTGCCTCGTTCGCACCGCTCGCCGCGCTGCTCGTCGAGCTTGCGCGGCAGGACGACTGCACGGTCGTCCTCAGCGTCCCCAACGACGCCTTCTGGGCGATCGAGAACCCCCACCACGCGACCGCGTGGGGGGACGGCGCGGTCGCCGAGCTGCGCAGCCTGCTGCCGGCCGACCACGTGCTCGTCCACCAGGTCGCGCTGCAGGGCTCGGCGCTCGTGCGCCCCGGGGAGACCGCGAGCGAGGTCGCCTCGGTGGCGCTCGCCGACGGCGAGCCGTCGCACTTCCTGATCGCCTTCGGCGCCGCGGCCGACCAGCTCGCGGCCGCGCCGCGCGTCGTGCAGGCGGACCTGGCCGCGCAGCGCCGCTGGGAGCGCCAGCGCGACAGCGACCTGGCCTACGCCGAGGCCCGCGTCGAGCAGCTGGAGGCGATCGCGACCCCGCCGGCGGCGGGCGCCGGCGGCGACGCGGCGTGAACGTCGCGATCCTGCTCAACGACCTGCAGCTGTCAGGCGGCGTCGGCGTCGCGGTGCGCCACGCGCGCGAGCTCGCGACTCACCACGGGCACGACGTCACGCTGGTGCTCGCGCGCGAGCAGGAGCAGGAGCCGTGGGCGTTCGACGGCCTCGCGCACCTGCGCGTCGAGGGCCTGGCCGAGGCGCGCGCGCAGCGCTTCGACGTCGCGGTCTCGACGTGGTGGGAGACCGCCTTCCAGCTGTTCGAGCTGCGAGCCGAGCGCTACGCCGCGTTCGTGCAGAGCCTGGAGGACCGCTTCTATCCGCCCGGCGCCCCGGAGCGGCAGCTCGCCGCGCTCGTCCAGGGCCTGCCGGTGGCGACGATCACCGAGGCCCGCTGGATCGCCGAGCGCTTCGCGCGGCTGCGACCCGAGCTGCCGTGCCGGCTGGTGCGCAACGGGATCGACAAGCAGGTCTTCGCCTCGCCGGAGCGGATCGACGTGCGGCTCGACGGGCCGCTGCGAATCGTCGTCGAGGGCAGCCCGGAGGTCTGGTTCAAGGGCGTCAGAGACGCCGTCGAGGCGGTCGGCCACATGCGCGAGCCGCGCCACCTGACGGTCGTCACCTCCGCGCCGCATGCACTCGAGAGCGATGTGCCGGACGCCGTGGTCGGGCCGCTCTCGCAGGCCGAGATGGCGCGGCTCTACGCCGACAGCGACGTCGTGCTCAAGCTCTCGCGCGTCGAGGGGATGTACGGCCCGCCGCTGGAGGGCTTCCACATGGGCGCGACCTGCGTCACGACGCCGGTTACCGGCCACGAGGAGTACGTCGAGCACGGCTGGAACGGCCTCGTCGTCGCGTGGGACGACCTGCGCGGAACCGCGCGCGCGCTCGACCTGCTCGCGCGCGACCGGCGGCTGCTGCACTTCCTGCGCTCGAACGCGCTCGCGACCGCGCGCGGCTGGCCCTCCTGGGAGCAGGCGGGCGCGTTCATGGCCGCGGCGCTGGAGGCGATCCGCGCGGCGCCCGTGGCACCGCCGGCCGGCGCACGGCTGCTGCTGGCCGACGCGCGCGTCGAGCTGGAGCTGCACCGGGGCCACATCCACGAGCGCAACGAGCTGCGGCGCCTCGCGCGGCCGGTGCAGCGGCTCAAGCGGCTGCCGGGGATGCAGCGGCTGCTGCGCGCGCGTCATCGCCGCTCCGTGCGCCTGCTCCTGCGACCGCTGCGACCGCTCAAGCGGCGCCTGCTCGGCTGAGACGACGGATGCCGGAGCGCTCGCTCGCCGCCCGCGCCGCCGGCCGTCTGCGCCGCCGGCTGCGCACGCGCGCGGTCGTGCCGGAGCTGGCGGCGTTCGAGGCGGTCGCGCGGCTGCTGCGCGACGGGGCCACCCCGCTGGCGCCGGCCGCGCCGGAGGCCGCCGAGCGCGAGCGGCTGCGGCTCGCGGTCGTGATCCCCTGGTATCCGCCCGGCAGCGGCGGGCACGCGACGATCTTCAACCTCGTGCGCGCGCTGGAGGCGCGGGGGCACGCCTGCTCGGTGTGGCTCGACGATCCGGAGGGGCGCCACGCCGCGCGCACGCAGGCGCAGGTGGCGGCCGAGCTGCGCGAGCTGTTCGGCGGCTGCGCGGGCCCGGTCCACGTCGGCTTCGCGGCCTGGGGCGAGGTCGACGTCGCGATCGCGACGAGCTGGCCGACGGCCTACCGCGTGCGGCTGCTGCCCGGCTGCCGCGTGCGCGCCTACCTCGTCCAGGACCACGAGCCGGAGTTCCACCCCACCTCGGCGCAGGCCGAGTGGGCGGCGGACAGCTACCGCGCCGGCCTGCACTGCATCGCCGCCAGCGGCTGGCTCGCGCAGCTGCTGCGCGAGCGCTACGGCGCCGCCGCCTCGTCGTTCGACCTCGGCGTCGACCACGACGTCTACCGCGCGCGGCCGGCCGCGCAGGCCGCCGCCGAGCGGGTCCTCTTCTACGCGCGCGCGAGCACTGAGCGGCGCGCGGTGCCACTGGGGCTGATGGCGCTGGAGGAGCTGCACCGCCGCCGCCCCGGCGTCGAGCTGGCGCTGTTCGGGCGCGATACGCCGCTGCGCGCCCCCTTCCCGCACCGCCACCTCGGGCGGCTCGGCCCCGCGGAGCTGGCGGACGCCTACCGGCAGGCGAGCGTCGGGATGGTGCTGTCGATGACGAACGTCTCGCTCGTGCCGCTCGAGATGCTGGCGTGCGGCCTGCCGTGCGTCGATCTCGACCGCCCCTCGACGCGCACCGAGCTGGGGCCGAGCGACGCCGTCGAGCTGGCGGCCTTCCACCCGCGCGCGCTCGCCGACGCGCTCCAGCGGCTGCTGGAGGATGAGGCGCTGCGCGAGCGGCGTGCGCGCGCCGGCGTCGCGTGGGTCGGCGAGCGCACGTGGGCGCGCGCGGCCGAGCAGGTCGAGGCCGGCCTGCGGACCGCGCTCAGGCGCTGCGCCGCAGACCGAGGATGCTGAGCAGGAACGACGAGAAG
>JBQCIQ010000176.1:0-6374 GCA_051953595.1 Conexibacter sp. | reverse complement strand
GCCGGCGCGCCGCACGCGCTCGAGCTGCGCCTTCGTCTCGTCGTCGGCCGCCCACGCCTCGATGCCCGGCAGGCTCGGCGAGAGCATCACGAACTCGGCTCTGTCGACCGCGTCCTTGTAGGGCGTGAAGACCGTCAGCGGCACGGCCTCCAACGTCGAGGCGTCAAGCTCGACGCCGTCGACGCGCCCGAGCATCGTGCGCTGCGCGGCGACGCCGGCGTCGTTCCACCCGGTCAACAGCTCGATCCCTCTCTCGTTCTCCGGCAGGTACTCGCTGACGCCGAGATACCACTGCGAGCGGCGCACGAGTCTGACCGGCTCGTGGCAGCGCCAGCAGGTGCCGTCCTCGACCTGCAGCGAGGCGAGCACGGTCCTGCAGTTGTCGCACCAGTCGACCTGGCCTTCGGCGTGGTAGACGAGGCCCCGTCTCCTCAGCAGCAGGAACAGCCACTGCGTCCACTTGTACAGCTCGGGATACGACGTGACCCACTCGCGCTCCCAATCGAACGAGTAGCCGAGGCGGTCGAACTGCGCGTGCATGCGCGTGCGGCACTGCTCGACCCACTCGTACGGCGTGAGGTCGTTCTTGATCGCGCCGATCTCGCTCGGCAGGCCGAACGCGTCGAAGCCGATCGAGAAGAGGACGTCGTGGCCGGTGCTGCGCAGCCAGCGCGCGTACGCGTCGCTTATCGAGTAGCTGCGGATGTGGCCCATGTGCGCCGAGCCCGACGTGAACGGGCAGGCGGAGAAGATGTAGGCCGCGCGTTCGCGCGGGCCGTCGGTCGGCGTCCTGAACGCCTCCGCCTCCTGCCACGCGCGCTGCCAGCGCTCCTCGATGCTCGCCGGCACGTAGTCCGGTGTCACGCTCTGCGAGGCCATGCTCCCCCCGATCGGCCTGGTGTGTGGTGCTTGTCCGTTGTCACTCCGTGGATGTCGCCAAGCGCTCGGAGTCCCGGCGACGGTGACCTGTCTTCGATTCGGTGCTGCAGTGCGCCCGACGGGACTCGAACCCGCAACCTTCGGCCCCTAAAACCGATGCTCTTGGGCTGACATCAGACGCGAAGCTCCGAACGAGGACCGGCGAACCGGCAAGAGCCACCAGAAGACAAGTCCCCCAGCTAAGAAGGCTCGCGCTCGCCATCGCGTACGCGTCTATTTATTCGGCCGTTGACCAGTTGAGCTACGGACGCTCGGCAACTGCGTTGTCCCGAGCCGCCACCCCCTGGCCGACTCGTTCCGGGCGATCATAGCGGCGCCGCGAAGCGCGCGTCAACGGACCGTGCGGAGCGTCTGACGGACGAGCTTGCGGCTTGCACTCGCCCTCCGGCCCCCTGTAGGCTGGCTCGCAGGTCGCCTTCGTTCTATTGGGGGATGCGGCGGCCTCACATGGGGATGCATGCCGCAGCAGCGGCCTCGTACGAGGTGCGATTAACTGTGTCATCGATTAATGCTCCGAGGCCGCAGGCGCTCTCCTCGCGCACGACCGTGCGCGTCGTCGAGCTGCACGGCCCGGGATCCGTGCGCGCCGCCGAGCGCGCCGTTCCGCACGAAGGCGCGCTCCTGCAGGTGGAGACGACCGGCGTCTGCGGGACCGACCACCACATCTACGCGGGCCGCCTGCCGGTGCCGACGCCGCTGCTGCTCGGGCACGAGGTGATAGGGCGGCTGATGCGCCTGCCGGACGACCACGGGCTCGTGACCGACGACGGCGCCGCGCCCACGCTCGGCGAGCGCGTGCTCGTCGCGCCCGGCGTGCCGTGCGGCGACTGCGAGGGCTGCGCGCGCGCCGACCGCTGCCTCGACCGGCCCTGCTACGGGCTGACGATGATCGGCGACGGCCTGACCGGCGGCTTCGCGCCGCTGATGGAACTGCGCGCGGGCACGCGCGTGTACAAGGTGCCGGAGTCGACCCCGCGCGAGCGCGCCGTCTTCGCCGAGCCGCTGGCGTGCGTGCTGAGCGCGCTGCGCAAGGCGTTCGGCCCTGCGTACGTGCCGGCCGGGATGGACGGGATCGTGCTCGGCTTCGGCGCGATCGGGATCGTCGCCGCGACCGCGATCGCCGCCTCCGGCGGACGCGCGACCGTGGTCGAGCGCGACGCCGGCCGCCGCGCGCTCGCGACCGACCTCGGCTTCCCGACGCTCGCCGACACCGGCGAGGTCGCGCACAGGGCGCCGCTCGTCGTCGACGCGGCCGGCACGCCGACGGCGTTCGCCGCCGCGCTCGACCTGCTCGCCTGGAGCGGGACGCTGATCGAGATCGGCAACTTCGCCGACCTCGGCCCGATCCCGATCAAGCCGAGCGAGATCTGCCTGCGCGACCTGCGCATCGTCGGCAGCGGCGAGACCTTCTACGAGGACTTCGCGCCCGCGATCAGGATGGTGTCCGAGACGCCGGTCGCCCTGGAGCGCGCGATCACCGACGTGCACGAGTTCGCCTCCCTGCACGACCCGACCGAGCTGTTCGCCGCCCCGGCCGCGGGCAAGGCGCTGGTGGCGTTCGCATGAGCGGCGGCAACGGACACCGCCACCTCGCCGGCGCGCAGGTGCTGCTGCTGACGCCGTTCGACGACGACGGCGAGATCGACGAGCGCTCGCTGGGAGCGCTGCTGGAGTACGTGATCGGCGGCGGAATAGACGGCGTCGTCGGCGGCGGCACGACGGGCGAGTGCTTCACGCTCTCGGTCGAAGAGCAGGCGCGGCTGATGACGCTGATCGCCGAGCAGGTGCGCGGGCGCGTGCCGCTCACCTTCGGGATCGGCAACAGCGCGACAAGCGTCTCGATCGAACTGGCGCGCCACGCGCAGGAGCTCGGGGCGGACTGCGTGATGCTCCAGCCGCCCTACTACTTCCAGCACGCGCCGGAGGCGATCGACGCGCACTTCCTCGCGGTCGCCAACGCGATCGACCTGCCGCTGATGGTCTACGACGGCGGCGCGGGGATCGAGCTGAGCGTCGAGCGCGTCCGCTCGCTGCACGAGCGCGCGGCGAACATCCGCTACGTGAAGATGTCGATCCCCGACCCGGCGAAGGTCGGCGCGATGCGCGTCGGCGCGCCCGCCGTCGAGCCGCTGGCCGGCGACGAGCTGATGATGCTGATGGGCCTGCGCCACGGCGCGATCGGCTCGACGGTCGGCTGGGGCAACGTCGACCCGGAGGCGATCTCCGGGATCCACCGCGCGTTCGAGGCCGGCGACCTGAGAGCCGCGCGCAGGATCCAGCTCGGCAAGGTCGTGCCGGCGGTCGGCGTCTGCATCACCGCCAAGAACGCCTACATACGCTGCTACAAGGAGATCCTGGCGGCGAAGGGCGTGATCGCCTCCTCGACGACGCGCCTGCCGCTGACGCCGCTCGACGAGATCCGCAGAGACGAGGTGCTGTCGGTCATGCGGGAACTGTCGGTGCTCTGAGGAGGCTGGCCGATGCCGGAGCCCGCGCTCGTTCTACTGGACCTCGACGGCGTCCTGGTCGACTCGCGGGACGCAATGGAGACGGCGTGGCGGGCGGTCCAGCACGACCTGGGCGTGACGACCCCGTTCGCGGAGTACTTCCGCGAAATCGGCCGGCCGTTCTACGACATCCTGGAGCGGCTGGGCCTGAGCGAGGACGCCGACGAGATCGCGCGCGTCTACCGCGCGACCGCGCTGCGCGAGGCGCCGCGCGTGCCGGCCTTCCCAGGGATCCACACCGCCCTGGCGCGGCTCGCCAAGCGCGGCGTGAAGCGCGGCGTCGTCACCTCGAAGGCACGCTCGCAGACCGACTGGACGCTGGCGCAGTTCGACGTCGAGTTCGCGACCGTGCAGACGCCCGAAACGCGCGGCCCCGGCAAGCCGGCGCCGTACCCGCTGCTGGTCGCCGCGAGCGAGGCGGGCGTGGGTGTGCGCGAAAGCGTCTTCGTCGGCGACATGGACGTCGACGGGCTCGCGGCGCGGGCGGCGGGGATGCGCTTCCTGCACGCCGGCTGGGGCTACGGCGCGTGTCCGGACGGCGCCGAGCAACTGCGCTTCCCGCGCGAGCTCGGCGAGGTCGGGCTCGAACAACCGCCGTTGGCGGCCTGAGCCCGACCCGCCAGGCGAACCGTCCTACAGAGGCATCTTGCCGCGCGCCTGCCGCCCGGCGGAGGCGCTGCGGTTCGTCGCCTTGCGCGAGGACCTGAACGGCTTCTGCAGCCACTCCCCGAGCTTGCCCGGCGCCTTGCCGGCGCCCCGCTGCCCGGTGCTGAGCGTCTTGTCGACGCCGCGCTGGGGACCGCTGGAGAGGCGCGGAAGCAGGAACGCGAGGATCGCGAGAATGATGCAGACGGCGATGATTCCGGCGATCAGCATGTCGGGAGAGGTACCCCGTGCGGAGCGGCGCGATGCGCCGTCAGCCGTCGAGCGGCTCGACGCGGTCCCCCACGCGGACCCGCCCCGGCTCGAGCACGCGCGCGTGGACGCCGAACGGCAGCGGCTCGGTCGTCTCGATTCCGTCGCGGCGATACGCCGCGAGGTGGTGCAGCGTCTGGAAGTCGACCTCGCCGCTGTCCGCGTCGCGGGTCGTGACGGCGCAGCGGCCGACGTTGCCGCGCACGCGCACGCGCGCCTCGCCGATGCGCACGTCGCGCCAGGCGTCCTCGGCGTGCGGCTCCGCGAGGCCGTCGATCCCGAACGTCATGCGGAAGCGGCGCGGGTCGACCGGGTCGTGCGTCTGCGCCTGCTCCCGCAGCCGTCGCAGCGATGCGGTCGAGAGGAGCGTGACGGCGCCGTCGCGGCCGCGGTCGACGCCGGCGCGGAACCCGTCCCGCCCGCCCGCGGCGACGATGCGAAGCGGGGCGCCGGCGTGCGCGGAGAGCGCGTCGGAGAAGGCGCCGCGCAGCGGTCGCGCGTGCAGCGTCATGCGGTAGAAGCGGGTGGGGATCGGGTCGTCGTCAAGCTCGACGTCCCCGCTGATCTCCCGTCCGCCGGGGAAGCGCAGCGAGAGGCGGTTGGCGGCGGGGTCGTGGTCGGCCGTGACGGTCAGGAGCGCGCCGAGCCGCTTCGCGTTCACCATCATCCCGTCGGCGTCGACGAGGAAGAACGCGCGGTCGCCTGGGATCCCGTCGTGCGTGAGGTGCACCTCGTCGAGCTGCCGCAGCCGCAGCCCCTTCACGGGCGTGAAGGAGATCCAGGCGACGCGCGGCGGCACGGCGCTCATGCTACTCAGCAGCGTGTCTCACGCGTGATACATTGCTGAGCATGAGCGAGGTCACGATTCGCGAGCTGCGCAATCACGGCGGGGATGTGATCGACCGCGCCGCACGCGGCGAGCAGATCACGATCACGCGCAGCGGCAAGCCGGTCGCCGAACTGCGCGCAACCGCGAGCCCGGCGCTGACCGCCGCCAACCTTCTGGCGCGCTGGCGCAGCCTCCCCCATGTCGATCCGACGGCGCTGCGGGCCGACATCGACGAGCTGCTGGACAACGAGCTGTGAGCTACCGGCGCGGGATCCTCGATACGTCGACGGTGATCTTGCTGCCGCAGCTTGAGGATCCGTCGACGCTGCCGGACGAGCCCCTGATCACCACGGTGACGCTCGCGGAGCTGTCGGTCGGCCCCCTTGCGGCCAGAGATGACGCCGAGCGCGCCGCCCGCCAAGCGCAGCTCCAGCAGGCCGAGGCGGACTTCGTCCCGTTGCCGTTCGATGCGGCTGCCGCGCGGGCGTTCGGCCGCGTATCGGCGTCGCTGCGGCGCAAGGGCCGCAAGCCTGCGGCGCGTGCGCTCGACGCCCTGATCGCGGCCACCGCGCTCGCGAACGAGCTGCCGCTCTACACGGCGAACCCCTCCGACTTCCGCAAGGTCGACGGCCTCGAAGTCGTGGCGGTCGAACCGCCGAGCTGAGCCGAGGTCTGCCAGCCGGCTGGCACAGCGGCGGCGTGCGGCGGTACGGTGTCGGGATGCTGGAGATCGCGCTTGACCGCGATGCGGAGGTGCCGGTCGGCACGCAGCTCGCGTGGGCGTTGCGGGCGCGGATCCTCGCCGGGACGCTCGCGCCCGGCGATCGGCTGCCGCCGCTGCACCGGCTCGCCGCCGACGCGGGCGTGAACGTCAACACCGTGCGCGCGGTGTACGCGCGGCTGGAGCACGACGGGCTCGTGACGACGCGCCACGGCAGCGGGACGTTCGTGACCGGCGCGGCCGGCGGACGCGACGCGCTCGCGCAGCTCGCGGCCGACGCCGCCCGCGCCGCGCGCGAGGCCGGCGTCGATCCGCGCGAGCTGGCCGCGGCGCTCTACGTCGGCGGCAGAGCGGCCGCGAGCAGACGGTCTCGCCGCCGCGACGACGAGGCGGCCGTGCGCCGGCGGCTGCGCGCGCAGATCGCCGCGCTGGAGCACGCGCTCGCGCAGGCGACCGCGGGTCG
>JBQCIQ010000175.1:0-28537 GCA_051953595.1 Conexibacter sp. | reverse complement strand
GGGCCGCTGCGCACGCAACTCGTCCAGCCGTTCCAACGACAGCGCCAGATGCGCGCCACGCTTGCCGCCGGCGATGGCGTGAATCTCGTCGACGATGATCGTCTGCACCCCGGCCAGGGTCTCGCGGGCCGCCGAGGTCAGCATCAAAAACAGCGACTCGGGGGTGGTGATCAGCACGTCGGGCGGCTCGCGCAGCATCTGCTGGCGCTCTCTCTGCGGCGTGTCGCCGGTGCGGATCGCCACGCGCAGGTCGGCACCGATCCCCTGCAGCGGCGCGCGCAGGTTGCGCTCGATGTCGTACGAGAGCGCCTTCAGCGGCGAGACGTAGACGAGCCGCGTGCGCCGCTCACCCTGCCCCCTCGCCTTGTCCGCCGCCAAGCGATCCAAGGCCCACAGGAACGCGGCGAGCGTCTTGCCGGAGCCGGTCGGCGCCGAGATCAGCACGTGCTCGCCGGTCGCGATCGCCGGCCACGCCTGCGCCTGCGCCTCCGTCGGCTGCTCGAACGCACGCACGAACCACTCCCGCGTCTGCGGGGCGAACGCGTCGAGCGGCGAGGAGGCGGGGGAAGAGCGCGCCATCGGCTCATCCGAGCCTAGCGGCGGCGGCAACAAGCTCCAGGCTGAACATGTGCATGTTATGGTATGTGCATGCTCAACCGCCGGACGCAGCTTCTGCTCGACGATCTGCGCTACCAGCGCCTCGATCGTCGCGCGCGCGCGACTGGCCAATCCGTCGCCGCCGTCATCCGCGAGGCGATCGACGACAAGCTCGCCGCAGAGACGCGGGGCGCTTCGCAGCGGGAGGCCGGCGCCTGGCTGCTCACCCAGCCGCCGCCGAGCGCTCCGGAGGCGGACTGGGCCGACGCGAAGCGACAGATGCTGGACGAGGCCGGCGCCGCGCCGCCGCCGTGAGGCGCTTCCTCTACGACACGAACGTCTTCGTGTACGCGCTTGGCGGACCGAGCCCGTATCGCGAGCCGTGCCGCGCGATCGTGGAAAAGGCCGCCGCCGGCCGGCTCGACGGCGAGGCGAGCGCCGACCTCGTCCAGGAGTTCCTGCACCAGCGCATGCGCCAAGTGGGCGATCGGGCGCTGGCGGCCGCTGCCGCGAGACGGATCCCCCTCCTCTGCCGGCTGCACGACGTCAAGGCGAGCGACCTCACGCTCGCGCTCTGGCTGTTCGAGACGCACGAGCGGGTGACGGCACGCGACGCGACGTTCGCCGCCGTCGCGCTGAACCGCGGGCTCGACGCGATCCTCAGCGCAGATCGCGACTTCGACGAGATTCCGGGGCTCGAGCGGATCGACCCGCGCGACGAGGCGCGCGTCCACACGCTGCTCGGCGAGGCAGCCTAAGCGGGAAGCGCGCCGAGGCCCGCCAGCTCGCGGGCGCGAAGGAACACGCCGTCGATCATCGGCTCGGTGAGGCGGCCGGTGAACGTGTTCTGCTGGCTCGGGTGGTAGCAGCCGAGCAGGGTGGGAGCGGCGGTGGAGGGCAGCTCCGCGCCGTGGCCGAAGCGCGGCTTGGGGCGCGCGACCGGCTCGCCGAACGCAGCGGCGCGACCGCGCAGGGCGGCCTCCCAGGCGAAGCCGCCGAGGCACACGATCACGCGCACGTCGCGCAGCAGCTCCAGCTCGCGCACGAGGTACGGGAAGCAGTTGTCGCGCTCGGCCGGCAGCGGCTTGTTCGCCGGCGGCGCGCAGCGGACGGCCGCCGTCACGTACGCGTCGCGCAGCTCCAGGCCGTCGTCGCGCGAGACCGAGGTCGGCTGATTCGTGAGCCCGCAGCGCCACATCGACGCGAACAGCCAGTCGCCCGAGCGATCGCCGGTGAAGACGCGGCCGGTGCGGTTGCCGCCGTGCGCCGCCGGCGCGAGTCCGAGCACGAGGACGCGCGCCGCCGGGTCGCCGAAGCCGGTGATCGGCCGGCCCCAGTAGGTCTGGTCGGCGAAGGCGGCGCGCTTCTCCGCCGCGACGCGCTCCCGCCAGTCGACCAGCCGCGGACATCTGCGGCAGGTCACGACCTCGCTGTCGAGCGCGGCCAATGCCGCGGCGCGCTCGCTCACGTGAGCGCCGGCGGCTCCAGGCCGAGCAGGCCGAACGCGAAGCGCTCGATCACCGGCTGCAGGTCCTCGGAGTGCTCGGGCTCGCCGAGCCGCAGCTGACGCGAGACGAGCTCGGCGATCGCGCCGACGATCGCGAAGGCGTCGAGCGGATCCCTGAAGCGCGGCAGGACGTCGTCCTGCGCGTGCGCCTCGTTCTCGCTGAACAGCACCTGCGCGAAGCTCGCGACGATCTCGTCGCGCCGGCGCATCGCCTCCGGACCGGCGCCGATGATCTCCACCAACAGCGTCTGCGCCTCGTTCGGGTATTCGTCGATCACGACGAGGAACGCGCGCATCCCCTCGCGCATGCGCGCGACGGGGTCCTCGCCGGCTTCGGCGACGGCGCCGAGGATGCGCGTGAGCAGCACCTGGTAGGCGGCGTCGAACAGCGCGAGGATGCACTCCTCCTTGTTGGCGAAGTGCTCGTAGAAGGTCGCCTTCGACATGCCGGCGGCGCGGCTGATCGATTCGGCGCTGGCGTCGGCGTAGCCGGTGCTCGCGAACACGGCCGCGGCCGCCTCGAACAGACGCTGTCGCTGCTGCGCGAGCCGCACCGCGAGCGGCGGCGCGTGACGGCCACGCGGCACCGTCGGGCGGGTGGGAGTGCGATCCGAGCTGGCCATCGCGGTGATTGCCAGTGTAACTCTGTCACCGTCCTGACGGTGACTGGCGCGATGACGTCATTTCCAGCGCATTAAGCGTGGCTGCGTCACCAAGGGCGCAATCCGCCGCGACGACGTCTGCGTCGTCGGCTGCTCTGCGGCCGCCAACCGCTCGGCACGCAGTGCTCTGCCGCAGCCTCGGCCCGCTCGGCGGCGGCGAAGGCCACATGCATGACCCCGTCGACGCACGCCTCGCGCCAGCGGGCCGCGGCGGATCTTCTGTGCATCCGCTTGCGCATTCGCATCCCCGTATGCATGCCGCGAGTCTTTCCCAGACCAGGGGTCCCGGTCACGCGCATGGTGCGCAACTGCACAGCTTCCGCGCGGGTTCTCCGTGCGCGAGCGCGGCTATCCGAGCGCGCGGCCGTACTGGCGCTCGTAGTACTCGCGGTAGTCCCCCGAGCGGATCGGCTCCCACCACCACGCGTTCTCGCGGTACCACGCGACCGTCTGCTCAAGCCCCTCGGCGAAGTGGACCTGCGCCTCCCAGCCGAGCGCGCGCAGCTTCTCAGAGGCGAGCGAGTAGCGCCGGTCGTGGCCGGGGCGGTCGGTGACGTACTCGATCAGCAATTCGTCGTTGCCGGTCAGCTGCACGATCCGCTTGACGACCTCGATGTTCGGGCACTCGTCCGGGCCGCCACAGTTGTAGACCTCGCCGGGCGCGCCGTGCTGGAGCGCGTGTCCGATCCCGCGGCCGAAGTCCTCGACGTAGAGCCAGTTGCGCACCTGCATCCCGTCGCCGTAGACCGGCAGCTTGTCGCCGTGCATGGCGTTGAGCACCATCAGCGGGATCAGCTTCTCCGGGTACTGGTAGGGCCCGTAGTTGTTCGAGCCGCGGCAGATGACCGTCTCAAGGCCGTACGTGTGGAAGTAGGAGGTCACGAGCAGGTCGGCGCCCGTCTTCGTCGCGGAGTACGGGCTGGAGGGCTGGAGCGGCGACTCCTCCGTGAACGAGCCCTCCTCGATCGAGCCGTAGACCTCGTCGGTCGAGACCTGCAGGAAGCGCACGCCGGCCTCGCGCGCGGCCTCCAGCAGCACGTAGGTGCCGATCGCGTTCGTGCGCAGGAACGCGTCGGGGTCGGCGATCGAGCGGTCGACGTGCGTCTCGGCGGCGAAGTTGACGACCGCGTCGACGCCCTCGATCGCGTCGGCGACCGCGTCCGGATCCTCGATCGCGCCGTGTACGAAGCGGATCTCCTCGAGCGTGTCGTGCAGGTTCTCCTTGCGCCCGGCGTACGTGAGCTTGTCGAGCACCACGACCTCGTCGCCGTGGTCGCGCACGCGCAGGCGGACGAAGTTCGAGCCGATGAAGCCGGCTCCCCCACAGACCAACAGCTTCATGCGGTGACCTTTCGTTCGAGGAGATACGTCGCGAGGCCCTTCTGCCATGGGGGAAGGACCGGAGCCTCGGGGCGCTCGCTCGCGAGCGCGCTGAACGCCGGTCGCGGCGCGGGCCGCGGCATCTCGGCGGTGGTGCACGGCAGCACGCGCGTGCCCGTTCCGGCCTGGCGGAAGGTCTCGGCGGCGAAGTCGAACCATGAGCAGCGCCCCGCGCCCGCGACGTGGAAGACCCCGTTCGCGGCGCGCTCGCGCGCGAGTCGGAGCAGCGCGGGCGCGAGGTGGGCGGTCGCCGTCGGGCAGCCGATCTGGTCCTCGACGACGGTCACCTCGTCGCGCTCGGCGGCGAGCGCGAGCATCGTCGCGGCGAAGTTGCTGCCGCCGACGCCGAACAGCCACGAGGAGCGCACGATCGCGTGGGAGAGGCCGTCGACCGCGGCGATCTCCTGCTCGCCGGCGAGCTTGCTCTGCCCGTAGACGGAGCGCGGGCCGGTGGCGTCCGACTCGACGTAGGCGGGCGCGTCGGCCGCGCGTTCGCCGTCGAAGACGTAGTCGGTGGACACGTGGATCAAACGCGCCTCGACGGCGGCGGTTGCGCGCGCGAGGCTGCCGGCGCCGGTCGCGTTGGCGGCATGCGCGGCGTCAGGGTCGGCCTCGGCGCCGTCGACGTCGGTCCAGGCGGCGCAGTTGATCACGGCGTCCGGCGCGACATCGGAGACGAGGCGCGTGACGGTGTCGGCATCGGTCACGTCCAGCTCCGCGCGCGCGAGCGCGTGAACCTCGTCGCCGGCCTCGCGCGCGGCGCGTACGACGTCATGGCCGAGCATGCCGCCCGCGCCGGTGACCAGGATCCGCATCCCTACAGGATGCCGATTTCGCTGTTGTCGCCGACCATGAAGCGGTAGGCGCGCGGCTGGCGGTCGTCGCGGCGGATGGCGACGTTGCGGCCCAGCAGCGAGGACTCCATGCGGCCGTCGAGCCCGCAGACCGACGAGCCGGCGAGCAGGATCGAGTGCTCGACCTCGGCGCGTTCGATCGAGCAGCCTTCGGCGATCGCCGTGTACGGGCCGACGTAGCAGTCCGTCAGCGTGGCGCCCGCGCCGATGATCGCCGGGCCGCGCACGGTCGAGCGCACGAGCTGCGCGCCCGCTTCCACGATCACGCGCCCCTCGACCTGCGAGTCGACCAGCTCGCCGTCGATCCGCTGCTCGACGTTCTCGAGGATCAGACGGTTCGCCTCCAGCATGTCCTCGAGTCTGCCGGTGTCCTTCCACCAGCCGCTGACGATGTGCGGCTCCACGCGGCGGCCCTGGTCGACGAGATGCTGGATCGCGTCGGTGATCTCCAGCTCGCCGCGCGCCGACGGTTCGATCGCGCGCGCGGCGTCGTGGATCTCGGGCGTGAACATGTAGACGCCGACGAGCGCGAGGTTCGTCGCGGGCTCCTGCGGCTTCTCGACGAGGCGCTTGACGGTGTTGGAGCCGTTCAGCTCGGCGACGCCGTAGTTCTCCGGGTCGGGGACCGGCGTGAGCAGGATCAGCGCTTCCGGCTCGTTCGTTCTGAACGCCTGGACCAGCTCGTCTATCCCGCCCTGCAGCAGGTTGTCGCCGAGGTACATCACGAATGGCGCGTCGCGCAGGAACGGCTCGGCGGTCAGGACGGCGTGCGCGAGGCCAAGCGGCTCGTCCTGGAGGATGTAGGTGATCTGCACGCCGAACTGCGAGCCGTCGCCGGCGACCGCCTTGATCTCCTCGCCCGTTTCGGGCGCGATGATGATGCCGATCTCCTTGATGCCGGCTGCCGCCATCGCCTCGATGCCGTAGAAGAGCACGGGCTTGTTGGCGACCGGCACGAGCTGCTTCGCGCTCGTGTGCGTGATCGGGCGCAGGCGCGTGCCCTTGCCTCCCGACAAGATGAGCCCCCGGAGCTGCTCCATGGTGGCTCAGCGTACCGGGGCCTGCGGGGCAGTGCTTCCGACGCTCCCGCCGAAGGTGCGCCGGTAGGCGGTCGGCGTCGTGGCCGTCGCGCGACGGAAGTGCTGGCGCAGGATCGCCGCCGAGCCGAAGCCGCAGCGCTGGGCGACGGTCTCGATCGGCAGATCGGTGCCCTCCAGCAGGCGGCGCGCGTGGTCGACGCGCTGAGCGTGCAGCCACTTGAGCGGCGTGGTGCCGGTCTCCTGGCGGAAGCGGCGGTTGAAGGTGCGCTCGCTCGTGTGGGCGTGGCGCGCCAGCTCCGCGACGGTGAGCGGACGGTCGAGCTGCTGGAGCGCGTAGGCGCGGGTCGCCTCCAGGCCGCCGTCGTCGGCGGGCGGGACGGCGCGCTCGATGAACTGCGCCTGGCCGCCGGCGCGGTGCGGGGCGACGACCGTGTGGCGGGCGGCGGCGTTCGCGCTCTCAGCGCCGTGGTCCTTGCGCAGGAGGTGCAGGCACAGGTCGATGCCGGCGGCGACGCCGGCGGAGGTGAGCAGGTCGCCGTCGTCGACGTACAGCACGTCGGGGTCGACGCGGGCCTGCGGATACATGTCCGCGAGCCGTCTCGCGTGGCGCCAGTGGGTCGTAACGCGACGGCCGTCGAGCAGCCCGGCGGCGCCGAGCGCGAAGGCACCGGTGCAGATCGAGGCGATGCGCGCGCCGCGGGCGTGGGCGGCTCGGAGCGCTTGCAGCGTCGCGGCGGGCGGCGGCCACTCGCGCGGCGCGAAGCCGGGGACGAAGACGGTGTCCGCTGTGGCGAGCGCGTCGAGTCCATGCCCGGCGATGACGGGGAAGCCGTCCGTCGTCGGGACAGGGCCGGGCTGCGGCGCGCACAGCGTCAGCTCGTACTGCCGTCGCAGCAGCTGGAACGGCGTCGCGAGGTCGAATGCGACGACGTCCGGCAGGGCGAGCACGGCGATGCAGTGGCGCATGACCGAAATCATACGGAGGTTGTCATTCCTGCCACTGGCGAGCCGTGCGGCGAGGCACGAGTGTGTGCCCATGAACATCGACATCCTCATCTTCGACGGCTTCGACGACCTCGACGCGCTCGGCCCGAACGAGCTGCTGCGCCACGCTGCGCGCGCGGGCGCGCCGTTCGAGGTTGCGCTCACGACGCTCGACGGCGCCGAGCTGGTGGTCACGGCGCTCGGCACGACGCTGGTGCCGGACCGCGTCCTCGGCGATCAGCCGGACCTGGTGCTCGTGCCCGGCGGTGGGCTGCTCGACGGCGCGCCAACCGGTGTGCTGGCGGAGATCGAGCGCGGTGCGATCCCGGCGGCGCTTGTGCGGCTGCACGCCGGTGGCGCGGCGGTGGCGTCGGTCTGCACTGGCGCGCTGCTGCTCGCCGCGGCCGGACTGCTGGACGGCCGCCCGGCGACGACGAACCGCCTCGCGTTGGACCGCCTGCGCGAGACCGGCGCCGAGGTGATCGACGAGCGCGTGGTCGACGACGGCGACGTGTTGACGGCCCAGGGCGTCACCGCCGGGATGGACCTGGCGCTGTGGCTGGTCGAGCGCGAGATGGGCGCCGCGTTCGCCGACGCACTCGCGCGCGGGGTCGAGTACGAGCGGACCGGGAGCGTGTGGCGGCGGGAGAGCGCGGCCGCCTGAGACGCGTTCAGTACGCGCCGGCGAGCTTCGCGTGGTCCCAGGTCAGGGGCGGCTCGGCGGCGACCATCCGCATCGCCACGCGCTTTGGCGCCTGCGCGGCGATCATCGCGAGGACGGGATCGGGCAACGGATCGAGGCCCGTGTAACGGCGGAACAGCTCCTCGCCGAAAGTGGAGACGATCTCAAGGTCGCGGTGCAGCTCCACCCGCGCCTTCACCATCACGCCGCGCAGCTGCTCGTATGACTCGCCCGCCTCGACCTGCCACGTCGCCCGCGGATCGCGTTCGAGGTTGCGCACCTTCTGCGATCTCGCGTAGGTCCACGCCCACGGCTCGCCGTCGCGCACGGTGAACCACAGCGGCATCAAGTGTGGCCAGCCGTCGCGGCCGACCGTCGCGAGGATCAGCGTGCGCTGCTCGTCGAGGAACGCCGCCAGCTCGGCGTCCGTCATGCGGATCTGCTCGCGCCGGCTCACGGCGCGCCAGCGTAGCGCGGGCGGTCAGGCCGCCGGCGCAGCGACCGGGAACGCGAGCGCGGTCGCGCGCCGGTGCAGCTCCTCGAGGCGCTCGGCAGCCTGCTCGCAGCCGGCTGCGCGTTCGGCGGCGTCGACGCCGGCCATGCGCGTATCGCCCTCCAGCACGCGGCCGAGCGTCCCCCACATGTCGCGCTGGCCGAGCAGCAGCATCCGCAGCCCCTCCAGCTCGACGACGCGGCTCAGCGGCGAGTACTCGCGCCAGCTGCCGTTCAGCTTCAGGCGACCGGCCTTCTCGGCGGCCCACGCGGCGCCGAGCTTGAGCCGGTCGGCGCCGACGCCCAGCCGGCGCATGACGTCGAGCAGCGCCGCGCGGTCGTCGGTCAGGTGCTGCTGCAGCGCGGCGAGGCCGGGACCGAACTCGCTTTCGCGGTTCGGACCGTGCGCGCGCCGTGCCAGCTCGACCGCGCCCGACGCGCTCGCGAGGTGGTCCTGCAGGTAGATCCGCAGCAGCTCGATGCGCACGGTGTACCCGCGCGCGGCGCGGATCAGGCGGCCGTCAGGTGCGCCGCGGCGGCGCGCACCGCCGTGCGGGCGTCCTCGGGCTCCAGCACGGCCGCGTCGCCGGCCTCCTTCAGCACCTCGCGCACGAGCCAGGCGACGCCGGCGAAGCTCAGCTCGACGATCACCGAGCCATCGGCAAGCTCCTCCACGACCGTGCGCTCCTCGCGCGCCCAGCGCGCGCGCTCGGGCGAGATCCACAGCCGCGCGCGGCGCGAGGCGGGCACCTCGCCGGTGCGCGGCCAGCCGTCGACGTCGGCGGCGGGGTCGACCTCGGGGCGAGGCTCGAAGCGCTCGTCGGTCGCCGTCGCGGACTTGATGCGATCGAGGCGGAAGTGCCGGACCGCGTCCTTCGCCGGGTCGAAGGTGGCGACGTACCAGCCCTCGCGCCCGTTGATGAGCGCGTACGGCTCGACCGTGCGCTTGGAGAAGACGCCCTCGTTCTCCTTGAAGTACTCGATCGCCAGCAGCCGCTGGTCGGCGATCGCGCGGGAGACGGTCCGCGCGACCTGCGCGTCGTCGCCGCCGGCGGTGGCGACCTGCAGGCCCTCGCGGATCGGGTCCTCGCCGAGCGCGCCGACGACCTTCTTGCGCACGGAGGCGAGCGACCCCTCCGGGATGTGCTCGCCGATCAGGTCGATCGCCGCGATCAGCGCCTTCGCCTCGACCGGCAGCAGGCGCGCCGGCCGCGCGAACGAGTCGCCGTAGGCCTCCGGGTCGACCTCGATCATCCCGTCCTCCTGCACCTCGGCGTAGAGGACGTAGGAGCCGGCGCCGAAGTTCACGACGTTCAGCACGCCGATGTCCTCCTCCAGCTCCTGCTCGGAGACCTGCAGCGCCTCACGCACCTCGGCGGCCGCGATCTTGCGACCCTCGCGCCCGTTCTGAATCAGGATCGAGGCGAGCGTGACGAGCCGCGCGAAGCGCTCCGGGCGGATCGCCGCCGCCTCGCGCCCGCGACCGCTCCCGTTCGACTCCGCCTCCGCCGCCGCGTCGTCGCCGCCGGATGCGACCGGCGCCGCCAGCTCCAGCTCGCCCTCGTGGCGCTCCACGAGCAGCCCGAGCCGCTTCTCCAGCTCCTCCACCAGCTCGGGCGGACCGACCAGACGGGCGTGCTCGCCGAGCCCGAGCACCCACGCGACGAGCTGGCGCGCGTCCGCGTACTCCGTCGTGAAGATGCGGTCGCCCGAGCCGTCGTCCGCCGGGCGCATCTCGCCGTAACGGCCGAAGTGGCGCTCGATCTGCCAGCCGATCGTCTCGCCGATGCGCACCTCGGCCGTCCCGACCGGCTCGCCGAACTGCCACTGGATGCGGTTCGCGTAGGCGCGCGGGTCGAAGTCCTCAGGGCGCTGGAAGTCGTGCTCGGCCTTCGACGCGTACGCGACCTTGCCGCGGATGCGCGAGAGGCGGAAGACGCGGATCGCGTCGCGCTCGTGCGCGCGGCCGACGAGGTAGAACTGGCCGCCCTGGAACAGCAGCTGGTACGGGTCGACCTTGCGCGATCCAAGCTCGTCGCGCTGCATCGTGTAGTAGTCGAAGACGATCGTCTTGCGGCGGAAGATCGCCGTCTCGATCTTCGCCAGCCGCTGTGACAGCTCGTGCCCGCCGGCCGAGGCGGTGATGCCGAGCGCGATCGAGCGCTGCTCCGGCGCCTGAAGCGGATTCGAGCGCCCCCACGAGATCTGCTGCAGCGCGAGCCGCAGCGGCTCGGCGTAGGCGAACTCGCCGTCGAGCAGCGACAGCGCCGTCTGCAGGCCGGCCAGCTCGGCGTCGGTGAACTCGATCGCCGGCAGGTGGAAGTTCTCCGGCGGCAGCGAGTAGTTCTCCTGCTCGGCCAGCCCCTCGACCGGCTTGTCGACGGACAGCTGGATGCCGAGCGCCTCCAGCTCGGAGCGGTCGGCGTAGAAGCGACGCGCGAAGGCGTCCTCGTTCATCGCGCTGTAGCCCTCGACGTCGCGACGGATCTCGGGAGCGGTGACGGGGCGCCGCTCTGCCATCAGGTAGCTGATGAGCGAGAGCTGGCGGATGAGCTTCTCGGTGTCCTTCGCCATGGGGGTCGGGACACCTTAGACAGCGGGCCAGTTTCGCCCCCCCGACGTGTCTGAGGGCGCCCCGCAATTTGCGGGGATTGGTGCAGGAGACCTCCGATAGGCTGGACGGCATGTCGGCCGATCGCAGCGCGCTCGTCACAGGCGGGACCGGCGGCCTCGGCGCCGCCGTCGTCGCGCGTCTGCTCGACGACGGCTGGCGGGTCGTCGTGCCGTGGGTCGTCGAGCGCGAGCTGGAGCGCGTCGAGCGGCGAGAGGGGCTGGAGCTCGTGCAGGCCGATCTGTTCGAGCCCGAGGCGGTCGGCACGGCGGTGCTGCAGGCGGCCGAGCGCGCGGACGCACCGCTGCGCGCGGTCGTGAACCTCGTCGGCGGCTTCGCGCAGGGCGCGCGCGTGGCGGAGGAGCCGGTCGAGACGTTCGAGGCGCAGCTGCGGCTCAACCTGCGCCCCACCTACCTCGTCACGCAGGCGGCGCTGCCCCACCTCGTCGCCGCCGGCGGCGGCGCGATCGTGTGCGTCGGCACGCGCGCGGCGCTGGCGCCGTTCCCCGGGGCGGCCGGCTACGTGACCGCGAAGGCCGGCGTGATCGCGTTCGCGCAGGCCGTCGCGGTCGAGTACCGCGACGAGGGCGTGCGCTGCAACGCGCTGCTGCCGAGCGTGATCGACACCCCTGCGAACCGCGCCGCGATGCCGAGCGCCGACTTCACCCGGTGGGTGCAGCCGGCCCAGCTCGCGGCGACGATCGCGTTCCTGTGCTCAGAGGAAGGCGCCGCCACCAGCGGCGCCGCGATCCCCGTCTACGGTCGCGCCTGACACCGCGCCGTCGCGCAGCGCGTCGCTCAGCTCGGCGCGCGAGCGGATGCGCAGCTTGAAGTAGGCGTTGCGCAGGTGGAACTCGACCGTCTTCGTCGAGACGAACAGCGCCTGCGCGATTTCGCGGTTCGTGAGGCCGCGCTCGGCCAGCTCGGCGACGCGCCGCTCGCTCGGCGTGAGCGCGTCGGTGCCGCGCACCGCCGGGCGGCGCGGACGCGCGCCCGCCGCCACGAGCGCGGCGCGCGCGACGCCGGCGAGCCGTCTCGCCCCCGCGTGATGGGCGATGTCGAGGCTCATGCGCAGCGTCTCGCGCGCGGTCGTGCGCTGGCCGGCCCCATGCTGTGCGGCACCGAGCGCGACGAGCGCGCGCGCAAGCTCGAGCTGCGCCGGCGACGCCTCGAGCGTCGCGACCGCCTCCTCCAGCAGACGCAGCCGTTCGCCGTCGTCCTCGGCCGCCAGTCCGGCCGCGCGCAGCGCCACGCCGATCGCGCGCGGGGAGCCGAACGCGCGCGCAAGCTCAAGCTCCTCGAGCGCCAGGCCGCGCGCCTGGTCGGCGCGCCCGAGCCGGTGCGCGGCCAGCGCCGCCTCCGAGCGCCACGGCAGCACGCTCGGGTTCGGCGCGGGCACCGCCAGCTGTCGGCGCCCGCACTCGAGCAGGTCGTCGAGCGCGCGCTCCGGGTCGTCCTGCACCAGCGCCAGGCGACCGCGCGCGAACAGCGCCCAGTTGTAGGTGAAGTGCGCGTCCTGCTCCTCGTCGGGCTCGCTCACGAGCGCGTGTGCCTGCTCGTACTCGCCCCGGTCGATGTGCGCGAGCGCCATCCAGCCGTGCGCGAACGGCTTCACGAGCACCATCAGCGGCACGCGCTCGAGGCCGCCTTCGAGGTCTCCGAGCGCGCTTGTCAGATCGCCGCGCAGATAGCGCGCCGCGCCGCGGACAGTCGACATGATCGCGAAGCCGATCACCGAGCCGCGTCTGCGCGCGTCCTCCAGCCCGAGCGAGGTCGCCGCCTCGACCTCTGCGAGCGCGTCGCAGAACAGCAGCGCCGCGACCGATCCCGCCCACGCGACGCCGTCGCTCGACGCCTCGCGCAGCAGCTCGCCGCCGGCGTGCGCGAGGCGGATCAGCTCGATCACTTCGGTGGCAGGCGCGTTGCCCTGCATCGCGTGCTCGAGCGCCCGCTGCGCAAGCAGCTCGCGCTGGGCCGGCGTCGCCGCCTCGGTCGAGCCCGCGAGCAGGTCGCGGAAGCGCGCCTGCGCCGTCTCGCGCGTGCGGAAGTCGAGTCGTGCGGCGCCGAGGTACCCGGCGGTCAGCTGCTCCTCGAGCACGGGGTCGGCGCCTTCGAGCACGCGCAGGCCCTCGTCGAAGGCGCTCGCCGCGCCGGCGTTGTCGCCCGCCGCGTAGAGCGCCTGGCCGAGCTGCGCGAGCGCGCGGGCGCGCGCCTGCGGCTGGTCGAGCAGCGCGACGGCCGTGCGCAGCCGGTCGATCGCACTCGGCAGGCCGGCGAGCGCCTCCGCGCGGCCGAGGTCGACGAGCAGCTCGGCGCGCTCGGCCTGCGCGGGCGCCTCGTCGAGCGCACGCAGCAGGCAGCGCGCAGCGGTGTCGGGCGCGCCCCCCGCGAGCGCGCGTCTGGCCGCGGTGTGCAGGCAGGCGATCACCCAGGGCGCGCCGACCGGCAGCGTCTCCAGCAGATGCGCGGCCGCGCGCTCGTCGCCGTCGGCTGCGCCGCCCGCGCGCAGCAGCTCGGCGGCCGTGAGATGCAGCCGACCGCGCTCGGCCGTCGGGATGCCGAGGTAGACCGCCTGACGCACGATCGGGTGCACGAAGCCGAGCTCGGGTGTGGAGCGCAGCACGTCGGCGCCGGCGAGCTCGTCCGCGGCGGTCGCGGCCTCCACGACCTCAAGCCCGGCGAGCGCGGCCGCCTGCACGAGCGGCACGTCGTCCCCCAGCACGGCGACGGCATGCGCGAGCGCGGGCGCGCCGGGCGACAGCCGCCGAATGCGCGCGTCGACCGCCTGCGCGACCGTCAGCGGTCCGAGTGCTTCGACCTGCTGGACGCGCTCGGAGCCGACCGCCGGCTCGTCGGCCGCCGCGGAGGCGCGCAGGTCGTTCAGCAGCTCGCGCAGGAAGAACGGGTTGCCGTTCGTGACGCGCGCGCATGCGGCGCAGAAGTCGTCGTCCGCGTCCGGCAGCGAGCGCCGCACGATCGTGGCGATCGCGTGCTCGCTCAGCGGGCCCAGCTCGAAGCGGCGGGTCAGCGGGTGCGTCAGGAGCGCGCTGAGCCCGTCCCCGCTGCCTGCGCCGGCGGCCGGACGCGGCCGCGCCGTCGCGACGATCGCGAGCGGCAGGTCTTCGATCCGCTGCGCGACGAACAGCAGCGCCTGCAGCGAGGCCTCGTCGGCGCTGTGCGCGTCGTCGACCGCCAGCAGCAGCGGTCGACGCTCGGCGATGTTCGCGACGAGCCAGTGGAGTCCGTGCAGCACGGAGAAGTCCGGAGCACTGCTCTCGCCGCGGACGACGGCGCCGGACAGCAGCGGCGCCGCGTGCGCCGCTGCGCCGGCGAGCACGCGTCTGCGCTCGCGGGGCGACGCGCTCGACAGGTACGGCTCGAACAGCTGCAGCGCCACGCCGAAGGGGAACTGCCGCTCCAGCTCGCCGCCGCGCGCCCGCAGCACCGTCATCGTGCTCGCCTGCGCGCGCTCGATCGCGTGCGAGAGCAGCAGCGTCTTGCCGATCCCGCCGGCACCCTCCAGCACCACGACACGGCCGGCGCCGCCCGCCGCGGCTGCGATCGCCTCGTCGAGCGCGGTCAGCTCGCGGACGCGCTCGAGCGGGACTCCGACGTGGAGGGAGCGCTGGTGCGCGCGCACCGAGTCGCCGGGCGCCTGGTTCCCGGTTTGCGTGCCGGATGGGCCCCCCGCAGAGCTCACGGCGCCAGCCTAGCGCGCGCGAAAGCCGTCGTGGGGATTGCCTGGCCGCTCGGCACGCCCCCGCTGGAGCGGGAACCGCTCCAGCGCGTCAGTTCTTCTTTCGCACTGAGCAAAGCTTTACCGGCAACCGGCGCATCGGGAGCGTCGGATGGCTAGGGTCTCCGGCGCTTCGCTGCGGAGA
This sequence comes from Conexibacter sp., assembly GCA_051953595.1. GTDB lineage: Bacteria > Actinomycetota > Thermoleophilia > Solirubrobacterales > Solirubrobacteraceae > Conexibacter. The sequence goes on along the minus strand of JBQCIQ010000175.1, from coordinate 13,847 downwards.
CGCGGCGCGGACCTACCTACAGCGGTCGGGAGGGGGCTCGCATGCGGGCCCCCTCCCGCACTGCGGCGCAGGCGTCTGCTTCACTCGGTCCCGATGCCGGCCGACGCGCTCCCGATCCTCCCGTTCGCGTCCGCACAGGCCTGGGAGACGTGGCTGGAGCGCGAGCACGCGCGCGCGTTGGGCGTCTGGCTGCAGATCGCGAAGAAGGCGAGCGGGATCGCGACCGTCACCTACGCCGAGGCGCTTGACGCAGCGCTCTGCTTCGGCTGGATCGACGGGCAGAAGCGCGCCTTCGACGAGACCTGGTTCCTGCAGCGCTTCACGCCGCGCAAGCGCGGCAGCCGCTGGTCGAAGATCAACACCGAGCACGCCGAGCGGCTGATCGCCGCGGGGCGCATGCGCCCGGCCGGGCTCGCGCAGGTCGAGGCGGCCAGAGCCGACGGCCGCTGGGACGACGCCTACGACGGCCAGCGCAGCGCGACCGTACCGCCCGACCTGCAGGCGGCGCTCGACGCGAACCCGAGAGCGGCGGCCTTCTTCGCCACGCTCAGAGGCGCCAACCGCTACGCGATCCTCTACCGCGTGCAGGACGCCAAGCGGCCGCAGACGCGCGCCGACCGGATCGACAGATTCGTGGCGATGCTCGCTCGCGGCGAGACGCTGCACTGAGCGCCGGCGGCTCAGGCGAGCAGCCCGCGCACCGTCGCGGCGACATGCTCGGGCGTCATGCCCAGCTCCCGCATGACCGTCTCGCCCGGCGCCGAGGCGCCGAAGCGCTCGATCGAGACGGACGCGTCGACCCACCGCGCCCAGCCCATCGCGATGCCGGCCTCGACGGAGACCTTCGGCTGCTCCGGCGGCAGCACCGCCTCGCGGTACGCCTCGTCTTGCGCGGCGAACAGCTCCCAGCTCGGCATCGCCACGACGCGCACGGCGACGCCCTCGCCGGCGAGCAGGTCGCGCGCCTCCAGCGCCAGCGAGACCTCGGAGCCGGTGCCGACGATCGTCGCGACCGCGTCCGCATGCTCGGCCAGCACGTAGGCGCCGCGCACGAGCGCCTCGGCCGCGCCGGCGCCGTCCGCCGAGCGGTCGAGCACCGGCAGGTTCTGGCGGCTCAGCACGAGCACGCACGGCCCGTCGATCTCCTCGACCATCACGCGCCACGCCACCGCCGTCTCGTTCGCGTCGCTCGGGCGGATCACCGTCAGGCCCGGGATCGCGCGCAGGGCGGCAAGGTGCTCGACCGGCTGGTGCGTCGGGCCGTCCTCGCCGAGCGCGACCGAGTCGTGCGAGTAGATCCACATCACCGGGATGCTCATGAGCGCGGACAGGCGGATCGCCGGACGCATGTAGTCGGCGAACTGCAGGAACGTCGCGCCGTAGGGCTTGACGATCCCGCCGTGCAGCTGCATGCCGTTGACGGCGGCGCCCATCGCGTGCTCGCGGATGCCCCAGAAGACGTTGCGGCACGCCTTCTCACGGCTGTAGGCGTCGTCCGCCTTGATGCCGGTCTTGACCGACTCGTTGAGGTCGGCGGAGCCGCCGACCATCGTCGGCAGGTAGGGCGCGATCGCCTGCAGCACCTCGCCGGAGGCCGCGCGCGTGGCGAGCTTCTTGCCCGGCTCGTAGGTCGGGAGCGCGGCGCCGATCCCCGGCAGCGGGCGACCCGCCCAGGCGGCGTCCCACTCCTGCGCGAGCTGCGGGTTGGCGTCCTGCCAGGCGCGGAAGCGGTGCTCCCACTCGCGCTGCTCCTGCGCGCCGCGCTCGATCGTGCCGAAGTGCTCGTAGACGCCGTCGGGCACGTAGAAGTGCTTGTCCGGATCCCAGCCGAACGCCTCCTTCGTCGCGCGCACCTCGTCCTCGCCGAGCGGCGCGCCGTGGGCGCCCGCGGTCCCGACCTTGTTGGGCGAGCCGTAGGCGATCTGCGAGCGGACGCGGATCAGCGACGGGCGCTCCTCCTCGGCGATTCCCTTGGCGATCGCGGCGCGCAGGGCGTCGAGGTCGTTCGCGTCGTCGACGTGCTGGGTGTGCCAGCCGTACGCGCGGAAGCGCGCCTCGACGTCCTCGGTGTCGAAGCTCAGCGCCGTGTCGCCGTCGATCGAGATGTGGTTGTCGTCGTAGAGGAAGATGAGGCGGCCAAGCCCGAGGTGGCCGGCGATCGACGCCGCCTCGGCGCTGACGCCCTCCATCAGGTCGCCGTCGGAGCAGATGCCGAAGATGCGGTGGTCCATCACGTCCGCGCCGAAGCGCTCGCGCAGGAAGCGCTCGGCGAGCGCCATCCCGACCGCGTTCGCAAAGCCCTGCCCGAGCGGGCCGGTGGTCGTCTCGACGCCGGGCGTGTGGTGGACCTCCGGGTGGCCGGGCGTGCGGGACTCCCACTGGCGGAAGGCCTTGAGGTCGTCGAGCGTGACGTCGTAGCCCGACAGGTGCAGCACGGCGTAGAGCAGCATCGAGCCGTGGCCGGCACTCAGGACGAAGCGGTCGCGGTCCTGCCAGTGCGGGTCGCGCGGGTTGTGCCGCATGACCTCCTTGAACAGCAGGTAGGCCACGGGGGCCATCCCCATCGGCATCCCGGGATGGCCGCTGTTGGCCTTCTGCACCGCGTCCATCGCGAGGGTGCGGATCGTGTCGACGGCGAGGCGGTCGTCGACCTGGGTCGTGGTCTGGGGCTCGGTCGTGGCCATGTGACGCTCTGGAAGTCGCGGGACGAGGGGCAGCGAGACGCAGGCAGGTTATCCCGCGGTGCCCGCAGCAGGCCCATCCAACACCGGCCGTACACCGTCACGGCACGAACATCGCCGCTGGGCGCATCAGCCCGACCCAGCTAGAGTTCCGTGCCAACTGGTCGCGCAGCCAATGCGCTGGCGTCCGCTAAAGAGGGGCTGGAGCACATGACGGAGGCCGTGCGAGCGCCCGAGGAGCGCTTCGCAGATCTGCCGGACTTCCCGTTCGTTCCACACTGGCGCGAGGTCGACGGGCTGCGACTGGCCCACATCGACGAGGGGGACGGCGCACCCGTGCTGCTCGTGCACGGCGAGCCGACCTGGTCGTACCTGTGGCGACAGGTGATGCCGCCGCTGCTGAGCGCCGGCTTTCGCTGCATCGCCCCCGACCACGCCGGCTTCGGCCGCTCGGACAAGCCTGCCGACCTCGACTGGTACTCCTACGATCGGCACACCGCGCTGCTGGCCGACCTCGTCGAACGCCTCGACCTGCGCGGCGCGACGATCGTCGTGCACGACTGGGGCGGCCCGATCGGCCTGCGCGTCGCCGTCGAGCACCCGGACCGGATCGACCGGATCGTCGTGATGGACACCGGCCTCTTCACCGGCCGCCAGCAGATGAGCGACGCGTGGACGATGTTCCGCGACTTCGTCGCACGGACGGAGGACCTGCCGATTGGGATGCTCGTGCGCGGCGGCTGCCACCGCGATCCCGGCGACGAGGTGATCGCCACCTACGAGGCGCCGTTCGTCGACGGCGCGTCGAAGGCGGGCGCGCGCGCCTTCCCGCTGCTGATCCCGCGCACGCCCGAGGAGCCGGGCGCGGCGCAGGGGCAGCGCGTGCTCGACGCGCTCGCGCGGGACGCACGGCCGAAGCTCGTGCTGTGGGCCGACAGCGACCCGATCATCCCGCTCAGAACCGGACAGCGCTTCGCCGAGGCGATCGGCACCGAGGTCGCACACGTGATCCCCGACGCCGGCCACTTCCTGCAGGAGGATCAGGGGCCGCTGATCGGACGGCTGATCGCGGAGTGGCTCGCATGAGCACGTTCGACCAGGCGGGAATCCCGCTCGCGCCGCCGGTCACGACCGATCCCGGCTTCGCACTGCGCTTCTTCGACGCCGGCAACCGGCTGCCGGCGGTGCGCGCGCTCAAGCCGGTCATGCTCGACCAGCTGCGGCTCCACCGCGGCCAGCGCGTGCTGGAGGTCGGCTGCGGCGCAGGTGACGACGTGCGCACGATCGCGCGCCGCGTGGGGCCGACGGGGCACGTACTGGGGATCGACGCCTCGCCGCTCGTGATCGCGGAGGCGACGCGCCGCTCGCTGGGGCGCAACCTGCCCGTGAGCTTCCAGGTCGGCGATGCGAAGACGCTCGCGCTGCCTGACGCCTCGGTCGACGGCTGCCGCGCCGAGCGGCTGCTGATGCATGCGCACGGCGAACCGCCGGAGCTGATCGCCGAGATGACGCGCGTGCTGCGGCCCGACGGCCGGCTCGTGCTGTTCGAGCTCGACTGGGACACGTTCGCGATCGACGGCGCCGACCACGAGTTGACGCGCCGCATCGTGCGCAGCTACAGCGACGGCGTCGCGAACGGCTGCGTCGGCCGCATGCTGCCGCGGCTCGTGCGCGACGCGGGGCTGGTCGACGTGGTCACGGTCCCGCACGCCGTCGAGGTCCCGTTCGACTTCTTCGGCTGGGTCCTCTCCGGCCATCTCGACGCTGCGCTCGCGGCCGGCTCCTTCACGCCCGAGGAGCTGATCGCGTGGTGGGACGCGATCGACGAGGCGCACGCGGGCGGGCGCTTCTTCGCCGCGATCCTCGGCTTCGTCGTGGCGGGGACGAGGCCGGCTGCATAGGCGACGACGCCGCGGACGAAGGGGTCAGCCGGCGAGCGCGGCCCGGGCGCGACCGGCTTCCTTGGCCTCGTAGAGCGCCGCGTCGGCGGCCTCCAGCAGGCGCGTCAGCTCGCGACCGCGCTCGGCCGTCAGGGCAGCGCCGATCGAGACCGTCACGGCCGGCAGCTGGCCGTCGCCGGGGAGGCGCGCGCCGACCTCGGCGACGATCGCGCCGACCGCCTCCTGCGCCGTCTCGGAGTCGCACTCGACCCAGACGGCGAACTCGTCCCCGCCGAGCCGCCCGGCGTCGCCATGGCGTGCGAGCACGCGCGCGACCTCGGTCAGCACAAGGTCGGCGTTCAGGTGGCCGACGCGGTCGTTGATCTGCTTGAAGCGGTCGACGTCGCACACGAGCACCGCGCCGTCCTCGCCGCCGGCGAGGCGCGTCCGCGTCTGCGCCAGCCATTCGCGCCGGTTGGCGAGGCCGGTCAGCTCGTCGGTGCTGGCAAGCCGCTCCAGCGAGGCGATGCGCGCCGCCAGCCCGTCGACGGCGGGGGCCGGGGCGCGCTGCTGCGACAGCGCGGCCTCCGCGACCTCGTCGAGGATCGCCGGCGCGGCGCCGAGCGCTCGCAGCGCGACGTGGACGAGCTCCTGGTCGGCCTCCTCGCCCGCGAGCATGCCGACGACGACGTTGGCGAGCTGCACGCAGGCGGCTTCGCGCGTCGGCGCCTCGGGTCCGGGCAGGCCGCCGTGGTGGAAGCTGATCGTCTGGAACAGCTCGCCGCGCGCGCCCTCCTGGTCGGCCAGCAGCGCACCGGCGTAGGCGTGGTCGACGCCCAGCTGCTCGCGCTCGCGCATGACGCGGGCCGCGCCGGAGGGATGCTCGCGCGCGATCGCGTCGACCGCGTCCTCGCCGAAGGCGAGCGGCAGCACGAGCTTGCCGATGTCGTGCAGCAGGCCGCCGAGGTGGACGACCTCGACGCCGGTGCCGGTGCGCTGGGCGATCTCCACTGCGCACGAGGCGACGCTCACCGCGTGCAGGTGCATCGCCCCGCGCGAGCGGCCTCCCGCCCCCGGCATCTGCTCCAGCAGGCTGTACGTGGCGGACTCCATCGCGATGCGCGCGAGCGCGTCGCGCCCGACCATCGTCACCGCCTGGTGGATCGTGCGCGCGCGCAGCGGCCGCGCGTAGGCGGCAGAGTTGGCGTACCGCAGCAGGTTCGCGCTGAACGACTCGTCGCCGTCGATCACCGCGACGAGCTGCGGGGTCGTCGCGTCCGGGTCGGCCGCCAGCTGGCGCACGCGCGCGACGGTGCCGCCGAGCACCGGCAGGGGTCCGATGTCCTCGATCGTCCGACCGAGGCGGTCGCGTACGTCTGGCTTCATGAGGAGGAGCGCGCCGCGGAGGAGAAAACGGCGGAGCGGGAGCTTGACGCATTTGCCGGTGCGATGAGCTGTCCCCGCGCGCGCGGGGCCACGGTACTCTCGGATCACGATGGCGTCCTTTACGCACGAGGGTCAGCAGATCGCGTTCACGGTCTATGGCGACGGCCCGCGCGCGACGGTGCTGCTGCCGGGGCTGCTGCTGTCGCAGCGGATGCAGGAGCCGCTGGCGCGAGCGCTGGCGGAGCGCGGCGAGCGGGTGATCGTGATGGACCCGCTCGGCCACGGCAGCTCCGACCGTCCGCGCGACATGTGGCGCTACTCGATGACGGCGTTCGGGCGGCAGACGATCGCGCTGCTCGACGAGCTGGAGATCGAGCAGGCGGTGATCGGGGGGACGTCGCTGGGCGCGAACGTCACGCTGGAGGTCGCCTCGCTCGCGCCTGAGCGCGTCCGCGGGATGGTGATCGAGATGCCGGTGCTCGACAACGGCCTGCTGGCCAGCGCGCTGGCGTTCACGCCGCTGCTCGTGGCGCTCACGTTCGGCGAGCCGGTGACGAAGGTCGTCGCGCAGGTCGCACGTCGCGTGCCGCGGCGGCCGCTGCCGCTCGTCGCCGAGATCCTGGTCGACGCGGCCTCGCAGGATCCCGGCCCGAGCGGGGCGCTGCTGCAGGGCCTCTTCTTCGGACGGATCGCGCCGCACCGCACGGAGCGGCGGACGTTCGAGGCGCCGGCGCTCGTGATCGGGCACCCGCGCGATCCGGTCCACCCGTTCTCGGACGCCGACATGCTCGCCGCCGAGCTGCCGAACGGGCGGCTCCTGAACGCCGACTCGATCATCGAGCTGCGCACGAGGCCGGAGCGCCTGACCGGCGAGATCGCCGCGTTCGTCGACGGCTGCTGGACGACGCGGACGGCCAGCTCGGCGCGCACAAGAGCCGCGCGCAGACGGGCCGCGCGCTCGCGCTCGCGCACGGCGACCGCATAGATCGCCGTCCTACCGTGTTCGGATGCGCATGATGCGCATCCCCCTCGTCGCGACGACCGTCGCCGTCCTGCTGGCCGCGGTCCCCGCCGCGTGCGTCGCCGCCGGGCCGCCATCGAGCTTCGCGGTCGCCGTGCCGGCGGGGGCCGACGCCAGCGCCGGCTGGCGCACGCCGGAGCTGCGTCCGGCCCGGCCGTTCGAGCTGGTCGGGGCGCAGTGGCGCGGTGCGGGCGCGCAGGTCGAGCTGCGGGCGCGCCGGACGGACGGGCGCTGGAGCCGCTGGGCGCGCGTGGTTGCGGGCGAGCCGGTGTGGAGCGGGCGTGCCGTCGCCGTGCAGCTGCGCGGCGCGGCGCCGGTGCGGGACCTGCGCGTGCGCGCGGTCGCGCTCGGGCGCGCCTCCGGCCCGGCTCCCGGTGCACGCGCGGCCGCGCGCAGCGTCGCGGGCGGCCCGCCGATCGTCCCGCGCAGCGCGTGGGATCCCCACGACCGCTGCCGCCCGCGCGTGCCGGCGCGCTACGGGCGCGTCGACTTCGCCGTCGTCCACCACACCGAGACGCTGAGCGCGTATTCGCGCGCGCAGTCGGCCGCGATCGTGCTCGGCATCTGCCTCTTCCACCGCGACGGGAACCGCTGGAACGACATCGGCTACGACCTGCTCGTCGACCGCTACGGGACGGTCTTCGAGGGACGTGCCGGCGGCGTCGACCAGCCGGTGCTCGGTGCGCAGTCTGGCGGCTGGAACGCGGTCTCGACCGGCGTGGCGATGATCGGCAGCTACACGTCCGCGTCGCCGCCGGCCGTGGCGCTGCGTGCACTGGAGCGCGCGCTCGCGTGGAAGCTGTCGCTCGCCGGCGTGCCGGCGCAGGGGAGCGTGGTCGAGCGGTCGAGCGGCGGCGAGCGAGGCGTGAACCGCTACCGCCGCGGCGCCCTCGTGCGCTTCGCCCGCATCGCCGGCCACCGCGACGCCGACTTCACGAGCTGCCCCGGCGGCGCGCTGTACGCGCTGCTGCCGCAGATTCGGCGCGCGGTCGCAGCGCTGCTGCCGGCCCCGCGAGACGAGCTGACGCTCGCCCCGGTCGGCGCGCCGATCGAGCAGGCGCCGTGGCTGCTGACGGGCCGGCTCGCACTCGGGAACGGACGGCGGCCGGCCGGCGTGGACGTGCGCGTCGAGCAGCAGGGCGCCGACGGCGTCTGGCGGGCGGTCGCGGCGGCCCGCACCGGCGCCGACGGGATCTGGAGCGCCACGCCGACGCTGCTCGTCAACGGTCCGCTGCGCGCGGTCGCGACGCTGCCCGGCGGGCGCGAGCTGGCGGCGCCCACGGTGCCGGCGCAGGTGCGCACCGGGATCGCGGTGCGCGTCTCGCGACGCGTCGTGCGCCCGGGAGGCGAGCTGGAGCTGACAGGAGCGACCTCGCCGGCGAAGGCGCGGGTGCGGGTGCTGGTCGAGCGGCGCCGGGCCGGCAACCGGTTCGAGCGCGTGCTCGCCTGGACCATCACGACGGACGACGGCGGCTTCGCCCGCACGCTCCGCCTGTCCGCGCCGGGCGCCTACCGCCTGCGCGCCGCGACCGCGGCCGATCAGACGAATGCCGCAGGGGCCTCGCGTCCCGTCGCGGTGCGCGTACTCGCCACTGCTCGCCGGCCGCACTCACCGACAACCGGTGTCATGACGACGACCTCCCGTGTGCGCCGGCCGGCGGCGACGGGGTAGGCCGGCGGCGCAGAGACTCCCCAGGGGAAAGGAGCATCCGTATGCGCAGCATCGTCCGTCGCCTCACGAGCCTGCTCGCGATCGCGGTCCTCGCGGCCGCCGTAGCCGCCGGTACCGCGTCGGCGGCGCCGACCAACGCGCCGAACGCGCAGACCGTCACGCTCGACTGCAGTCAAGCGGGCACGTTCGAAGTCGTCGTGAACGGCAGCGGCGCCTGGAGCCCAGGTCACGACCTGAACAGCAACGCCATCCTGATCCCGGTGTCGTTCGGCGCCGAGACCACCGTCGTGAGAGACGCCGAAGGCAACGTAGTGGACGAATCCACCAGACCGGCGATGACGAAGGGCCAAGGCAAGGCGCGAGCGAGTCACCGCAATCCGATCGCGTGCACCTACACGCTCAGCTTCACGGAGGACGGCAACACGATCACCGTCAGCGGCAGCGTGACCGGCTTCGCCGCCGGGCGCAGCAGCTAGATGGTCTCGCGCCGCGAGATCGTGGGATCAACCATCTAGGCGCGCGGCGCCGGCGGTCCGGGCGGGGCGACGATGTCCCGCCCCGTCGGCTGCATCTGCTCGTCGAGCTCCACCTGCCAGTAGTAGCGCGTGAAGTGGCGGCCGGCGACGAACTCGCCGACGTGCGGCTCGATCTGCTGCCCGCTCGCCATCCGCACGATCAGCTCCGGGTACGTGCGGCCGGGCAGCGCGGCGTACATCGGCGCCGGGAAGGCGCCGCCGAAGCGCGTGTTGACGTCGGTGATGCCGAGGCCGATCTCCTCATCGCGGAAGGCTTGCACCGTGCACGGGCCGCGCACGCCGTGCGTTTCGACGACGGTGCGGCCCAGCTCGACCAGCTCCGGGTCGGCGAGCGGCGCGCCCTTGATCGACTCGCCGCCGCGCGACTCCAGCATCGTGCGGGGGATCGCGTTGAGGCAGCGGCCGTCGAGGTCGGAGAGCGTGTCGATGCTGAACTCCGGTCCCTGCATCGCGCGCTGGATCATCGTCGGCTCCTGCACGTACTTCACGAAGAAGGCGGCCTCCTCGGCGTCGTGCGCGAGGTGGATCGAGCGCGCGCCGGAGCCGCGCCGCGGCTTCACCATCACGGGGTACGACTCGGGCTCCTCGCCCGGCAGCACCGTCGGCGGCGACGGCAGGCCGTGCCGCAGCAGGAGGTGATGCGTCTCGTACTTGTCGTACGTCGCGCGCGCGATCTCCGGGTCGGGCGTGAAGGCCGGCAGGATCCCGTCGGCGCGCGCCTGCGCAAGCACCTCGATGTCGAGGTCGGTGAGCGGGACGACGGCGCCGACGTCGTGCTGCGCGCAGATCTCCGCGAGGAATGGCACGTACGCCGGGTCGTCGATCCGCGGCGGTGCCACGCGGTGGTGGGCGGCGTACTGCGCCGGCGCGAGCGGGCTCGGGTCGGCCGCGATCACGGTCGTGTGCTGCGCGAACGCGGAGACGATGTCGTAGCGCTTGCCGACGCCGGTGAGCAGGACGGCCTTGCGGCGCTCGCTTGCGGTCACTTGCCCCACCCTCCCGTCTCGCCCTTGTAGAGGCCGTCGCCGCTGAAGACCATCTTCACCGTTCTCGCCAGGATCTTGAGATCGAGCGCGAGCGAGCAGTGCTCGACGTACCAGAGGTCCAGCTCGATCCGCTCGCTCCACGGCAGCGACGCGCGCCCGTTCACCTGCGCCCAGCCGGTGATGCCGGGCTTGACCTTCAGCCGCCCGCGCTGGCGCTCGCTGTACTGGTCGACTTGGACCTGGATCGTCGGGCGCGGGCCGACGATCGCCATCTCGCCGCGCACGACGTTCCACAGGTTCGGCAGCTCGTCGAGCGAGGTGCGGCGCAGGAACGCCCCGACGCGCGTGATGCGGTCGTCGCCCTCCTGGATCGCGAGGCCGGCGCCGATGAGCTCGGCGCCTCTCACCATCGTGCGCAGCTTGTAGATCTCGAACGGCCTGCCGTCGCGGCCGACGCGCCGCTGGCGGTAGATCGGGTGGCCGGGCGACTCGACCCGGATCGCGAGCGCGGCGAGCGCGACCAGCGGAGCGGTGAGCAGCGCGCCGAGCCCGCCGAGCAGCAGGTCGAGCGCGCGCTTGACCGCGCGCGTCACCGCGTGCCCTCCGGCGGCGACCAGCCGGCCTCGGTGCCGTGGCGGCGCCAGTCCCACAGCCCGGCGGCGAGCGCGGCCTGCGTGAGCACGTACCAGCGCGCGACGAGCAGGAGGCGGTTCGGGATCCAGCGCGCGAGCACGGCGGCGCCGACGAGCGCGCACTGCAGCGCCATCGTCACGACGTAGATCCAGCTCGTGGTGAGGAGGATCGAGTTCGCGAGCAGCGCCAGCAGGTGCAGGAACGGCATCGCGTAGCGCAGCACCCGGTGCGAGACGATCATCAGCGCGTAGAGCGGGCCGTAGCCCTTCGGCGACAGCAGGCCGCCGGTGAGGACGATCGGCCAGCCGTGGCTCATCATGCGCCGCTTGCGCGCGAACTCGCCCTCGATCGAGGGGACCATCTTCTCGGTGGCGCGCGCGTCGGGCGCGTAGAGCGCCTTCCAGCCGCGCTTGACCATGTTGAACGGGAACGAGAGGTCGTGGCCCATGATCGGGTCGACCTCGATGTAGGAATCTCTGCGCGTGGCGTAGATCGCGCCGTTGCCGCCGGTGACGGAGGCGAGCTGGGACTCGCGCGCGCGCAGCGCCATCTCGTAGCGCCAGTACAGGCCCTCCTGGTTCGCGCCGCCCGCCTCGTTGGTGAACGAGACCTGGCCGCACACGTAACCGACTCGCTGGTCGGTTGCGAAGGGGGCGACGAGGCGGCGCAGCGCGTCCGGCGCCCAGAAGGCGTTCGCGTCGGAGAAGGCCGTGACGGTGCTTCTGGCGGCGCGCACGCCCGCGTCCTGCGCGCGGATCTTGCCGCCGCGCGGCAGCTCCAGCACGACGTCGGCGCCGGCCTCCCGTGCGCGCTGCGGCGTCGCGTCCGGCGAGCCGTCGCAGGCGACGATCAGCTCCAGCTTGCCGGCGGGGTAGTCGAGCGCGCGCACGTTCGCGACCTTCTGCGCGATCACCGACGCCTCCTTGTAGGCGGCGACGATCAGCGAGACGGACGGCAGCTCGGCGTCAGCCGCGGGCGCCGGCATCGGCTGCTCACGCTCGGACCGCAGCCGCGCCAGCAGCGCGAGCAGCAGGCCGTAGCCGAGCTGCGTGTAGACGATCAGGGCCGCACAGACCCAAAAGACGATCGCGACGACGAGCACGGCGGGGGATTCTGGCGAATCTCAAGACGCGTTCTCGCCACGATGGTATGTACAATAGTCCTATGGAGGCTATTTCTCGTGTCACGCCCCAGATGCTGGCCATCCTGGATGTCCTCGTCGAGGATCCCGAGCGCCACCATTGGGGACTTTCCCTGGCCGAGGAGGCCGGCGTGCACAGCCCGACCATCTACCGCGCGCTCGCGCGGCTCGAGGCCGCGCGCTGGGTTTCGAGCGAATGGGAGTGCGGTCACCCCGCGGAGCATGGGCGGCCTCGTCGGCGGCTCTACCGGATGACGGCGGACGGCGCGCGAGCCGCCGCTGAGCTGCTTGCCGAGCGCTCTGCCTCCAACAGCGGATCCCCGCGACCGATCGGCCGACTGCAGCCCGGAGCGTCGCGCGCATGACCGCTGTCCTGACGACCGCCGCGTTTGTCGGCGTGACCGTGGCTTCGTGGATCATCGGGACGGAGGCGCTCGGATGGCTTCCGCCCCTGACCCGACTGCTGATGCGGATCGCCGTTCGCCTGCTCCCCTTCCAGCATCGCGCGCGCTACCTCGAGGAGTGGCAGGCCGATGCGGCCCTGCTCGCGCGCGATCGACCGTTCACTGCGCTTCTGTGGTCGCTCGGGGTGCTGTGGAGAGCCCGCGGCCTCGGAATGGACCTCGGCTCCCCATCGCTTGACACTCTGCTCGTGAGCCGGCTTCTTACCATGGCGAGAAGCATGCGGAGAACCGAGACACAGGCACATCTGCTTGCGATGGGGGCAACTACGTCGTGCGTCTTCAGCGCCCTTTTGTGGGGGAGGAGTGCGCTGCGCGCGGACCACCTCTGGTTGGCCGCCGCGGAGCTCGCGACCGGCGCCTTCTTCCTGGCGCTTGGACTGCGAACCTTGCGACGCCACCGCAGGCTCATGCGAACGCTCAAGAAGCAGTAAGCCTCTAAGACGAGTCGCGGCGCGGCGGCGGGGTAGCCTCGCCGCATGAGCTACACGATCAAGAACCTCGCCTCGGTCGACGACTCGGCGCCGAAGTTCGGCTACGCCGAGATCGGCGAGGCGCACTTCGCGGGCCGCGCGCTGGAATCGGACGGGATCGGACTCGCCTACCACGTGCTGCGCCCGAACAGACGGCAGGCGTTCGCCCACCGCCACGACGACGCGGAGGAGATCGCGGTGATCGTCTCCGGGGAAGGGCGCGTGAAGCTCGACGACGAGGTCTGCGAGATCCAGGCGCTCGACGCGATCCGCCTGGCGCCGCATGTCACCCGCCAGTTCGAGGCCGGCCCCGAGGGGCTGTCCTACGTCGTCTTCGGCCCGCACATCGAGCGAGACGGCGAGCTGATCCACGAGGGCTTCTGGGACGCCTGAGCCGCCGTCGGAATGCGCAGCGCCAAAAACGCCTTCACTGCAAAATCCCTGCTATTTCCCTGAAATAGAGTCTCATTAGTGAAACGGTTTTGGATTTTTTTATATCGCGGCAGCAGGCGGCCGACGGCGAACCCGGCTAGCGCCGCGGCGGTCGCGAGCGGGGCGACGGCGAGCAGCAGCAGGGCGAGCAGGACGACGGGGACGACCGTGTAGGCGAGGGCGTGGTCGACCCATGCGTCCCGGCGCGCGCGGAGCCATCTCCCATCCACGCACCGCATTCTGGTTGACGTGCGGAGGGTTCGCAACCGTCAGCGGCGCGCGGCCACGAGCGCGCGGTAGAGCGCGAGGTGCTGCGTCGCGATCGCGTCCCATGAATACGGCCCGGCGGCGGCCGCGGCGGCGGCGCTGGCGAGGCGGTCGCGGGCGGCTGGATCGGCGAGCAGGCGCGTGAGCGCGTCGTGCAATGCGACCGGGTCGCCGGGCGGGATCAGCTCGGCGGCGCCGCTGGCGGCGACCTCGGGGAAGCCGCCGACCGCGCTCAGCAGCAGCGGCTTGCCGAACGCGAGCGCGGTGAACAGCACGCC
>JBQCIQ010000174.1:0-3480 GCA_051953595.1 Conexibacter sp. | reverse complement strand
GGAGAGCCGCTCCGCCCGCAGCTTGATCTGCGCGGCCGACTCCTCGGCGGAGACGTAGAGCGTGCGCCGCCCGCCCGCCGCAAGGTGCGCGAGCGCCATCGTCGTGAGCGTCGACTTCCCGATCCCCGGCGAGCCGCCGATCAGCACGAGCGAGCCGGGGACGACCCCGCCGCCGAGCACCCGGTCCAGCTCGCCGACCCCGGTCGACAGGCGCGCGACCGCCTCGGCCTGCACGTCGCCGAGCGCGACGGGCTTCAGCGCCTGACCGCCCCCACCCCCGCCGCGGCCAGCTCTTGCCGAAGGCCGGGCCACGGCCTCCTCCACGAGCGTGTTCCACGCGCGGCAGCCGGGGCACTGCCCCGCCCAGCGCGGCGTTTCGTGCCCGCACTCGGAGCAGACATGGATGGACGTCGCGCGTGCCATCGCCCGAGGGTACGCGCGCAAGCGGCGGCTCAGGCGTCGCGCGCGTCGAGGCCGGTCACGGCCGCGCGCACGCACGACGAGAAGCCGCTCTCGCGGTGCGCCTTGTCGCAGAACGGCTTCGTGCGCGAGCGCCCGCAGCGGCACAGCACCAGCGGCCGATCGCGGTCGTACGGGATCTCGGCGCCCTCCGGGTCGATCAGGCGCACGGGGCCGGTGACCTTGTAGGGACCGTCGTCGCGCACTCTGATCTCGACCGGCTCGCTCATCGGCGGGAATCTACCCGCCGGAAGGGAGCGGCCCACGTGCGGACCGCTCCCCCGGGGGGCGTCACTGGTTGAGTAGCCGCAGCCTCAGTTCAGGTGCGATCTGGAACGTGCCTTCGACCTTGATGTTGAAGGGGCACATCAGCGTGCCGAATAGCTGAAGTATCAGCGGAACGAACTGGTTGGCCTGAATTATTAGCCTGGTTATCCTGTTCGGTCCGCCGCCCGTGTCGAAGCCCACGGGCCCCTGGAATAGGCAGCCCATTTCGTTCGTCGGGATAAGCACTTCCCTGTAGAAGATTAGTATCCGCAGCGGATTCGCGATCAATAGGATCGACTGTATGTTGGGTAGTATGCCCCTGAACGACTGGTAGTACTTCGGGGTCACCTGCCCTAGCTGCAGGATCACTTCGGTGACGCGGACGATGCCGTTTTCACCGAAGCATCCGAACGCCCTGCCTTCGGTGATGCCGGCGACGGCCGTGCCCTGGATCTTTTCGATCCGCCTTTCCCATCCCTCCCTGTAGGTGACTTCACACCGTATGACGACGCCGTTGCTGTCGGTTATGACCATCGGCGCGCCCGGGAGCGTGAACTTTTCCACCATCCCGGCCGGTTCGACTTCTATCGCCCTGTTCGCGAACGCGGCCGACGGAACCGCCGCGAGGCACGCGACAGCCACGAGCGCGAGCAGCGCTCCTCGCTTCCCCATGCTTTCCCCCTGACGTTTGACGCCGTGAATCCCGATTCACAGCGGGTACGGTCAGGGTAATAGCGCTGACCAGGCTTGTAAAGCGCTCCGAGGCGACCACTTGGCCGCCCCGGAGCAAACAGCGATGCAGTGTGGCTCGACGCGCTACTCGCCGGGCGCTTCCGGCTGTCCGCCGTCGTCGTCGCCGGAGTCGTCGTCGTCGCCCTTCGCGCCGACGCCGACCGGCGTCTTCGGCTGGACGACCTCGATCGAGACCTCGCGGTCGTCGCCCTCGGGCGCCTTGTCGACCATCACGGTCCCGCCCGGCGTCAGCTCGGAGCGCAGGACGAAGTCGGCGAGCGGATCCTCGATGTAGCGCTGGATCGCGCGGCGCAGCGGGCGGGCGCCCATCGAGGGGTCCCAGCCCTTCTCGACGAGCAGGTCCTTCGCGTCCTCGGTCAGCTCCAGCTGCAGCTCGCGCTCCTTGAGCGACTCGCGGATGCGCAGCAGCAGCAGCTCGACGATCTGCTTGATCTCGTCCTTGGCCAGCTTGTGGAAGACGATCACGTCGTCGATGCGGTTGAGGAACTCGGGCCGGAAGACCTTCTTCAGCTCGCCCATGATCCGGTTCTTCATGTCGTCGTACGTGATGCCGGTCTCGTCGTCGGAGACGGCGAAGCCGAGCGGCGTGTTGCGCGCGATCTCGCTCGCGCCGA
Organism: Conexibacter sp.; assembly: GCA_051953595.1. Taxonomy (GTDB): domain Bacteria; phylum Actinomycetota; class Thermoleophilia; order Solirubrobacterales; family Solirubrobacteraceae; genus Conexibacter. The sequence continues at coordinate 1,387 of JBQCIQ010000174.1, read as the reverse complement.
TGTTCGACGTCATGATCACGATCGCGTGGCGGAAGTCGACGGTGCGACCCTGCGCGTCCGTCAGCCGCCCGTCCTCGAGGATCTGGAGCAGGATGTTGAAGACGTCCGGGTGCGCCTTCTCGATCTCGTCGAGCAGGAGCACGCTGTACGGCTTGCGCCGCACGGCCTCGGTCAGCTGACCGCCCTCGTCGTAGCCGATGTAGCCCGGAGGCGAGCCGACGAGCCGCGAGACGGCGTGCTTCTCCATGTACTCCGACATGTCGATGCGCACCATCGCGTCCTCGTCGCCGAACAGGAACTCGGCGAGCGTCCGCGCCAGCTCGGTCTTCCCGACGCCCGAGGGGCCGAGGAAGATGAACGAGCCGGTCGGCCGCTTCGGGTCCTTCAGGCCCGCGCGCGAACGGCGGATCGCCTTCGAGATGACCTCGACCGCGGCGTGCTGCCCGATGACGCGCTTGTGCAGCTCCTCCTCCATGCGCATCAGCTTCGCCGTCTCGGCCTCGGTGAGCTTGAAGACCGGGATCCCCGTCCACATCGAGACGATGTCCGCGATCTCCTCCTCGCCGATCGAGGGGCGCTCGCCGCCCTCGCCGGACTCCCAGGCCTCCTCCAGCTCACGCTTTCTCTGCGTCAGCTGGCGCTCCTGGTCGCGCAGGTTCGCGGCCTTCTCGAACTCCTGCGCCTCGATCGCGGCCTCCTTCGCGCGGCGCGTCTCCTCGATCTCGTCCTCCAGCTCGCGGTAGACGGGCGGAGACGTCATCGACTTGATGCGCATGCGCGACGCGGCCTCGTCGATCAGGTCGATCGCCTTGTCGGGCAGGAAGCGGTCGGAGATGTAGCGGTCCGCCAGGTCAGCCGCGGCGGCCAGCGCCTCGTCGGTGATGTTCACCTTGTGGTGCTGCTCGTAGCGGTCGCGCAGGCCGCGCAGGATCTGCACGGTCTCGTCCGTCGACGGCTGGTCGACGCGGATCTGCTGGAAGCGGCGCTCCAGCGCCGAGTCGCGCTCGAGGTACTTGCGGTACTCGTCGAGCGTCGTCGCGCCGATCGTCTGCAGCTCGCCGCGCGCCAGCGCCGGCTTGAGGATCGACGCGGCGTCGATCGCGCCCTCGGCGGCGCCCGCCCCGACGAGGTTGTGGAGCTCGTCGATGAACAGGATGATGTCGCCGCGCTGGGTGATCTCCTTCATCACCTTCTTGAGGCGCTCCTCGAACTCGCCGCGGTATTTCGAACCGGCGACGAGGGCCGCGAGGTCCAGCGTGTAGATCTGCTTGCCCTTGAGCAGCTCGGGCACCTGGCCGGACGCGATGCGCTGCGCAAGCCCCTCGACGACGGCGGTCTTGCCGACGCCCGGCTCGCCGATCAGCACCGGGTTGTTCTTCGTGCGGCG
>JBQCIQ010000173.1:0-12236 GCA_051953595.1 Conexibacter sp. | reverse complement strand
AGCACGCCGTCGCAGTCGAAGATGACGAGCCCGCGGCTGCCGGCCGGCCGGCGCCCCTCCGCGCCGCTCACCGCGCGGCGCGCGCGAGCAGCGACTCCTCGCCTGCCAGCGTCTGGCTCGTCGCGCTCGCGATCTCGACCTGCACGTACTCGCCCGGCTGCGCGAGCCCGCTGAAGTTGACGGCCTTGTTGTGGCGCGAGCGGCCGCGCAGCTTCGTCGGGTCGGTGCGCGACGGTCCCTCGACCAGGACCTCAAGCGTGCGGCCGACGAAGCGCTGCGCTCGCGCCTTCGCATGCCGCTGGATCACCTCGACGAGCCGTTCCATGCGCTCGACCTTGACCGGATGCGGGACCTGGTCGGGCAGCGTCGCCGCCTCCGTCCCGCGCCGCGGCGAGAAGACAAACGTGAAGGCGCCGTCGTAGGCGACCTCCTCGCACAGCGAGAGCGTCTGCGCGAAGTCCTCCTCCGTCTCGCCGGGGAAGCCGACGATGATGTCGGTCGTCAGCGCGACGTCCGGAACGTGCTCGCGCAGCAGCGCCACACGGTCGAGGTAGCGCTCGCGGCTGTAGGTGCGGCGCATCGCCTTCAGGATCCGGCTCGACCCGCTCTGCAGCGGAAGGTGAACGTGCTCGCACAGCGCCGGCAGCTCCGCGTGCGCGCGGATCACGTCCTCCTTCATGTCCTGCGGGTGCGGGCTCGTGTAGCGGATCCGCTCGATCCCCTCGACCGCGTCGACCGCATGCAGCAGCTCGGCGAAGCTCGCGGCCGGCTCGCCGCGGCGCGGCAGGTCGCGTCCGTAGGCGTTGACGTTCTGCCCGAGCAGCGTGACCTCGGTCACGCCCTCGGAGGCCATCCGCTCGACCTCTCCGACGAGCGCGGCGAGCGGGCGCGAGACCTCCCGCCCGCGCGTGCTCGGCACGATGCAGTACGAGCAGACCATGTTGCAGCCCACGGAGATCTGCAGCCAACCCTGGAAGTCGCGGGCGCGCTTCTCCGGCAGGTCGCCGGCGAAGCCCTCGAACTCGAAGTAGCCCTGCGCGGTGAGCGAGTCGCTGGTCAGGAACTCGGCCAGCTTGTGCACCTGGCCGGGCCCGAAGGCGACGTCGACGAACGGGAAGCGCTCGAACACCTCGTCCTTGACCGACTGCGCCCAGCAGCCGCCGACGCCGATCACGACGTCCGGGCGCTCGCGCTTGCGCCGCTTCGCGTGGCCCAGATGCGCGACGAACTTCGTGTCGGCCGCCTCACGGATCGAGCAGGTGTTGAAGAGGATCAGGTCCGCCTCGTCGGGGCTCGGTGCCTCGCGGTATCCGATCGACTCGAGCATGCCCTTCATCCGCTCCGAGTCGTGCTCGTTCATCTGGCACCCGAACGTGGTGACGTGGTAGCGCTTCATCCCGCCCAGGGTACCGGTGGCCTATCTGGCGTACTCGACCGATCGGCTCTCGCGGATCACGGTCACCTTGATCTGGCCGGGGTACTCCAGCTCTCTCTCGATCTCGCGGGCGATCTCGTGGGAGAGCAGCGCCATGCCGTCGTCGTCGACGCTCGTCGGGGCGACCATCACGCGGATCTCGCGGCCGGCCTGCATCGCGTAGACCTTGTCGACGCCCGCGTGGCGCGTGGCGATCTGCTCCAGGTCGCGCAGGCGTCTGACGTACTGCTCCAGCGACTCGCCGCGCGCGCCCGGCCGCGCGCCCGAGAGCGCGTCGGCCGCCTGCACGATGACGGCCTCGACCGTCTGCGGCTCGACCTCGTTGTGGTGGGCCTCCATCGCGTGCACGACCGCCTCGGACTCGCCGTGACGGCGCGCGATGTCGCCGCCGACGAGCGCGTGCGGGCCCTCGATCTCGTGCGAGACGGCCTTGCCGATGTCGTGCAGCAGCGCCGCGCGGCGCGCCGTTCTCGGCGAGGCGCCCAGCTCGTGCGCCATCAGCGCCGCCAGCCGCGAGCACTCGACCGAGTGCGCCAGGACGTTCTGCCCGTAGCTCGTGCGGAACTTCAGCCGCCCGAGCAGCTTGATCAGCTCCGGGTCGAGGCCCTGCACGTTCGCCTCGAAGACGGCCTCTTCGCCCAGCACCGCGATGTGGTCCTCGAGCTCCGACTTCTCCTGGTAGTACATCTCCTCGATCCGCGCCGGATGGATGCGGCCGTCGGCGAGCAGCTTCTCGAGCGTCATGCGGGCGATCTCGCGGCGGACGCCGTCGAAGCCCGAGAGCACGACCGCGTTCGGCGTGTCGTCGATGATGAAGTCGACGCCCGTGAGGTTCTCCAGCGCGCGGATGTTGCGTCCTTCGCGGCCGATGATGCGGCCCTTCATGTCGTCGGAGGCGAGCTGGACGACGGCGACCGTCGTCTCGGTCGCATGCCCGGCGGCGATCCGCTGCATCACGACCGAGAGGATGTTGCGCACCCGCCGGTCGGCGTCGCGCTTCGTCTCCTCCTCGATCTGCCGGATCAGCTTCGCCGAGTCGTGGCGCACCTGATCCTCCAGCTCCTTGAGCAGGAGCTGCTTCGCCTGCGCGGCGGTGACGCCGGCGATCCGCTCGAGCTGCCGCTGCAGCTCGCGGTGGCTCTCCTCAAGCTCCGCCGACTTCTGTTCGAGCGTCGCGGCGCGCTCGTCGATCGCGCGGTCGCGGCGTGCGATCTCCGCGCGCTGGGCGTCAAGCGCCTCCTCCTTGCCGAGCACGCGCTCCTCGATCCGCACCAGCTCGGCGCGGCGTGCGCTGAGCTGTTCCTCCGCTGCGGCGCTCGCCGCGCTCGGCACGCGGGCGTCGGCCGTCCCGGCCGGTCGTCCACGTCCGTAGAGCACGGCGGCCAGCACGAGCCCCACTGCCAGCAGCGCCGCCGCGATCACGATCTCCATTGCTGTCCTCTTCCTCAGTCCGGCAGGGGGAGCCGGGCCGGTTCACGATCCGTTTGGGGTAGCGTCGGACGGGCCGTGCGAAGAGCACGAGGCGAATCCAGGGGTGCGGCGCGCCGAGACGCCGCGGGGTCGCATGCCGCTAGCGCGGCCGGCGCCTCCAGAGTGCTCGCCGGCGCATGGGGGCGGCAGGCGAGCTGAGCAATCGAGTCGCGGCGGTCAAAGGTCAGATTCCAGGATTCAGGCCGTTTGCTGCTGTTTCATGCCCTCGCGGGCCAGTCGTTCGCTGCCGTGGATCGTAGTACCGGCGGTGAGGAGGCGCAATTCAGGCCGTCCTGGCAGCCGGCCGCCACCGCGCGGTCAGTCGAGGTCGGCGCCACCCGCGTGGGCGCGGATCGCGTCCCACGCGAGCTCCTGGTCATAGCCCTTGCGCACCAGCACGCCGTACGCGCGCCGCCGCTCGCGCGGGTCGTCGCCGAGCGCCGGGAAGCGCCGGCGCAGCAGCGCAAGCGCGGCGTCGAGCTCGCCGCCGCGGTCGCGCGCGGCGAGGGCATCGCGCACGAGCCGGGCGGGCACGCCGAGCGTCAGCAGCCGGCGCTCGATGCGGTCCGCCCCCCACTCCTCCAGCAGCCGCTTGTCGTCGGCGAACTGGCGCGCGAAGCGGGCGTCGTCGAGATACCCCTCGCGCTCCAGCCGCGCAAGCGCCTCGTCGATCGCGCTCGGCTCGACGCGCTTGCCTTCGAGGAAGCGCCGCATCTCCAGCACGGTCCGGTCGCGCCGCCCGAGGTAGCGGAAGGCGAGGTCGAGCGCGTGCTGGAGTCGCAGCTCAGGATCGACGGCCTGCTCTCGCACCAGCGCGGCGAACGCCTCCACGACTGACCGCCCTTTACGCCGCCGCCACCGACTCCAGCGCAGCCCCGCCGTCGCCCTCGGCGCCGTCGATCGGCGCGACGAGGTCACGGCTCAGGCCGAGCGCGGCGTAGATCTTGTCCTCGATCTCCTTCGCCGTCTCGGGATGCTCGATGAGGAACGCCTTCGCGTTGTTGCGCCCCTGCCCCAGCCGCTCGTCGCCGTAGGAGAAGAACGAGCCGGACTTCGTGACGATGTTGTGCTCGATGCCGTAGTCGATCAGGCAGCCGGTCGTCGAGATGCCTCTGCCGAACTCGATCTCGAACTCGGCCTGCTTGAACGGCGCCGCGACCTTGTTCTTGACGACCTTCACGCGCACGCGGTTGCCGACCGCCTCGGTCCCGTCCTTGATCGTCTCGATGCGGCGGATGTCGAGGCGCTGCGAGGAGTAGAACTTCAGCGCGCGACCGCCCGGCTGCGTCTCCGGCGAGCCGAACATGACGCCGACCTTCTCGCGGATCTGGTTCGTGAAGAGGCAGAGCGTCTGCGTGCGGTTGAGGTTCGCCGTCAGCTTGCGCATCGCCTGCGACATCATGCGCGCCTGCACGCCAACCGTCTGGTCGCCCATCTGGCCCTCCAGCTCAGCACGCGGCGTGAGCGCGGCGACCGAGTCGACCGCGACCACGTCGACGGCGCCCGAGCGCACGAGCATGTCGGCGATCTCCAGCGCCTGCTCGCCGTAGTCCGGCTGCGAGACGAGCAGCGCGTCGATGTCGACGCCGATCTCCTTCGCGTAGAGCGGGTCCATCGCGTGCTCGGCGTCGATGAAGGCGCACGTGCCGCCGAGCTTCTGCGCCTCGGCGAGGATGTGGTAGACGAGCGTCGTCTTGCCGGAGGACTCCGGGCCGAAGACCTCGACGATGCGGCCACGCGGCACGCCGCCGATGCCGAGTGCGAGGTCGAGCGACAGCGCGCCCGTCGGGATCGCGTTCACTCTCACCTGTGCGCCAGGGTCCCCCATGCGCATGACCGTGCCCTTGCCGAACTGGCGCTCGATCTGCGTCAAGGCACCCTGGAGGGCGGCGTCGCGGGCCTTGGCGGCCTTGTCGTCTGCGGTCATCGCTGGAAGCTCCTTCTGCTCACGTGAGGGGATCACCGTACGCCCACCTTCGGACGGAACGCGGTCGAACGTCCGTTCGCGTACAACGTCGATGGTAGGAGCCCGTCTGCGGCAGAGCAACCCCGCTTCTGCGCAGTGTCTCAGCCGAGTCTGCGGATGCAAAGCGCCTCGTAGCGGGCGCCCGCCGACGACAGCCGCGAGCGGTACAGCACCACTGCCGCACCGTCGAACGAGAGCGCCGGCGGAGCCGACAGCTCACCCGCGTGCGCCGCCGCTCCTCTGCGCACGCGCGCGACCGTCACGTGCGGCAGGTACGGGCGGTCCTCAGGCTCGTGCCAGCCGTCGGCGACCAGCCGTTCGACCAGTCGGCCCTGAAGCGCGGCGAGCTGTCCGTGGCGGTCGTCGAGCGCGACGGCGAGCACGCGTGGGCGTCGGCGCGGCAGCCACAGCGGCTGGCCGAGTGCGAGGCCGGCCGCGTCGCCGGCGTCCGCCGCGGAGCGCTCCACCAGCTCGACGAGCGGCGCGATCGCCTGCTCGTCCCTCCAGCCGAGGAACGCGAGCGTGACGTGCAGCGACGCCGACGGGACCGCGCGCAGGGCGCCCTCCGCTCGCAGCAGCGGCGCACGCCACGCGACGAGCGCGTCCACGACGGGCTCCGGGAGGTCGAGCGAGACGAACAGCCGGGCGTTCAACCGGACTCGCCGCGCAGCAGCCGGCGCAACAGGTGCAGCGCGACGGTCGTCGTGCGGTCGCGCACGTCGGGACGCGAGCCGGGCAGGTCGAGCTTGCGTGCGATCCGGGCTCCGTCACGAGCGGCCACCGCCACGTGCACGCGCCCGACCGGCTTCTCCGGCGTGCCGCCGCCCGGCCCGGCGACGCCCGTCACGCCCACGCCGACGTCGGCGCCGAAGCGCGCCAGCGCGCCGTCGGCGAGCGCGTCGGCGACCTCGGCCGAGACCGCGCCGCACGACGCGATCAGCGCGGGGTCGACCCCGGCCAGTGCGCTCTTCGCCTCGTTGGAGTACACGACGACGCCGCCGAGCACGTACGCCGAAGAGCCGGGCCGCTCCGTCAGCCGCCCCGCCAGCAGCCCGCCCGTGCACGACTCCGCGACCGCGATCGTGCGCACCGGCGGCCCGCTCAGGAGCCCCGCGACCTGCTCGTCGATCGTCGAGCCGTCCTCGGAGAACAGCTGCGCGGCGTGGCGCGCGCGGACGAAGTCCACGAACGCCGCATAGGCGCCCTCTCCCCCCGGCTCGTACAGCGTCGCGATCTCGATCTCGCCGCGGCGCAGGCAGGTCGTGATCTCCAGCGGTGCGAGGTCGAGGCCGGACTGCTCGGCGACGACAAGCGTCTCCGCGATCTCCGACTCGGGGATCCCCATCAGTCGCAGAATCCGCTGCTCATACTCGGTCGCGCCAACGACGGCTGCGCGGAACGCGTCGGTCGAGCGCGCCGCCGCCCACATCGGCTGCAGCTCGCGCGGCGGGCCGGGCAGCACGACGACGGTCGGACCGGCGCCGTCCGAAGGCGGCACCACCACGCCCGGCGCGGTCCCGACCGGCTCCAGCACCGTCGCGCCCTCGGGCACGCACGCCTGCTTGCGCGTCCCGCGCGCCATCGCGGCGCGGTCGACGTTCGGCCAGCGCTGCGCGATCGGCGCGACGATCGCGGCGATGCGCTGCTCCAGCTCCTCGTCGAGCACCAGCGGGCGGCCGGCGAACTCCGCGACGACCTCGACCGTGAGATCGTCGGCGGTCGGCCCGAGGCCGCCGCTTGTCACGATCAGCGCCAGCCGCTCGGAGGCGAGGAAGCGCAGCGCCGCCGCCATGTCCTCGCGGCGGTCTCCGACGATCAGGATGTGCGCGAGGTCGATCCCCAGCTCGCGCAGCCGCTCCGCCAGCCATGGTCCGTTGCGGTCGGCGATGATCCCGCTGAGCACCTCGGTGCCCGTGACGACGATCCCGGCGCGCGCGCTCACGTGCAGGTCGGCGCCCGGTCGAGCGGCAGCGGGCTCGCACCGTCGGCGGTGATCTCGTAGGCGATCGCCGTCGAGGAGGCGGGCACCGGCAGCGGTCTGCCGTTCACGCGCATGCGCACCGCGTTGTTGCCGAGCGTGATGCGCAGCTTGCGCGCCGTGTAGACGGGCACCTGCTGGCCCGCCGCGAACTGGCTGCCGGGGATCAGGACTCTGCCGCCCCCGTCCACGAGGCAGACGTAGACGGTGCCGGTCGGGACGATCCGCACGCTGGCGTGCGTAGGAGCAGCCGACGTCGCGGTCGTCTGCGTGCGCGTGCGGTGGAGCGTCGAGCGCGCGGACGTCGTGGTCGTGGAGCCCGCCGACCCGGAGCCGCCGCCACTGCCGCCGAGCGAGCCGACGAGCCACAGCAGGGCGAGGATCAGGACGACCGCACCCCCCACGATCAGCCACCGCGGCGCCACGCGCGGAGCCCCGTATGGGGGACCGCCTCCGCCGCGGCGATCGCGCCCCAGTCTCGGGGTGAGCGGCATCAGGTCCTGCTCGCTCGGGCGGTCGTAGCGGAGCTTGTACTCCTCCACCAGCGCGCGCGCGTCCAGTCCCAGATAGTTGGCGTACTCGCGCAGGAAGCTCTTGATGAACGTGGGACCCGGGAGCAGGTTCCATTCCTCGTTCTCGAGCGCGCGCAGGTACTTCGCGCGGATCTTCGTCGCCTGCTCGACCTCGGTGATGTCGATCCGTGCGCGCATGCGCGCCTCGCGGAGGGTGGATCCGATCTCCGGCATGGCGACGCGAAGGCTATCGCGGTGTCAGAGCGGCGCCGGGCCGTCATCGCCCGGCGGGTCGGGCGGCAGCTCGACGGCCGACTCGGGGGTCGTCGCGACGGCCGTGGCGGAGCCGCCCGCTCTCTCGTTGAGCGCCACGAGGATGCGGGGAACGTCGGCCTCGGTGATCAGCACCTGACGTGGCTTGGAGCCCTCGTAGCCGGAGATGATCCCCCGCCGCTCGAGCATGTCGATCAGGCGGCCGGCGCGCGTGTAGCCGAGGCGCAGGCGGCGCTGGAGCATCGAGGTCGACGCCGTGCCCATCTGTGCGACGAGGCCGATCGCCTCCTCCAGCAACGGGTCCTCGTCGGGGTCGAAGCCGTCCTCCTCGCCGGAGCCGGCATCAGACTCGTCGACGACCTCCTCCAGCAGCTCCTCCTGGAACTCCGGCTCGCCCTGCTTGCGCCACGACTCGGTCAGCTGGGCGATCTGCCCCTCGTCGATGTAGGCGCCCTGGATGCGCTGGAGCTTCGAGGAGCCGACGGGTGAGAAGAGCATGTCGCCCTGGCCGAGCAGCGACTCGGCGCCGTTCTGGTCGAGGATCACGCGCGAGTCGGTCTGCGAGGACACCGCGAAGGCGATCCGCGACGGGACGTTCGCCTTGATCATCCCGGTGATCACGTCCACGCGCGGGGACTGCGTCGCGAGCACGAGGTGGATGCCGACCGCGCGCGCCTTCTGCGCGAGGCGGATGATCGAGTCCTCGACGTCGGCCGGCGCGACCATCATGAGGTCGGCCAGCTCGTCGATCACGCACAGGATGTAAGGCAGCGCGGGCTCGCCGCGGGCGGCGCGCGCTCTGTTCAGCTCCGGCAGCGAGCGGGTGCGGGCGAGCGACATGATCCCGTAGCGCTCCTCCATCTCCTTGACGAGGTTCTGCAGCGCGTTCGCGGCCATCCGCGGGCTTGTGATGACGGGCGTCAGCAGGTGCGGGATCGACTCGTAGTGGTTCAGCTCGACCTGCTTGGGGTCCACGAGCACGAGGCGCAGCTCGTGCGGGTCGGCGTGCAGGAGCAGCGACGACAGCATCGCGTTGATGCAGCCCGACTTGCCGGCGCCGGTCGTGCCGGCGACGAGCAGGTGCGGCATCTTCGCGAGGTCGACGCCGATCGCGCGGCCGGCGACGTCCTTGCCCAGCCAGACCGTCAGCGGCGACCAGTCCTTCGGCGGATCCTGGAAGACGTCGCCGAGGTGGACGATGCGGCGCCTGGCGTTCGGCACCTCGACGCCGACCGCCTGCTTGCCGGGGATCGGCGCGAGGATGCGGATCTCGGTCGCGGCGAGCGCGTAGGCGAGGTCGTCCTTGAGCTGGGCGACCTTGCCGACCTTGATGCCGGGCGCGAGGCGGATCTCGAAGCGCGTGATGTGCGGGCCGGCGGTCATGCCGACGACTCTCGCCTCGATCCCGAAGTGACCGAGCGCCTCGATCAGCTGCGCGGCGATTCTCTCCTGCCCGGCCGTGTCGGGACGCGACTGGTCGGCGGTCGAGCGCTTGAGGAAGCCGCCGTTCGGGATTCTCCAGACGAACTCGGGATCGTCGGTGACGGACGCGCGATAGCGGCCCTGCGGCGTGAGGTCGGCGGGGTCGACGTCGGGGCGCTGCTGCGCGCTCTCGGCGGCTGCCTCGCCCGTCGTCACGCCGGGCTCGGTCGGCTCCTCCAGCTCCAGCTGCTCGAGCGTCTGCGGCTCGTCGTCGACGTCGGCTCCGAACGCCTCTCCGACCTCCGGCGTGTCCTCCCCGTACAGGTCGGGATAGCGCTCTCGACCGTCGAGCGAGGGCGCCTCGACGTGCGTCGCGCGCACGACCAGGCGCTCGTCCTCGGGCTCGGGCGGGATGACCGGCTCGGGCTCGGCGCTCGCCGCCGCGCGTCTTCTGCGCGCGGGCGTCTGGGTTGGGGCCGGCTCGCGTCTCGGCGCGAGCGTGGCGGCGCCGTCGGCCGCGCGCTGCAGCACGCTCGCGACCGTCACGCCGCTCAGCAGCAGCAGGCCCGCGAGCAGCAGGAAGATCGCGACGATGTGCGCGCCGACGTCGGAGAAGAGGTGCGACGTCGTCCAATAGAGGAAGGCGCCAACGGCGCCGCCGTCCGCCTTGAGCGATGTCTGCGACCACAGGCCGCCGTCGTGTCCGCTGCCGAGTCCCAGCGTGCCGGCCGCGAGCATGAGGGCGAGCGCCGCAAAGAGACACAGTGCGCCCGCGCGCACCGGGCGCATCGACGGCACGAACGTGCGTGCGACGACGAGCAGCCCGCCCGCCACGAACGCGATCGGCGCGGCGTAGGCGACCTGTCCGAGCAGCAGCCGCAGGCCGTCGCTGAGCGCGCCGCCGACGGATCCGCCCGCGGCACCGAGGTAGAGCACGAACGCGAGGAAGACGCCGAGCGCGGCGAGCCCGAGGCCGAGCAGGTCGAGCTGGTGCGGCGAGAGCTCCGGCTGCCGCGGTCGCCAGAGCGACGCGCCGGCCGACCGCTTCGCGCGCGCGGATCTCCCGGCCGCGCGCGGCCGGGTGGCGGCGGCTCTGGGACGGGCTCTCGTCTTCGTCGGCATCGCTCGCCTGCTTCGACGCGCACCCCTTTACCCCTGCGTAACCGCTGTCTCTAGGATCTCGGTCATGACCGACGTCTCGCGTCCGCCGCGCGTGCTCGTCGTCGAGGACGACGACGAAATCGCGCAAGCGCTCCAGCGCTCGCTGCGCCTGGAGGGCTATGAGGTGCGGATCGCCAGCGACGGCGTCGCCGCGCTCGACGACGCGCACGCGTTCCTGCCCGACCTCGTCGTGCTCGACCTCGGCCTCCCCCGCCTCGACGGCATCGAGGTCGCGAGAACGCTGCGCAGACAGGACGACGTTCCGATCCTGATGCTGACCGCGCGCGACGCGCTCGAAGCGCGCGGCGAGGGCCTGGACTCGGGCGCCGACGACTACCTCGTCAAGCCGTTCGAGCGCCAGGAGCTGCTGGCGCGGCTGCGGGCGCTGCTGCGCCGGCGGCCCCCGCGCGGCGCCGCCCCGCTCGTCGTCGGAGACCTGCAGCTGAACCCCGACACGCACGAGGTCGAGCGCGCCGACCGTACGATCGAGCTGACGCAGCGCGAGTTCGAGCTGCTGGAGTACCTGATGCGCAACGAGCGGATCGTGATCTCGCGTCAGCGCCTGCTCGACGAGGTGTGGGGCTACGACCCGTTCTCGACGACGAACACGATCGAGGTGTTCGTCTCGAACCTGCGACGAAAGCTTGAGGCCGGTGGCGAGCCGCGGCTCCTCCACACGATCCGCGGCGCGGGCTACGTCCTCCGCGCTTAGCGCCGGCGCGGGCGCGGTCGGCCGCGCCTACCGGCGGATCCCGACGCGCTGGCGCCTCGCCGGCGGCTCGGCCGCGCTCACGTTCACGATCCTGTGCGGGTTCGCGATCATCGTCGGGCTGCTGACGACGCGCCAGATCCGCATCGAGTTCGACGACTCGGTGCGCGACACGGCCAACTACCTGCAGTCGCGCGCGCGGGTCAGATACGACCTCCAGACGAACGAGCCGAGCTGCGGCCGGCTCGCCGACCTCGCCAGCGGCGAGAACGCGAAGGTGCGCGTGTACCTGCTCGCGCAGCCGGCGCAGCTGATGTGCGCCTACGGCGGCGCGCAACCACTGTGGCCGAGCTTCCGGCTCGACAAGGCGTTCCCGAACGACCAGCTCGGCTACCGCGTCGAGGTGCGGCAGATCAACGTCGACCCGGTCGGGCAGGCCGTGCTGATCTACGCGCGACCGCTGTCGGCGATCGACCGCACCGCGCACAAGGTGCGCTTCTTCCTGATCCTCGGCGTGCTCGGCGGCAGCGGCCTGGCGCTGCTCGCCGGCCTGACGGTCGCGCGCCGTGCGATGGCGCCGATCGCCGAGCTGACCGCGAGCGCGCGCGAGATCGAGCGCACGCGCGACCCCGGTCGCCACGTGCCGCAGCCCGAGGCCGACGACGAGGTCGCGGAGCTGGCGCGCACGCTGGAGGACATGCTGCAGGCGCTCGATGCCGCGCGCGCGGAGACGGAGGCGACGCTCGTGCGCCAGCGCGAGTTCGTCGCCGACGCCTCGCACGAGCTGCGCACGCCGCTCACGAGCGTGCTCGCGAACCTGGAGCTGCTGGCCGAGCAGGTCGAGGGCGAGGACGCGCAGGCGGCCGTCGCCTCGGCGCTGCGCTCCTCGCAGCGGATGCGGCGCCTCGTCGCCGACCTGCTGCTGCTCGCGCGCGCCGACGCCGGCCGCTCGGTCCCCCACCGTCCGGTCGACCTCGCGCAGGTGCTCGTCGAGGTCGCGGCGGAGCTGGAGCCGCTGGCCGAGCGCGGCGAGCACCACCTGACGATCGCGGCGCGCGAGCCGCTTGTCGTCGCCGGCGCGCGCGACGAGCTGCACCGCCTCGCACTGAACCTGATCGAGAACGCGCTGCGCCACACGCCGCCGGGCACGCACGTGCATGCGGCGCTCAGCGGCGAGGGTGATGGGATCGTGCTGACGGTCGAGGACGACGGGCCCGGGATACCGGCGGAGCTGCGTCCGCGCCTGTTCGAGCGCTTCGTGCGCGGCCGCGGCGACAGCGGCGGCGGCTCCGGTCTCGGGCTTGCGATCG
>JBQCIQ010000172.1:0-20799 GCA_051953595.1 Conexibacter sp. | reverse complement strand
CGGCGATCGCCGCGCTCGCGGGCCGTTACGGCGGCGTAGCGGCGATGGATCCGCGCACCGGCGAGGTGCTTGCGCTCGCGGGGGTCGCCTTCTCCGCGCTGCAGCCGCCCGGCTCGACGTTCAAGATCGTCACGCTCACGGGCGTACTGGAGGCGCACGTCGCGAGCGCGCGCACGCGCTTCCCGGTCACCGACGCCGCGACGCTCTCCGGCGTGCGGCTGGAGAACGCCAACGGCGAGTTCTGCGGCGGCACGCTCGTCGACGCCTTCGCGCACTCCTGCAACTCGGTGTTCGCGCCGCTCGGCGCGAAGCTCGGCGCGAAGCGGCTCGTCGCCGTCGCGGAGCGGTTCGGCTTCAACGTGCCGCCGGCGATCGACGGCGCCGCGACGAGCACGATCCCGCGGGCGGAGGCGATCGGCGACGACCTTGCGGTCGGGTCGAGCGCGATCGGGCAGGGGCTCGTGCAGGCGACGACCTTGGAGATGACCGACGTCGCGGCGGCGATCGCGATGGCAGGCCGGCGGCCGGTTCCGACGCTGCGGGTGGGCGAGCGACCGCGCTACGTGCGCGTCACGCGGCCGCGCGTCGCCCACGCGGTGGCGCAGATGATGCGCGCCGTGGTGGCGTACGGGACGGGGACGGCGGCCGCAATCGCCGGCGCGGACGTGGCCGGCAAGACCGGCACCGCCGAGCTCGACAACACGGTTCCCACCGCGACTGCCGGCTCGGGCGAAGGCGAGGCCGACCCGCAGGCGCAGGCGCAGCACGCGCGCGACACCGACGCGGGGTTCGTCGCGTTCGCGCCCGCGACGCGGCCGCGAATCGCGGTCGGCGCGGTGTTCCCGGAAGCCGGCGCCGGCGGGGCCGTCGCGGCGCCCGCGGTGCGTGGCGTGCTCGCCGCAGCACTGCAGCACGGGTCCGGGGAGTAAGCGCCGGCGCGGAGACGTCCGCGCCGGCATGAAGCGGCGACCCGTCTAGAGGTCGAGCACGACGCTCGAGGGCGAGCCGCCGTTGGGCGGGGTGATCTCGAGCTCGAGCGGGCGGTTCGCGTAGACGTTCGTTCTCAGCTTGAACAGCAGCATCGAGCCGTTGATCGGCCCCATGCCGGCGGAGCTCTCGGGATCGGGCTGCACCGGCTGGAAGACGTCCTTGCTTCGCACCGAGACCGGCTGGTACGCGAACGGGTTGTTCGCCGGCAGCGAGATCGGCGTGTACTCCGCGCCGGTCGTGTCGACGATCTTGAAGTCGCGGGCGCTCACGTGCGCCTGGTCCGTGTCGTTCTGCACGCGCAGCCAGACCCCGAACCACTCCTCGTCGCCGGCGAGTCTCGGCGTGCTGGCGGCCAGGCCGCGCAGGTACTCGGCGTCCTCGACGTTCGCCGGGTTGAGCTCGCGCGACATCTGCACCTGGTAGATGAGCGGGCCGGCCTGGATGTAGGAGCCCTCGCTCTCGCCGTGGATCGCGGGCTTGTCGCCGGTGCCGCCACAGGCGACGAGGGTCAGCGCGGCGAGCAGCGCAGCGGCCGCGAGCAAGGGAAGTCGGAGCAGTCGATTCGTCATGAGGGCGCGGAGTGTATTGGTCTAGCGGGCGGCGATCGTCGCTCGTCTGCCGCGAGCGCGATCCTCTTCGAAGATCGCCTGCAGGCGGCGGAGCGCGCGCGAGAGCTTGCGCTTCCACCAGGCGCGGCCGGCGACCAGCTCCATCAGGCGGTCGCTCAATCTGGCGGGCAGCGTCTCGTAGCGATACTCGACGCGCGTCATGCCGCCGGGCGCGTCGTGGAGCGTCCACTCGCCCATCGCGCGCACGCGGTTGAACTTGCCGCTGCGGCCGCGCTCGAGGATGCGATACGGCGGGTCGACCTCGGCGAGCGTGTAGTCGCCCCAGCCGAAGCGGCTCAAGGGCAGCTGCTCGCGGAAGCGCGCCCCGGCGCCGCGACCGGCGCTGTCCTCGCGCGTCAGGTGCCAGTCCGAGAGGTAGTGGTCCTTGAACTCGGGGTGGTTCGCGACGTCGGACAGGTACTCGAACAGCTCCGCGCGCGGGCGGGCGATGTTGACGCTGACGACGACGGGGTCCACGGCGGGGCGGATTGTAGGGAAGGCCGCGCGGGGCCGGCCGTCCGGTCGCCGTCAGGCGGCGCGGCGCACGGTGATGCCGTGCTCGCTGCCGTGCACGGCCTCCGAGCGCAGCGGCGCCTCGCGGCGCTCGCGGCGGCACAGCTCGCACAGCACGCGGCCGCCGTCGTAGACGTGCACGCGCTCGCCGACGAGCGGCGTGCGGTGGCAGCCGTCGCAGCAGTCGCGGCCGGCCGCGAGCGCCATCACGCTGCGGCGCAGCAGCTGCCGTTCCAGCTCCGGCGCGTGGTGCTCGGTTCTCAGCATCGTCTCCTCGGTTCGCCGGCCGACGCGGGGATCCTTCTCACCCCACCCCGTGCACCGAAAACCGGTCTGCGGGCGGACGACGCAGCTGCGTTTCAGGCCGCGTCGTGATTGGGTAAGAGGAGCGCGGGCCGCCCCCGCGGCCAGGCGAGTCCGCCGCGCCTGGTGCACTCGTCACCACGTCTGCACTGCCGTTTCCGCCCAGCGGTGGTCGCATGGAGGTTTGGGGACATGGAGTCACACACGTCAGGGACCCTCGTCGGCACCGGCACGTTCCGTTGCGTCGCTTGCGACTACGTGGTCTCTCTCGCGGCCGCCGACATGCTGCCGCCGTGTCCGAGCTGCGGCGGGGACTCGTTCGTACGCGCGTCGCTGTTCACCGCGGCTCACGTACCCGCGCCCGCGCTGCCCGAAGCGACCGCCGCCGAAGAGCTGATGCTGGCCGACGCGCGCGCTGAGATCGAGGCCCCCGGCCAGTTCCTCGTCTACCGCGACGGCGAAGAGACGATGGTGCACGAGCTGACGCGCGAGTGGACGCGGATCGGCCGCAGCCTCGCCGCCGACGTGCGCTTCGACGACCCGACCGTCTCCCGCCGGCACGCGCTCGTGGTGCGCCAGCCGGACGGCGTGCGCGTGCTCGACGACCGCAGCCTCAACGGCGTGTTCGTCAACGGCGAGCGGATCGAGTGGCATCCGCTGCGCGACGGCGACGAGCTCGTCGTCGGGCGCCACCGCCTCACGTTCGTCGACGTCCCGGCGTTCGGCAGCGACGACGAGCTGCTGGCGCGCGAGCCCGAGTCGCTCGTCGGCTGACCGGCGAGTCGCCCCGCGCCGCGGCGGTAATGTCCGCGGCGCGCAATGGCGGTCACGATCGCAGTCCTCTCGCAGAAGGGCGGCACCGGCAAGACGACGATGGTGCGCACGCTCACCGACGTCTTCCGCCGCATCGGGCTGTCCGTGCTCGCCGTCGACCTCGACCCGCAGGGCAACCTGTCCGACTACCTCGACGTCGACCCGGAGGCGCACCCGACCGTCGGCGACGTGCTGAGCGGCCGCGCGAGCGCGATCGACGCCGTGCACGACGACATCATCCCCGCGAACCTCGGGCTGGCCGAGTCGGAGCTGGCGATGAGCGGCAAGATGGGCCGCGAGCTGACGCTGCGGCGCGCGCTGCGCGAGGTCGGCGGCGCCTACGACATCGTGCTGATCGACTGCCCGCCGGCGCTCGGCCTGCTGACCGTCAACGCGCTCGTGGCGGCCGACTACGCGCTGCTGACCGCGGAGGCGCAGTACTTCGCGATGCAGGGCGTCGAGCAGGCGCTGGAGGTGATCGACCTCGCGCGCGAGAACCTGAACCCGGACCTGGAGTGGCTGGGCGTCGTGCTGAACATCGCCGACATGCGCACGCGCCACTCGCGCGAGGCGCACGACTCGCTCAGAGAGCACTTCGGCGAGAAGCTTGTGCAGCAGGCGATCCGCCAGTCGATCGCATACGCCGAGTCGGCCGAGCGCGCGCAGTCGATCGTCGACTACCGGCCGGACCTGGGGATCGACTACCTGCGGGTGGCGGACGAGCTGCTGGACAGGTTGGGGATGTCGGACGCCCGGGGGCGTCTGCAACCCTTGCTGGATGACGTGGCGGCTTAGCCTCGCGCTGGTCCTCCCCCTGCTGGTCCTCATCGGCTGTGGCGATTCCGCTCGGGAGAGCGCGAGCGTGGCTGGCGGGCGGGTCCTGTCGCCGGTGAAGACGATCCCGCGAGCGGAGCCGCGAGAATCGTCTCACCCGCGCCACCCGCCCGATCGGCGTTCGCGGTCCACGCCTGGGCGCCTCACCGTGCAGATCACCCGCCCCACCGCGCTCCGCTCCCGCCCGGGCGGCCCCCTCGTAGCCCGTATTTCGCCGCGCACCGAGTTCCGATCGGACACGATCGTGCCGGTCGTCGCGCGGCGGGGCGGCTGGCTCGGGGTGATCTCGAAGGAGCTGCCGAACAGGCGGGTGGGGTGGATCTCCGCGAACGCCGCGCTCGTCGCGTATCGGACGCGCTGGAGCGTCGCTGTGTCGCTGCGCCAGCGCGAGGTCGTGGTGCGACGGTCGGGCCGCGTGATGCAGCGCTTCCGCGTGGCGATCGGCGGCCCGTCGACGCCGACGCCGACGGGACGCTTCGCCGTCACGGACAAGCTGCTGACCGACGATCCCGCCTCGGTCTACGGCTGCTGCATCCTCGCGCTCAGCGCGCATCAGCCGAGCACGCCGCAGGGCTGGGGCGGCGGCGACCGCATCGCGATCCATGCGACGAACCTGCCCGAGACGATCGGCAGCGCAGCAAGCCTCGGCTGCCTGCGCGCGCCCGCGGAAGAGGCGCGGCGGTTGGTGCACACCGTGCCGCTCGGCACGGTCGTGACGATCCGCGCCTGAGCCGGACGCTCAGACGTCGACGACGTCGGCGCCGTGCGACTCGAACGGCACGCGCAGCACGTCCGCCCAGCCCTCCGCGCGCTCGCGCAGGCGCTCGGCGACCGCGGCCGTCTGCTCGTAGTGGCTCCACACGAGCACCGTGGGACCCGCGCCAGAGATCGTCGCGCCGAGCGCGCCGAGCGCGCGCGCGTCGCGCACCAGCTCGGCCGAGCGCGGATAGAGGTGCGCGCGGTGCGGCTGATGCAGGCGGTCGCTGAGGCCGCGGCCGACCAGCTCCCAGTCGCCGCGCGCCAGGCCCAGCGTCAGCATCGAGGCGTGCGCGACGTTGTGGACGGCGTCCGCCATCGGCACCTGCGCCGGCAGCGCCGCGCGCGCCTCGGCTGTGCGAACCGCCTCGTGCGGCACGACGAGCAGGCCCTCCAAGCCGGTCGGCGGGTCGAAGCGCGTGACGCCGCCGTCGGCGCAGATCACGACCCCGCCGTGGACGGCGGCGGCGACGTTGTCGGGGTGGCCCTCGATCTCGGTGGCGAGCGCGAGCACGTCGGCGTCGAGCTCGAACAGGTGGTCGGCGGCGAGCACGCCGGCGACGATCGCCGCCGCGCTCGACCCGAGGCCGCCCGAGAGCGGGATCTCGGAGGAGATGCGGAAGGTGAAGTCGTCCGGCGGATGCAGGCGCTCGAACGCGCGCACCACGAGGTTGCGGCGGTCTCTCGCGATCGCCAGCTCGGTCTCGACCGCGAACGCGCCGGTCTCGACGACCTCCACCTCCAGGTGCAGCGCGAGCGCGGCCGCGAGCACGTCGAAGCCGGGCCCGAGGTTGGCCGAGGAGGCGGGGACGCGAACGAGCCGACGACGGACCACGGAGCCGATGGTGGCGCTACCCGAGGACGGCTTCCTCGACCGCCGCCAGCTCCGGCTCGCACGGCACGACCGCGCCGGCCTGGTCGAGCGCGGTCGACGGGTCCTTCAGGCCATGACCGGTCAGCACGCACGCGATGCGCTCGGCGCCGCCGGCGCCGTGGACCATCAGCCCGGCGACGCTCGCCGCCGACGCCGGCTCGCAGAAGACGCCCTCGCGCGCGGCGAGGAAGCGGTAGGCGTCGAGGATCTGCGCGTCGCTGACCGCTCTCACGGCGCCGTTCGAGGACGTCATCGCGTCCATCGCCTCCTCCCAGCGCGCCGGGTTGCCGATGCGGATCGCGCTCGCGACCGTCTCCGGGTTCGGCACCGGTCTGCCCTGCACGAGCGGCGAGGCGCCCTCGGCCTGGAAGCCGAACATGCGCGGCGCGACGCCGACCTCGCGGAAGCCCTTCCAGTAGGCGGTGATGTTCCCCGCGTTGCCGACCGGGATGCAGAGGGCATCGAGCGGGCGCTCCTCGCCAAGCGCCTCGACGATCTCGAACGAGGCCGTCTTCTGCCCCTCCAGGCGGAACTGGTTGACCGAGTTCACGAGCGAGATCGGGTGCTTGTCGGCCAGCTCGCGCACGAGCTGCAGGGCCTCGTCGAAGTTGCCGCGCAGCACGATCACGCGCGCGCCGTGCATCAGCGCCTGCGCGAGCTTGCCCGTCGCGATCTTGCCGTCCGGCACGAGCACGGCGCAGCGGATCCCGGCGCGCGCGGCGTAGGCGGCGGCGGACGCGCTCGTGTTGCCGGTCGAGGCGCAGATGACCGCCTTGGCGCCCTCGCGCACGGCCGCCGAGACGGCGCACGTCATGCCGCGGTCCTTGAACGACCCGGTCGGGTTCAGGCCCTCCAGCTTCAGCCACACCTCCGCCCCCACGCGCTCGGACAGCGCGGGCGCGTGCACGAGCGGCGTCGAGGCCTCGCCGAGCGTGACGACCGGATCGCCGTCCTCGAACGGCAGCCGCGCGCGGTAGCGCTCGATCAACCCGGTGCCGTCGCGATGCGTCACGCGAACTGCTCCTCGATCACGCGGATCGCGCGCGGCGCCGTGCGCAGCAGCTCCAGTCTCGCGATCTCCTCGAGCGCGGCGAAGAAGCGCGATTCCAGCACCGGGTGGACGACCATCACGAGCCGCGCATTGTCGCCGAGGCCCTTCTGCACGACCGACTTCACCGAGATGCCGTGCTCGCCCAGCACGCCCGCGATGCGCGCCAGCACGCCGGGCGTGTCGGGCACCTCCAGGTGCAGGTAGAAGGCCGAGACGACGTCGCCGACGATCGCCAGCGCGCCGCTCGTCGGCGGCGTCGAGGCGGGCGGGATCATTGCGCTCACGACGTCGCCGAGCACGGCGCTCGCCGTCTGCGGGCCGCCGGCGCCGGGGCCTGACATCGTGATCTCGGTGATCGCATCCGATTCCACCGTGACCGCGTTGAACGGCCCGTTCACCGACGCGAGCGGATGGCCCGGGTAGAGGAACGCCGGGTGCACGCGCACCGACAGGCCGCCGTCGACCCGTTCGGCCGTGCCGATCAGCTTCAGCCCCAGCCCCAGCTCTCTCGCGTACTCGATGTCGTCCGGCTTGATCTGCTCGATCCCCTCGTAGACGACCTGGTCGAGGTGGACCGGCGTGTCGAACGCGAGCCGCGCGAGGATCGCCATCTTGGCGGCAGCGTCCTTGCCGTTGACGTCCTCGCTCGGGTCGGCCTCCGCGTACCCGAGCCGCTGCGCCTCCGCGAGCGCATCGGCGTACGTCGCGCCGGTGCGCGCCATCTCGGACAGGATGAAGTTGGTCGTGCCGTTGACGATCCCGTGGATGCGTTCGACGTGCGCCGCCGCCAGCGACTCTTGCAGCACGCGGATCACCGGCACGACGCCGGCGACCGCGGCCTCGAAGCGCAGCTGCACGCCGTGCTCGCGCGCGCACGCCCACAGCTCCTCGCCGTGCTGGGAGAGCAGCTGCTTGTTGGCGGTGACGACGTGCTTGCCGGCCCGCATCGCGCGCAGCACGTAGTCGCGCGCCGGCTCGATCCCGCCGATCAGCTCGACGACCAGGTCGCTGTCGGCGAGGATCGCGTCGAAGTCGCCGCTCGCGCGCGTCAGCACGCCGCTGATCTGCGGCCGCAGGCCCGTGACGGCCGCGACGGCGTCGGCGCGCTGCGGCAGCAGCTCGGCGAACGCCGCGCCGACCGTCCCGTGCCCGAGCAGGCCGACGCGGTAGGGCTCAGACGTCACGTGCAGCCAGATCGTCGTAGGTCTCGCGCCGCACGACGACGCGCGCGTCGCCGTCCTTGCAGAAGATCACCGGCGGGCGCGGGATGCCGTTGTAGTTGTTCGCCATCGCGTGGCCGTAGGCGCCGGTCGCGGGGGTGACGAGCACGTCGCCCGGCTTGGGGTCGTCAAGCGGGACGCCGCGCACGATCACGTCGCCCGACTCGCAGTGCTTGCCGGCGACATGGCATCGCTCTCCGGTGCCGGCCCTGTCCGCGCGATCGGCGAAGAACGCCTCGTAGACGGAGCCGTAGAGCATCGGGCGCAGGTTGTCCGACATGCCGCCGTCGACGCCGACCCAGGTGGAGACGTTGCGCTTGACCGTCTGCACGGTGTAGAGCGTCACGCATGCGTTCGCGACGAGCGAGCGGCCCGGCTCGATCAGCAGCTTCTTGCCCGGCCCCAGCAGCTCGTTCGCGGCGTCGACCTGCACCTGCACGTAGTCCTCGATCGACGGCGGCTGCTGCTCGGCCGTGTAGGCGACGCCGAGCCCGCCGCCGAGGTTGTAGACGGGGAAGTCGCCAAGCGTCGCGATCGCCTCGACGGCCGGGCGGTAGGCGTCGAGCGAGAGCAGCTGCGAGCCGATGTGCATGTGCAGGCCCTGCAGCTCCAGGTGCTCGCACGCGCGCACGCGCTCGATCGCCACGCGCGCGTCGTCGATCCCGAAGCCGAACTTCGAGTCGGCCTGGCCGGTCGAGATCGACGCGTGCGTTCTGCCGGCGACGCCGGGCGTGACGCGGATCAGCACCGCCTGACGCACCCCCCGCTTGGCGGCGACCCGCTCCAGTCGCGCGACGTCGTCGAACGAGTCGAGCACGACGTGGCCGACGCCCGCGTCGATCGCCTCCTCCAGCTCGCTCAGCGACTTCGCGTTGCCGTGCAGGTAGATCCGCGCGGGGTCGAAGCCGCCGCGCAGCGCGAGCGCCAACTCGCCGCCCGAGGCGACGTCGCAGGCGATCCCCTCCGCGGCGAAGAGGCGGTAGGCGGCCGTGCAGGGGAACGCCTTCGAGGCGAACAGCACGTCGAAGTCGTCATGGCGGGCGCGCATCGCGTCGACGTAGCTCCGCGCGCGGGCGCGCAGGTCGTCCTCGGCGTACACGTACGCGGGGGTGCCCAGCTCCTTCGCCAGCTCGACCGTGTCGCAGCCGCCCACCTCGAGGTGGCCGCGCGCGTCGATGCGGCTCCCGAGCGGGAGGACGTGCGCCAGCTGCGGCTGTGCGTCGGTCGCGGCCATCGCCGCGTGATTATGCCGGCTGTCAGCCGCCGAGCAGCATGCCGGCGGTCGCTCCCACACCCGAGACGACCTGCCCGGCGGTCCCGCTCGCGCCGCTCACGACGCCGCCCGCGACCTGACCGGTCTGCGTGACGGCCTGGCCGGCGGTCGGGCTGACCTGCCCCACCGCCCCGCCGAGCTGACTCGTCGCGCCCTGCACCGCGCCGCCGACCTGCTCACCCGTCTGGGAGACGGCTGTGCCCGCGCCGCTCGCAACCTGCGTGACCGTGTCGCCGATCGTCGTCCCCGCGCCCGGGGTGGTCGCACCGGTGTCCGTGTCACCACCGGTCGGCGACGTCCCGCCCGTGCCACCCGGACCTGATGCTGGCAGCGTCGCACCGGCCGCCTGCCCGCCCAGCGACGCGGCGCCGGAGGACGGCGCGTGCGTTTGGCGCAGGCGGTCGCGGGTCGGAGGATCCAACCGACGTGCCGCCGGGTCCACGCCGACGGTCTCGGCGCCGCGTGAGCGCGTGCCGACCCGGTGGCTGCCACGGCGCCCTGCACGAGCCGCGCTGGCCGAGAGCCGCGCGCCGAGCGGCGCGAACGCGTCCACCGTCCTGGCGTCGCGCTCCTCGACCGTCGTCGCGCCCGGCGCGTCGAGCCGCAGCGGCCAGCCGTGCACCGCCACGACGGCCGACAAGATCGCGAACGCGCAGCCGATGGCGCCGATCAGCGCGCTCGTCGTGCCGACGCCAGCCACGTACCCCTTCGTCGTGCGCATGCGCACCCCCAACTGGAGAGATCCCCCGCCGCGTCCCCCGGCGGCTCGACATCCGCCGCATCCATGCGGCGGTCCGACCGCGCGATCCTAACCGGCGCTACGCCGTCGCGGGACGGGAGCGTCCGGCACGCGGCGCGGGCGCGCCCTCGGCCCGCAGCGTGCCGTGCCTGCGCAGCAGCACGAGCAGCCAGACGGCGCCCGCGACGATCAGCGTCAGGCTCTCGATCTGCGCCGCGGTCAGCACGCCGAGCACGTGCTCGTTGCGGCGCGCGAACTCGACCAGGAAGCGCTCGAGGCCCGCGCCGACGAGGTAGATCCCGAACAGCGCGCCGGGACGGAAGGCGTCGCGCAGCCGCCACAGCACGAGCGCGAACAGGCCCATCGACAGCGTCTCGTAGAGCGGGGTCGGCTGCACCGTCACGCCCTGCGCCGTCGGAACCGCGCCGTGCGGGTAGCCCATCGCCCACGGCAGGTCCGAGGCCTTGCCGTAGTCGCCGTCGCCCGACACCTGGCAGCCGATCCGCCCGATCGCGTAGCCGAGCGCGAGCGCCGGCGCCGCCATGTCGAGCAGCGCGAGTCTGAGGAAGTCGCGCGCCCACGCCCACAGCAGCACCGCGACCACGCCGCCCAGCAGCCCGCCATACCAGATCAGGCCGGCGCCGCTGAAGATGTTGCCGACGAGGTCGCCCTTCACCTGGTCGTAGTTCTGCACGAGGTAGTAGAGCCGCGCGCCGACGAGCCCGCCGATCAGCGCGGCGAAGAGGATCTCGTAGGCCCAGTCGACCGGCCTGCCAAGCTCCTTCAGCCGCTTCGCGACGAGCGCGGCCCAGCAGAGGAAGTTCAGCGCGAAGAAGATCCCGAACGTCTGCAGGTGCACGCCCAGGACGTCGATCTGCTTCAGCACGTCTCGGAGGCTACCCCAGGTAGTTGACGGGGTTCGTGACGGCCCCGTTGATGCGCACCTCGAAGTGGAGGTGGGCGCCGAAGCAGAGGCCGGTGCAGCCGGAGAGCCCGATCACCTGGCCCTGCGTGACGTGCTGGCCGACGCTCACGCGGATGACCGACTGGTGCCCGTAGCAGGTCGAGATGCCGCCGCCATGGTCGATGCAGGTGTAGTTGCCGTAGCCGCTGACCCAGCCGGCGATCACGACGGTGCCGGTCCCGGCCGCGCGGATCGGGGTGCCGGACGGGACGCCGATGTCGATGCCGGGGTGGCAGGCCTCCCAGGCGCGCCGCTCGCAGAACGGCGAGGTGATCGGGCCGTTGACGGGCCAGATGAAGCGGCCGCCGCCTCTGATCGGTCCTGCGGGGATCGAGCTGTAGCCCTGCGCCGAGCGGATCCGCGCCTCGATCTTCGCCTGCTGCGCCTGCAGCACCTTGATGTCCTCGTCGATCTTGTGCGCGTGCTCGCGGACCGAGCCGAGCAGCTGCCGCTTGCGCTCACGCACGTTGTCGACCGCATCCCGCCTGCTCTGGACGTCGACGCGCACGCGGGCGACCGCGTTGCGCCGCGCGGCGATCTCCGTCGTGATGCGCTGCTGTCTCGCCTCGAGCGTGCCGAGCCGGCTCGCCGCGGACGCCATCTCGGCCTTCGCGTCGCGCACCGCGGTGATGATCGCGCGGTCCTGCTGGCCGATCCGCTGCAGGTAGGCGCCGTTCTCCAGCAGGTCCGCGAAGCCGTTCGCGTCGAGCACGACGCTGACGATGTCCGGCTGG
The DNA here is from genome assembly GCA_051953595.1 of Conexibacter sp. Lineage (GTDB taxonomy): Bacteria > Actinomycetota > Thermoleophilia > Solirubrobacterales > Solirubrobacteraceae > Conexibacter. The sequence continues at coordinate 9,127 of JBQCIQ010000172.1, read as the reverse complement.
TCGGACTTGTAGAGCTCGACGAGGCGGTCGGCGAGGATCGTTCTGGCGCGGGCGAGGCGCGCGCGCAGCTGGACGAGGCGGGCGCGCACGCGGCGCAGCTCGTCCTGCGTTCGCTGCAGCTCGGCGCGCTTGGCGTCGAGATCGCTCTGGATCGCGTTCTCGCGTCGCTGCAGCGTCGTGATCGTGCTCTGGAGCCGATCGATTCTCTGGGTCAGGCCCGAGATGTCGGTGCTGAGGACGCGCGCGCGTCCGTTGACGTGGTCGAGCTGGCTCTGCTTCTTGGCGATGCTGTCCTGCAGCGAGCTGACGGTCGCCTGCGGACTGGCGCTGGAGACGAGCGGCAGCGCCACCCACAGGGCGAGCGGGGCCAGCACGAAGAGCAGGAGGATGCTGCGACGGCGCATGCGCGGCGCGCGAGTCTAGGCTCGCGCCTCCCCAAGGGTCAACCAGAGGTTCAGAGTTATGGATCGCATCTGCGGCGCCTGCGGGGTTAGCTGTCGGGCTCGCGCGATGCGCTACGCGGCCACCAGGCCGCGATTCGCCCCGAAGGGAACACGTGTGGGTCCCCCGCTCTCCCGCGCGCACGCAGGAGATTCGGCGCGCGGGAGCCTACCAGGTCATCCGCGGGAGAGCGGCAGAAAACCGCCGGCACGCTGGGTTTTTGCCGCAGGCACTGTCATACTCCGGCGCGAGCGGCATGGGCGCCCTTCCCCCCGACAGCACGCCTGGACCGGCAGGAGGCCGGCTCGGCGCAGACCTCGCCGCACACGTCGAGGCGATCGTGCACGCCGCCGAGCGCGAGGCGCGGGCGGCCGAGCAGGCGATCGCTGAGCACCGGCGCAGCGCCGAGGAGGAGGTTCGCCGCTACCTCGCCGCGGCGCGCCTGCAGGTCGACGCCGAGACCGCGGCCCGCGCCGCGCGGATCGAAACCCTGAGCCGCGCCGCCCGCCGCCTCGCCGACGAGCTGACCGACGCGGTCGCGGCCTTGACGCGCGAGTTGGAGGCCGGCGACCCGGCCGCCGAGACGCGCATGCCGCGTGCGCCCTGGCCGGCCAGCCCGCCGCCCGCGCCCGAGCCCGAGCCCGCGGTGCCGGAGCCAGAGCCGGTCGCGCCGGAGCCGCAGCTCGCCGAGCCTGAGCGCGCAGCGACGAACGGCGCGCCATCCGAGATCCCCGTCCCGAGCGCCGCCCGTCTGGTGGCAATCGAGATGGCGGTCGGCGGCTCCTCGCGTGCAGAGGTCGAGCGGCATCTGCGCGACGAGCTGGGCATCGACGAGCCCGCCCCGCTGCTCGACGACGTCTTCGGCGCGGCCTCCACCGCCGGCAGCCGGCTGGCGTGGGGCGAGCCTTAGCGCGACGCCTTAAGAAGCGCTCATCTCGTCTGCCATGATGGGTTCTGGAACCCAGATCCCAGGAGGATCACGCACCATGGCCCGCCCCACGTCCTTCGGTCGCGACACCGGCCTTCAGCTCCGGATGACGCTCACGATGTTCCTGCTCGGCCTCGTCTACGCCGTGCTCGTCGGCGTGGTGATCGCCTCGAAGGCGGAGTTCCTTCTGTTCGTCGTCGGCGGCATGTTCCTGCTGCAGATCTTCGCCTCCGACAAGCTCGCGCTGCACGCGATGGGCGCGCGCGAGGTGACGCCGCAGGAGGCGCCGCAGCTGCACGCGATGGTCGAGCGCCTGTGCGTGCAGGCGAACCTGCCCAAGCCGCGCGTCGCGGTCGCGAACACGCGCATGCCGAATGCGTTCGCGATCGGCCGCTCGCCGAAGAAGGCGACCGTCTGCGCGACGACCGGGATCATGGAGCTGCTCTCCCCCGCCGAGCTGGAGGGCGTGATGGCGCACGAGCTCACGCATGTGCAGAACCGCGACGTGATGGTGATGACGATCGCGAGCTTCTTCGCGACCGTCGCCTCCTACATCGTCCAGTTCGGCTTCTTCTTCGGCGGGGGCGGGATGGGCGGCAACAACGACGACGACAGCCCGTCGATGGCGGTCGTGATCCTTGTCTCGGTCGCCGTCTACGTGATCTCGTTCCTGCTGCTGCAGGCGCTCTCGCGCTACCGCGAGTTCGCCGCCGACCGCGGCTCCGCCGTCATCACCGGCCGCCCGAGCGCGCTCTCCTCCGCGCTGATGAAGATCTCCGGCACGATGGACCGGATCCCGCAGCAGGACCTGCGCTCGGCCGAGGGCCTGGCCGCCTTCTACATCTTCCCGCCGCACGCGAAGCAGTCGCTGATGAACCTCTTCTCGACGCATCCGCCGCTCGAGAAGCGGCTCGCCGCGCTCAGCCGCCTCGAGGCGCAGCTGCAGGGCGTCGCGTAGCCCCATGGGCCTGTTCGACATCCTCGCCGGCCGGCGCAGACTCGCAAAGCCTGCGCCGGACCGCCTGTTCGCGATGAGCACGGCGTACGTCACGTTCGAGACGGAGCTGTCGATCAGAAGCCGCGGCGTCGCCGGCATCGTCTTCCAGGCGCTCGCGACCGCCGACTTCGAGCAGATCGCCAGCGACATGGTCGAGGTCGTCGAGGGCACCTCGAGCGACAGCGGCACGACCGTCGAGACGCGCGACGACGAGTACGACTACCGCTGGATGGTCCTGCGCGACGCCGACTTCGACGACCTCGTCGTCGGCGTCAACGCGGTCAGCGGCGCGCTCGAGGCCGGCGGATACGGGGAGCGGATCCTGTGCGCCGTGTTCGCGTTCGAGGACGTCAGAGGCCGGCCGCTCTACTGGATCTACAACTACAAGCGCGGCGCCTTCTACCCGTTCGTTCCCGCCGGCGACCACGCGCGCGACAACGAGCGCGAGCTGCGGGTGAAGGCGCAGGTCGGCACCGAGCTGCCGGTCGAGCCCGAGCTGGAGCGCTGGTTCCCGCTCTGGGGCATCCCGATCTAAGCCTGGTAGATCCCCGCAAGGCAGGCCGCGGGTCTACCCCCGATGTCCACGGTGGCGCACGGTGGGCGGCAGCGTGCGCCTCTTCGACACTCCTCGAAACACGATTCACCCTTCGAGGAGGAGGCCCGGAATGCGCAACACGATCTTCCGTTACGCCGGCGTCGCAGCCAGCATCGTCTTGATCGCCCTCGGCATCGGCGCGATCGTCGTCGGCTTCAGCGGCCGTTCAACGGTCGGCGACAACCTCGCCAAGGAGTCGATCGTCGGCACGCCGGACATGACGCCGGCCGCAATCTCGAGAGAGGCGAGGGACGCCGGGTTGAAGAACGTGTCGCTGCCGACCTGCTCGGTCGCGGGCCAGTCGGTCGACACCGGCGGCGAGGCGCGCTGCTTCGCGCAGTACATGCGCATCCACGCGCTCGAGGCGACCGGCGGGCAGACCTACGCGCAGATGCCGCGCTACGCGACGGCTGACGGCAAGGGCACCAACGACGCCGCCCAGGCGCTCACGAGAAACGGCCAGCCGGTCGACAACGCGGCCCGCAACGTGTGGGTGACCGAGACCGCGCTGACCACCGCGCTCAACACGTCCTACTTCGCGCAGTCGGTCGGCACGTTCGCGATCGTGATGGGCGCCGCGCTGCTGCTGACCGGCATCGGCTTCCTGCTGCTGACCACCGGCCTGCTGGCGGCGACCGGCGAGGCGATCCGGATCCGGCGTCACGCGCACGGCCCCAGCGGCTCGGCACACCCCGCCGCCAGCTGAGCCGACCCGCAAGCCCAGCTCCGCTCGGGGGAGCGGAGGCGAAGGTCGCACGCGCCCCGGCACCTGCCGGGCGCTTCGTCGTCTCAGTCCGGGATCAGGCCGTCGCCGCTGAACTCGTGCCGCGCCTCGTCGAAGGAGGTGTCCGGCGGCGGCACGATCACGTCCGAGCCCTGCAGCTCGTCCTCGCCCAGCCGCTCGCCCTCCGCGCGGATGAGCGCGATGATCTGACCGAACAGCTCGGCGAAGCGAGCTTCGTCGCCAGCCTCGACCGCGGCGACCGCGTCGTTGTCGAGCGCGTTGACGCGCGCGACGACGCCGTCGTCCAGGCGGTACTGCCCCTCGGTCGCGATCCGGACGATCATGCGGACTGCCCCTCGCTCGCGCCCGGCTGCTCGCCGCTGCCCAGCTGGCCGGCGCTGCCGCCGCCGGCGGCCAGCTCGGCCTTCATCTGCTCCAGCTCGCTGTCGACCTGCGTGCCGCTGGAGAGCGCTCTGAGCTGACGGTCGATGTCGTCCTCGCCGCCGCCGAGCTGCGTCAGGTCCTCGAACGCACCGGCCTTCTCCAGCTCGTCGACCGCCTGCGCGCGGGCGCGCATGTTCTCGGTCTTGTCGAGCGCGCGCTGCATCGCGAGGCCGACGTCGGCCATCTCCTCGCCGACGCCGGTCGCCGCCTCGGAGATCCGCACCTGCGCCTCGGCCGCCGAGTACTGCGCCTTGATGACCTCCTTCTTGCTGCGGAAGGCCTCGATCTTCGCCTGCAGCTTCGCCTGGTTCTCGGTCATCGACTGCTGCTGGGACTCCAGCTCGGCGACCTGCCCGTCGAGGCCCTGCAGCTCGGCCTGGATCGTCCCCTTGCGCTCGAGCGCCGTGCGGGCCAGCGCCTCGTTGCCGGCAGCGAGCGCCTGGCGCGCCTGCGTGTCCAGCTTGACGACCTGCTGCTCCATCTTCTGCGACTGCAGCTGGAGGCGCTTCTTCGCGGTCACGACGTCCGCGAGGCCCTTCTTGACGTTCTGCAGCAGCTCCATCTGCTTCTGGTAGCTGTACTCCAGCGTCTCGGAGGGGTCCTCGGCGCGGTCGAGCAGCTTCGAGATCTTCGCCTTTACGACGGTGGAGAAACGCCCGGACAACCCGGCCATCGCATCCTCCTTGGGACAGCTTCGAGGGGCAGGTGGCTCAAGCCTACCGAGCGCGGCCCGGCGGACCGGGCGCGCGCCGTGTGCTCAGAAGCCGTCTGGGTGGCGGGCGCGAAACCCGCTGAAGGAGCGCGTCTCGGTGCGCCAGCGCGGGCCGGACTCGCCGGGGCCGCTCGTGTCGAGCCGCAGTCCGGCGATCACCATCCAGGCGTGGCCCGGGTTCGTGTAGACGGTGATCCACTGGCCTCTGCCGCGCTCGCCCCAGCGCATGAAGCTGCTGGAGTCGAGCGGCGAGTCGAGCAGTCCGCCGCCGTGGAGCGCGAACGAGACGGTGCCCGAGCAGTCGTAGCCGCGCGACCGGAAGCTCTGGTGCCCGCCGCCGTAGATGTATGGCTTGTGGCGCAGCTTGTTCGCCGCCCAGATCGCCTGCTGCACCGCGAGCGGCGCGTTCTCGGGGGCGTAGGCGATGCCGTCTCTGATGGCGCCGACGTCGCCGGGAACGGTCGGGTGAAGCATTCTCGGGATCGCGCCGAAGGCGGCGCCGCCGGCCTGGTCCTGCGGCGCCGGAGCCGGGGCCGCATCGCCGGATGTCTTCGCGGGCGCTGATCTGCTGGGCATGCCGGCTCCGCCGGTCGCCGCCGCTGCGATCGCGGGGGCGCAGGCAAGGCCGAACGTCGTGAGACCCAGCGCAGCCAGGGTCCGTGCGCGCAACTGCTTCCTCTTTCGTCGGCCTCCGGGGTTAGCTGACGGGCTGGCGCGGAAAGAGCCGGCGCCTCTCGCGGATGCACCGCGGGATTAGCCCCATGGGACTTTGTGGGTCCCCCGGTCCACGGCTTCGGGCCATGGATTCGGCGTTGGCGCGGCATCCTAGACGATGCGTCGGCGGATATGTCAAGTCGTGCGCCGCAACGGCCCAAAGACCCCGCACCCTGCGTAGCATTCGCCCGATGCTCGATCGCCGACTCCCCCACGGCGTGCGCATCGGCGCGCCGATCGCCCTGCTCCTCGCGCTGCTGCTGCTCGCCGGCTGCGGCAGCGGCAGCTCCTCGCCGACGACCGGCGCGGGCCCGAACCCCGCCACGCTCACGCCGTCGAGCGCCGCCCTGTACGGGGAGGCGACCGTGCGCCCGAGCGGCGACGTGAAGGACGGCGTCGTCGCGGCCGCGCGCAAGGTGCTGCGCGTCCAGGATCCCGGCGCCGAGCTGCGCCGGCTGCTCGACAAGGACCAGTCCGACGGGGTCCGCTTCTCGCGCGACGTCGAGCCGTGGCTCGGGCAGCGCGTCGGCGGGTTCCTGCTGGCGCCGGCGAGCGGATCGAGATCGCACGATCCCGAGGGCGCGGCGCTGATCGCGATCGGCGATCGCGGCGCGTTCGACGCCGCGCAGCCGCGCCTGCGCAGAGGACAGCACGCGGCCGGCACCTACCGGGGCGTGAGATACGACCGGGACGACAGAGATGGGACGTACGGCGCCGCGGTCGGCGACTTCTACGTCGTCGGCAGCCTGCGCGGCCTGAGAGCGGCGATCGACGTCTCCAGAGGGGCCGACAGCCTCGACAGCCTCTCGCGCTTCACCGACGCGACCGGCGCCGTGCCCGACAACGCGCTCGCGTTCGCCTGGTTCGACGCGCACGCGCTGCTGCCGGCGCTGTCGAGAGCGAACCTGCCGCCGGCGTCGCGCAGAGCGCTCGCGAAGATCGCCAAGAGCGGCCCGATCGTCGCCAGCCTGACCGCGAACGCCGACGAGATCGCGATCGAGGGCAGCGGCACGTCCGATCTGACGAAGCCGGCCGGCTCCGGAGCCGAGGTCCACGTCGGCCAGCTGCCGGGCGACGCGTGGCTCGCGCTCGCGACGCCGCCGATCGGGCCGATCGTCCGCGAGGCGCTCGACGGCGCCGGCGTGCACGACCGGGCCGCCGCGCAGGTGCGCGCGAACCTCGGGCTCGACCTCGACAAGGACCTGCTCAACCCGCTCGGCGGGCTCGGCCTGTTCGCGCGCGGCGAATCGGTGCTCGATCTCGGCGGCGGGGCGCTGCTGCAGCTCACCGACGCCGCGGCAGCTCAACGGCTGCTGACGCGCATCCAAGCCGTCGTCGCGGGCGGCGCCCACCTGCCGGTGCAGCCGGCCTCCGCCGGCGGCGCGCGCGGCTTCCAGGTGCAGATCCCGCAGTCGCCGCAGCCGATCGTCGTGCTGGCGGAGGGCGACAAGCTCGCCGCCGGCTACGCCGCGTCCTCGGCGCAGGATCTGCTGCACCCGCAGCAGCGCTTCGACGAGAGCAGCGCCGGCAAGGCGGCGATCGCGACGCTCGGCGACGGCTACGAGCCCTCGCTCGTGCTGATCGTGCCGCCGATCGCGCGCCTGCTGAGAGCGCTCGACGAGCTGCAGGTGGCGCACCTGTCGCCGGCGATCCCGTACGTCGACGCGTACCGCTCGCTCGCGGTCGGGACGAAGCGCGACGGCGACCGCACGACCGTGCGGATCGTCGCGGCGCTGCGCTGAGCCGATGCGCCGCCGCGCGCTCGCCCTGCTGCTGACGCTCGCCGCGCTGCCCGCGCTGGCGAGCGGCTGCGGCAGCGAGCCGCAGCGGCTCGACAGCCCGCAGATCGGCAAGGCCGGCAACGAGCCGAACGCGCCGCAGCAGCTCGGCTTTCCCGCGTTCGCGACGAAGAACACGACGCGCGTCGGCGGCGCCGACGCGACGGCCGATGCGGCCGCGGTGGCGCGCGCGGTCTATCCAGGCGAGGGCGCTCCGGGCGGCCGACCGCGCGCGGTCGCACTCGCCGACGCGCGCTCCTGGCAGGGCGCGCTGGCGGCCTCGGTGCTGATGAGCGGGCCGCTGCGCGCGCCGCTGCTGCTGTCCGACGGCGGCGACCTGCCGGCCGCGAGCGCCGACGCGCTCGCGCAGCTCGCACCGACCGGCGCCTCCGAGCTGGGCGACGCACAGGTCGTGCGGATCGGCGACGCGCCTGCGCCCGGTGGATATCGCTCGACGACGCTCACCGGCGCGGACCCCGCCGCGCTGGCGGCGGCGATCGACCGGCTGCAGGCCGCCGCCGTCGGCCACGCCAGCCGCGCGGTCGTCGTCGTCTCCGACCAGGACCCCGCGTTCGCGATGCCGGCGGCCGGGTGGGCGGCGAAGACCGGCAACCCTGTCCTGTTCGTGCATCGCTCGACGATTCCCGGTCCCACGTTCGCCGCATTGCAGGGACATCGCAGACCGCGCATCTACCTGCTCGCGCCGCCGAGCGTCGTCGATCGCAGCGTCGAGCAGGTGCTGAGAAGCCTCGGCACGGTGACGCGCATCTCGGCGCCCGACCCCGTCCGCTCGGCGATCGCGTTCGCGCGGCTGCGCGACGGGCTCGACGGCTGGGGCGTCGTCGACCCGGGGCACGGACTCGTGTTCGCGAACGCGAGCCGCACGCTCGACGCGGCCGCCGCCGCGCCGCTGTCGGCGAGCGGCACGTACGGCCCCCTCCTGCTGATCGACGACGCGAACCAGCTGCCGCTGCCGGTCGGCTCCTACCTGCTCGACCTCCAACCGGGCTACACGCGGGATCCGACCCGTGCGCTTTACAATCACGGCTGGCTGATCGGGGACGAGTCCGCGATCTCGCTGCCGGTGCACGCGCGCATCGACAACTTCCTCGAAGCCGCCCCCATCCAGTCCGACACGAACGCGATCAGATGAGCCAAGCCGAGCATCCCGACCGCCTCCGCCCCGAGCACGACGTCACGGTCGAGGACGTGCGCCAGCTGATGGGCGCCTCCACCCCGCACTTCGCGCTGCAGCTGCGCGAGCGCATCCGGCGGCTGATCGTCGGCCTGCCGCCCGACCATCCGGCGCGCATCGAGGGCGAGCGCGAGATCGCACGGCTGAACGGGCTCGCGCGCGCGGGCGAGGTGCGCGGCGAGCCGGCGCAGCCGGACATGGCGACGCTCGCGAGCGGCGCCGACTCTGCGTGAGCCGGCCGCACCGGCCGGGATCCCGGGCAGCGCGCTGCCCCGTCCCGTCCCCGTCGGCGCCTACGCCGACAAGCTGCGCGAGCGGCTGCGGGCGTTCGCGCACGTGCAGGTCTTCGGCGAGCTGTGGAACCTGCGCATGAGCAGAGCGTCGGTGTGGTTCGAGCTGCGCGACGGCCGCGGGGCGCTGCCGTGCTCGATGTGGCGCAGCGACTTCGACCGGCTGGGGATCGACCCGGCCGACGGCGCGCAGGTGGTGATCGCGGGCGGCTGCGACTACTACCCCGGCAGCGCGACCTCCTCCCCGTCGTTCTCGTTCCGCGCGAGCGACCTGCGCGTCGCCGGTGAGGGCGACCTGCTCGCGCAGGT
>JBQCIQ010000171.1:0-12827 GCA_051953595.1 Conexibacter sp. | reverse complement strand
GCCGGCGTCGACCGCGACGCCGCGCAGCACCGCGTCTATCCGCAGCGGCGTGGCCGGCCTGCCGTCGACCGTCACGCTCCAGCCGTCGAGCAGCTGGTCGCCGAGCACGACGACCCCGGGCCGGTCGAGCGTCGCGCGCAGCGTGACGCCGGCGTCGCGCTCGGCGACGATCCGCGTCGTGCCGCGCACGTCGCCCAGGCTCGCGAGCCGTTCCGCGCCCGGCTGATCGCCTTCGACGACGATCGCGCGGCGCGCGTCGAAGCCGCTTTCGACGAGCGTCGCGCGTGCCGTCGCCGCGTCGGGGACGACCTCGACGCGCGCGGGCACGAACGCGCGCGGCGTCGCGTGCGGGTTCTCGAAGATCGTCGCGTCGCGTCCGTCGTAGACGCGGCGCAGCGCGCGCAGCGCCGGGTCCGCACCGCTTGGGGCGCTCGCGCCGGCGGCGGTGACGACGTAGCGCGCGCCGAGCGCGCCCGTCACCTGCACCGTCGCCGGCGTGATCGCGTCGATCGTCGTCGGCATCCACGCGACTTGGTCCGGCGTCCCCATGCGCCACAGCTCGAGGAAGCGCCTGGTCGGATACGGCGGGTCGTAGCCGCGCACGTCCGCGAGACCGAAGCGGCTCGCCTGGTCGGGCGGCAGCGTCAGTTCGACGCCGACGAGGCGGCCGTCTCGGTGCCGCTGGAGGTAGGCGATCGCGGGCGTGCGCGGCAGCGTCACGCGCTCGCCCGGTCCCATCGGGTTGTAGTGGACGGCGAAGTGCAGCATGTCGAGCGCGGCGAGCAGCACCAACGCCGCCGCGACGCCCGTCGCGAGCGCGGGGCGCTGGCGCGCGATCAGCAGCGCGACCGTCACGCCGAGCGCGAACAGCAGGAACCAGACGACCGTCGTCAGCTCGATCACGCCGCGGCGGTGGAAGTCTCTGCCGCTGAGGAAGTGCTCGAACGTGTGGCCGACGTCGCCGGGGCCGAGGTGCGCGAACGCCGCGGCGACCAGTCCGACGGCGAGCGCGCCGAGCGCGACCGCGAGCTGGCGCCCGCGCTCGTGCGGGCGTTCCATCACCGCCTGCAGGCCGAACGCCGCCAGCACCGCGACCGCCAGCTCGAAGACGAAGTGCAGACGCTGGTTCTCGATCAGCTCGAGCACCGGCAGGTGTGTCACCAGCCACCACAGCACCGGCGCGTGCAGGGCGATCCCGAGTCCGAGCCCGCCGAGGATCAGGAACGGCGCCTGGCGGCGCAGCCGGCTGCGCGTCGTGAGGCCGATCGCCGCGAGCACGAGCGCGACGGCGCCGGCGTAGAACGTGCGCTCCTGATAGTTCACGTTCATCGACTGGACCGGCGAGTCGACCGTCTCCAAGCCGCTCGGACGGCCCCACCAGTCGGGGAACAGCGGGGTGCGGATCGCGCCGAACGGCATCCGGTCGAGCCCCGGGAGGCTGTTCGCCCCGTGGCTGTTCCTGCGCGCCAGCGTGCCGACCGTCCCGTGGTTGGACAGGATCTCCGGGACCATCAGCGCCGCCATCAGGCCGATCCCGACGATCAGCCCCCCGAACGTCAACGCGAGCGTCCGCCAGCGCTCGGGCGGTGCGCGTTCGCGCGTGAGCGCGACGCGCAGCAGCGCGTAGCAGCCGGCCGCCACGAGCACGTGCACCTGCTCGCCGGGGTGTGCGCCGCCGAGCGCGACCGCGGTCACGACCGCGAGCCCGATCGCGCTGCGGGTCCCGCCGCCGCGCGCCAGCCGCTCGACGAGCCACAGCATCCACGGCAGCATCACGACGACCGCCGGGACCATTTCGAACATCAGCCACATCACGTTCATCGAGCAGAACGCGAACGCGACGCCGGCCAGCAGGCTCGGCAGGAAGCCGAGTCGCAGCTCGCGCGCGAGCAGGTAGGTGCCGAACGCCGCGGCCCACAGCTTGAGCGCGGCGGCGACGCCGAGCGCGTAGCCGAAGGGGAGGATCCAGAGCGGCAGGCTGAACGGCGAGAAGAGGCCGCTCTGGGGGCTGGAGATGAACGGCAGGCCCGTCAGCACGTGCGGGTTCCAGGCCGGGAAGGTGCCTGCGTGCAGCAGCCGGCGCGTCAGCTCGTGCCATGGATGCGCGACCAGCGGCACGTCGGCCAGCAGATAGTTTTCGTAGCTCAGGACGTCGTGCGGTCGGTATGGCTGCCAGGGCGGCAGCTTGTAGAGGACCGCGTCGGGGGAGAAGACCTTGCCGCCGAGCAGCGCCGGCCACAGGTAGACGAGCACGAGCAGCGCGAACAGCAGCGCGGCGATCAGCGTCGGATGCTTCGCGGCCATCCCGCCCCAGCGGCGGGTCCCCCGATCCCCCATGGCGGCCATGCTCGCACGCCCGTTGGTTGACACGAGCGGCACCTCGTGTCAACCTGCGCAACGGAATCCGCTCAGGCGACACCGGAGGAGACATGAGCACTGTTGCTGTCGGGGGGGAGCTGAACCCCGCCACGTGGCGCGACGGCAAGCGCTACGCCTGGCTGCTGGGCGTGCTCGTGCCGCTGCTCCCCTTCATCGTCTACGGCCTCGTCAGAGCGACCGGCCTCGGCTTCTTCTGGTTCTGGGGGCCGATCCTCATCTTCGGCGTCTTCCCGCTGCTCGACGTGGCGATCGGGCTCGACCCGGACAACCCGCCCGACAGCATCCTCAAGTGGCTGGAGCAGGACCGCTACTACCGCTGGGTCACGTACCTGTTCCTGCCGCTCCAGTACCTCGGGCTCGTCTTCTGCTGCTGGCTGTGGGCCGGCAGCGACCTCACGACGCTCGACAAGATCGGCCTCGCGATCACCGAGGCGATGGTGAGCGGGATCGCGATCAACACCGCCCACGAGCTCGGCCACAAGCGCGACTCGCTGGAGCGCTGGCTGAGCAAGATCGCGCTCGCGCAGAGCGGCTACGGCCACTTCTTCATCGAGCACAACCGCGGCCACCACGTGCGCGTCGCGACACCGGAGGACCCGGCCAGCGCGCGTCTCGGCGAGAGCTTCTGGGCGTTCCTGCCGCGCACCGTGGTCGGCTCGCTGCGCTCCTCGTGGGAGCTGGAGCAGGAGCGCCTGTCGCGCACCGGCGACGGCGTCTGGACGGTCAAGAACGACGTGCTGAACGCATGGGCGATGACGCTCGTGCTGTTCGGAGCGCTGTGCATCGCGTTCGGGATCGGCGTGTTGCCGTACCTGCTGATCCAGATGGCGATCGGCTTCTCGCTGCTGGAGGTCGTCAACTACCTCGAGCACTACGGGCTGCTGCGGCAGAGACGCGAGGACGGGCGCTACGAGCGCACGCGCCCGGAGCACTCGTGGAACTCCAACAACGTCGCCTCCAACGTGCTGCTGTTCCACCTCCAGCGCCACTCGGACCACCACGCGAACCCGATGCGCCGCTACCAGGCGCTGCGCCACGTCGACGAGGCGCCGCAGCTGCCGACGGGCTACGCGGGGATGATCGTGCTGGCGCTCGTGCCGCCGCTGTGGCGGCGCGTGATGGACCACCGCGTGCTGGAGCACTACGGCGACGACGTCACGCGCGCGAACATCGCGCCGCGGGCGCGCCGGCGCGTGCTCGCGAAGCACGGGGCGGCGGCCTGATGGCGAAGTTCCGCTGTCCCGTGTGCGAGTACACGTACGACGAGGAGCAGGGCAACCCGCGCGAGGGCTTCCCGGCCGGCACGCCGTGGTCTGAGGTGCCGGACGACTGGGCCTGCCCCGACTGCGGCGTGCGCGACAAGGTCGACTTCGAGCGCGTCGAGTGACCGCGCTCGCTGCCACCATTCCGGGGGTGGCACGCACTCCCTACGCCGTCGCAGCCAGACAGCTGCTGCGCGACACGCTGTTCGACGCCGCGCGCGATGCCGTGCAGCAGCGGCCGTGGGCCGAGGTCACGATGGCCGACATCGCGAGAGCGGCCGGCGTCTCGCGCCAGACGCTCTACAAGGAGTTCGGCACGCGCGACGAGTTCTCGGCCGCGTTCGTGATCCGCGAGGGCGAGCGCTTCCTCGACGACGTCGAGGCCGCCGTGCGCGAGCACCTGGACGACCCGGCCGCGGCCGTCACGGCCGCCCTCGAGCTGTTCCTCACGACGGCGGGCGAGGATCCGCTCGTGCGCGTCCTGCTGAGCGACGACGGCACCGGCGGGATGCTGCCGCTCGTGACGACCCAGTCGATGCCGGTCGTCGTGTGGGCGAGCACGCGCCTCGCCGCGGTGATGCGCGACGGCTGGCCGCAGGCGAGCGAGCACGACGCCCAGCTGCTCGCGGAGACGCTTGTGCGCCTCGCGATCTCCTACGTCACCGTCCCCAAGGGGACGCCCCACACCACGGCCGCCGACGCCGCCGCGCTGCTGGCGCCCTACATCGAGCGCGCGCTCGACGGCCACGGCGCCTGAACCGGGAACTGCTCACCCGCTCACGGCGGCTGCTCTAGACTCGCCGGCCGGCGAAGATCCACTTACCGGTAAAGAGGGGTCGATGCGAACAGGGAGAAGCGGGCGGCGACGCGCAGTCGCCGCGCTCGTGGCGACGGCGCTGGCCGCGCTCGGAGGGTCGGCGCTCGCCGCCGCACAGGCGTCCGCCGCGTCGGACCTGCGGCTGACGTTCACGCCGGCCGAGCTGGTCGTCGGCGGGCAGAGCGACCTCGCGTTCGTCGTGGACAACTTCGGCCCCGACCCGGTGAGCGGAACGACGACCGTCACCGCGGTGCTGCCCGCGGGCCTCACGCCGGTCGCCGCGAGCGGGGCGGGCTGGAGCTGCACGCTCGCGCAGACGGTCGTCTGCACGACGGGCGCGTCGCCTGCACCGGGCAGCGCGCTGGCGGAGCTGACGGTGACGGTCGCGGCGAGCGCGGCCGCGCTGCCGGGTGGGACGGTGTCGGCGAGCGTGGCGAACGCAGGCGATCCCAACCCCGCCAACGACGCCGCCAGCAGATTCGTCGTCGTGCGCACTCCCCACGACGTGGCGGTCGCGGTCGACCCGGTCGGCTCCTTCCAGGACGGCGCCGACGAGCGGATCTGGCTCAACGTCACCAACGCCGGGACGCTGCCGACGCTCGGCCCGACGAGCGTCGACAACGCGCTGCCGCCGGGCGTCGCGTTCATCTCAGCCGACGGCGACGACTGGTCGTGCGCGCTCGTCGCCGGCGCGCCCGGGCACCTCGGCTGCACGACCACGGCGATCGTCTCCGGCCGCCTGCCGTTCCCGCGCATCACCGTCCACGTGCGGCCGACGCTCGCCGTCTGGCCGTCGTTCGTCGACACCGCGAGCGTCACGTCGCCCGGCGACGAATTCCTCGCCAACAACGTCTCCAGCGCGACCGTCAAGATCTCCGGCGCGGGACCGCCCGATTTCGCGCTGCGCATGGGCGGAACGAGAGCGCTGACCGTCGGGGCCGTCGGGCACGTGAATCTGTTCCTCACCCGGACCGGCATGACGCCGACCGGCACGACGACCGTCGCGGCGACGCTGCCGCCGAGCCTGCGTCCGCTGTCCGTGCACGGCGTCGGCTGGACGTGCGCGCTCGCGCAGGTCGTCGCCTGCACGGGCAGCGGGACGAGCAGCCTGATCTCCATCACGGTCCTGCCCTCGGTCGCGGCGGTGCCGTCGGTGACGGTGAGCGGCACGGTCCACAACGACGGCGACCTCGACCCGGCCAACGACGGCGCGAGCATGACGCTCAGCGTGCGCGGCCCGCGGCTCGTGCGCATGGACGTGAGTCCGCGCTGGCGCGCCGGGCGCGGCCCGCGCGCGTTGCAGGGCCTCGACGTCGCGGTCGTCGAGGCGCACGCGACGGTGCACGTCAACTGCTCAGCGGGCTGCGGCCGTCGCAGACTGCTCGGGCGCGTCGCTGTCGGCGGCTCGGGGCACCCGGCGTTCGTGCGCTTCAGGCGCCCGCTCGTCGCGCACCGCGGCGTCGTGCTCGCGGTGGTCGAGCGCTACCCCGGCAGCGCCACCCGCACGCAGCGGTACGCGCTCGCGCACCGCCGCGGCGGCTGGCGGCTGAGACTGCTCAGAGGCTGAGCGGCGCGGCGCCGCTCACAGCCAGCGCTCCAGCGGCAGCGAGGCGCCGGCGTGTGCGAGCAGCGCCGGGTCGGCGCGCGGCAGCGTCGCGAGCGTGGCGACCTCGACGTCGCCGAGGCGTGCGATCGTCGCGCGGTTGTCGTCCTCCATCGCGGAGGGCCGATCCGGCCACGGCGTCAGCACGACGCCGGCGACCCGCAGGCCGACCGCGCACGCGGCCTCGAGCGTCAGCAGCGTGTGGTTGATCGTGCCGAGGCCGGGGGAGGCGGCGACGACGAGCGGAAGTCCGAGGTCCAGCGCGAAGTCGCGCACGAGGTAGTCGCGCGTCAGCGGCACGAGCAGCCCGCCGACGCCCTCCACGACGATCGTCTGTGCCTCGGCGGCGCGCGCGTCGAACGCCCCGCGCAGCAGCCCCGGGTCGAGCGGGGCGCCGGCCAGCTCGGCCGCGAGATGCGGGGAGACGGGCGGGCCGAAGCGGGCCGCCGTCACCTCCTCGACCGGCACGCCGGCCGCCGCCGCGAGCAGCGCGTCGTCTGGCGGCCAGTCGGAATCGGGCCGCTCGTCCGTGCCCGTCAACACCGGCTTGAACGGCACCGCGCGCTCGCCGCGCGCGCGCAGCGCGGCGAGGATCGACGCCGCGACGACGGTCTTGCCGACGCCGGTGCCGGTCGCCGTGACGAACAGGCCGCGCACGCGGCGCTATGCCGCGCGCTCGACCGGCGCGTCGTCGCGCGCCTGCCCGTCGAACAGGCGGGCACGCGGCGGCGGGGGCGCGACGGGGTCCGCGTCCCAGCGGGCGCTCGGCTCCGGCTCAGCCACGAGCGGTTCCGGCACCGCCGGCGCGGTCACCGGCGGTTTCAGATCCTCCGGCTGCATACCGACGCGGCGCACCGCGTCGGCCAGCACGCGCGCGGCATCGCGCAGCTCGGACTTGCCGTGCGTCGCCATCACCGCGAGCCGCAGCCGCGAGCTGCCGACCGGCACCGTCGGCGGGCGAATCCCCTGCGCGAACACGCCGCGCTCCAGCGCCAGCTCGCACGCGCGCATCGTCGCCTTCGCGTCGCCGAGCACGAGCGGGACGATCGGCGTGCGGTCCTCCTCGCCGAGCGCGAAGCCCTCGGCCGCCAGCGCCTCGCGCAGCGCGCACACGTTGCAGGCCAGCTTCTCGACGCGGCGCGGCTCCTCTTCGAGCAGCGTCAGCGCCGCCAGCGCGCCCGCGATCGCCGGCGGCGGCGGAGCGGTCGAGAAGACGAACGAGCGCGCGGCGTTGGTGAGGTATCTCGCCATCGCCTGGTCGCAGGCCGCGTACGCGCCGTAGGAGCCGAGCGCCTTGCCGAGCGTGCCGACGATCACGTCGACGCCGTCCTCGACGCCCGCGGCCGCCACCGCGCCGCGTCCGCCGGGACCCATCGTGCCGGTGCCGTGCGCTTCGTCGACCACGAGCCGCACGTCGTAGCGGCCGGCCAGCTCGGCGAGGTCGACGAGCGGGGCGACGTCGCCGTCCATCGAGAAGACGCCGTCGGTCACGATCAGCGCGCCGCGCGAGCCGGCGTCGCGCAGGCCCCACTCCAGGTGCTCCATGTCGCCGTGCTCGTAGACGAACACGTCGGCGCGCGAGAGCCGGCAGCCGTCGACGATCGAGGCGTGGTTCAGCTCGTCGGAGAAGACGACCTCGCCACTCCGTGCCAGCGCGGAGATCACGCCGCAGTTGGCGAGGTAACCGGAGCCGAACAGCAGCGCCGCCTGGCGGCGCTCGAACGAGGCCAGCCGTTCCTCCAGCCGCCGGTGGATCGTCATCGTGCCGGAGACGAGTCGCGACGCGCCGGCGCCGACGCCCCAGCGCATCGCCGCCTCGGCGGCCGCCTCGCGGACGCCGGGATGGTCGGCGAGGCCGAGGTCGTTGTTCGAGCACAGCAGCAGCACGGGCTTGCCGTCGAGCACAACGCGCGGCCCCTGGGGGCCGCTGACGAGACGGGTGCGGCGCGCGAGTCCCAGCTGCTCCAGCTCGTCCAGTCGTGCCTCGATCTCGATCATCGCCCTGCCGCCGCCTCCTGCGCGTCGTGTCTCAGACCGGTGTTCGGCGCCCCATCAGGACGCGGCGGGATCACGCGCTTGCTCTCGAAGCGCAGCTGCGACGCGGGATCCCACAAGCTGACCTCGATGCCCCCGTCCGGCACGGCCGTGTCGAGGTGCATCTCGACGACGTCGGGCGTCTCGCCCTCCAGCCAGCCGGCACGGTTGTCCGGGCGCGGGTTGGCGCCGTTGTCGGGCTGGCGCGCGACGTTGAGCCCGGCCTCCTCGAACATCGCGCGATCCTCCTCGGGCGTGTTGCCGAGCGAGGTGAGGAAGTTGCCCAGCATCACGCCGTTGATGCCGGCCTTGACCGCGAGCTGCTGCAGCTCCTGCAGGTTCTGGATGCGCCCGCCGCACAGCCGCAGCAGCGCCTCCGGCAGGATCAGGCGGAAGATCGCGACCCACTTGACCGCCTCCCACGGGTCCAGCGGCTCGCGGTCGCCGAACTTCGTCCCGGGATTCGGGATCAGCATGTTGATCGGCACGCTCGTGGGGTTGATCTCGGCAAGCTGGAAGGCCATCTCGACACGCTGCTCGCGCGTCTCGCCGAGGTTGAGGATCCCGCCGACGCAGGTCTCCAGGCCGGCCTCCTTGACGGCCTCGATCGTGCGCAGCCGGCCCTCGTAGCGGACCGTCATCGAGACCTCGGGGTAGAAGCTCTCGGCCGACTCGACGTTGTGATGCACGCGCTGGATGCCGGCCTCCTTGAGCGCCTTCGCGCGCTCGACCGACATGTGGCCGATCGAGGCACAGCGCTTGAGGTTCATGTGCTCGGCGACGAGCCGCGCCCCGTCGAGCAGCTTCTGGAAGTCGCGCTTCGCGAGCCCCTGGCCCTGCGTGACCATGCAGAAGCGGTGCGCGCCCGCCGCCTCGGCCGCCTTCGCGTGCTCGAGCATCTGCTCGGGCTCCATCATCGCGTGCAGCGGCGTGGCCGCCTCGGCGTAGCGCGACTGCGCGCAGAACCCGCAGTCCTCGGCGCAGCCGCCCGACTTCGCGTTCACGAGCGAGCACATGTCGGTGCTGTCCTCGAAGCGCTCGACGCGGGCCTTCCACGCGCGCTCGATCAGCGCCTCGATCGCGGCGTGGTCCTCCAGCTCGCCGAGGCGCAGCGCTTCCTCACGGGTGATCAACGGCGGCATGGCGGCAGGAACCTCCGAGGGATGATCGGGTCACGATAGGACCGCGGCCGGACGGCTCCGACGCGGCGGCGCGGCCGCAGAAGCGTGACATACCGCCTGTCCGCGGCGCGCTGTGCGGATCAGCGTCCCCGCCACTCGGGCGGGCGCTTCTCCCCGAACGCGCGGAGCCCTTCGCGCAGGTCCTCGGACTCGAACGCTCTGCGGCGCTCGGCGTCCAATACGTCGGCGACGACTGGATCCAAGACGCCGCTCGCGGCGACCAGCGCGCGGATGCCGGCCTTGTTGCCGCGCAGCGACAGCGGCGCGTTGCCGGCGATCTCGCTCGCCAGCTCCAGCGCGGCGGCTGTCAGCGCCTCCGCCTCCACCACCTGGTTCACGAGCCCCCAGCGCTCGGCCGTCGCCGCGTCGATCCGCCGTCCGGTGAGGAACAGCTCGCGCGTGCGCGCGCCGCCGATCGTCGTGAGGAAGCGGTTGAGCCCGGCGACCGAGTAGACGACGCCGAGCTTCGCCGGCGGCATCCCGAGCTGCGCCGTGTCCGCCGCGATGCGCAGATCGCAGGCGATCGCCAGCTCCAGCCCGCCGCCGATCGTCGCGCCGTTGAGCGCCGCCACCACCGGATACGAGTACGTCTCGATCGCGGCCAGCGCGGCCGGGAACGGATGGTGGGACTCCTCGCCGTCGTCGTAGCCCTCGCCAAGCAGCTCGGCGATGTCGTAGCCGGCGCAGAAGGCGCGGCCCTCGCCGGTCAGGACGACGCAGCGCGCGTCAAGCCGCTCCAGGGTGAAGCGCAGCGACTCGCACAGCGTGCGGTCGAGCGCGTTGCGCTTGTCGGGGTTGGAGAGCGTGAGCAGCGCGACGCCGGGCGCCGGCTCCTCGACGTGAACGACGCCGGGCATGGAAGCGGCGCTACTCGAGCACGACGAGCGTGTCGCCCTCGGAGACGGCCTGGCCCTCCTCGCAGCGGATCTCCTTCACGACTCCGGGATCCTCCGCCTCGACCGGCATCTCCATCTTCATCGACTCGAGGATCACGACCGTGTCGCCCTCGTCGACGTTGTCGCCGATCGCGACCTCGACTCTCCAGACCGTCCCCGTGATGTGGGCCTCGACGTCAGGCACGCTCGACCTCCAGGTTGGCTCGAAAACGCGCAGGGCGCCGCAGACGGGCCCGCGGATCGCCACAATAGCCGCCGCTCCCGATGGCCTCCGACACCGCCGTCATCGTCACCGCCCACAACGAGGCGGACCGCCTCCCGGCGACGCTCGCGGCGCTCGCCGACGCGTTCCCCGACGCCCGCATCCTCGTCGCCGACGACGGCTCGACCGACGGCTCCGCGGAGGTCGCCGCCCGGCACGGCGCCGAGGTCGTGCGCTCCGCGCGCAACATCGGCAAGGGCGGCGCGGCGACGCTCGCGGCGCGGCGGCTGCTGGACCCCGCCGCCGGCCAGCGATCCGTGATCCTGCTGTGCGACGGCGACCTCGCGGCCAGCGCCGACGCGCTCAAGCTGCTCGTCGAGGAGGTCCGCGACGGTCGGGCGGACCTGGCGGTCGCGGCCTTCGCCAGACGCGTCGGCGGCGGCTTCGGCTGGGCGCTCGGCTTCGCCCGCTGGGCGATCCGCAGGCGCTGCGGCTACGAGGCCCAGGCGCCGATCTCGGGCCAGCGCGCGCTGCGCGCGGAGGTCCTGCCGGCGGTCGTGCCGTTCGCTCCGCGCTTCGGGATGGAGATCGGCATGACGATCGACGCCGTGCGCGCCGGCTTCCGCGTGGCCGAGGTCGAGCTGCCGCTCGCCCACCGCGCGACCGGCAGGACGCTGCGCGGCTTCCTGCACCGCGGCCGTCAGCTGCTGGACTTCGTGGCAGTGTGGTGGGCGCGACGCGCGTAGTCGCCGACGCGCTTCGCCGTTTCTTTACGAACCGTTGGCCCGCCGCGCCGCGCCGACCACTACCGTTCCGCCCGCCATGAGCACAACGACGCCCGACCTCCACCGCTTCGCGATCGGCTTCGACGAGCGCGACCGCCCCCGCTTCCACCAGCTGATCGACGACGTGCTCGACTCCGGGCAGTGGTCGCACGGCGAGATGAACCGCCGCTTCGAGGCCGCCTGGTCGGCCTGGAACGGCGCCCCCGCCGTCGCGCTCGGCTCGTGGGCCGGCGGGGCGATCGCCGCGCTCTCGTACGCCGACGTGCGCGGACAGAAGGTCCTCTGCCCGTCCAACACGTTCATGGCGACGCCGCTCGCGATCGTCGCCGCCGGCGGCACGCCCGTGTTCGTCGACTGCAACAGAGACGACCTGTGCGCCTCGCTCGCCGAGATCGAGCGCGCGATCGACCTCCACCAGCCGCGCGCCTGCGTGCTCGTGCACATCGGCGGCCACATCGCGTTCGAGAGCGAGGCGATCGCCGCCGCCTGCAAGGCGCACGACGTGTTCCTGCTGGAGGACTGCGCGCACGCGCACGGCGCCGACTGGAACGGCAGGAAGCCCGGCACGTACGGCGACGCCGGCGTCTACTCCTTCTACGCGACGAAGACGGTGTCGACCGGCGAGGGCGGCATCCTGGTCTCGAACGACGACGAGTTGATCGCGTATGCCCGCGCCTTCCGCGACTACGGCAAGCCCGACTACGACGTCCCCGGCGTCAACTTCCGCATGAGCGAGTTCACCGCCGCGATCGGCCTGCTCCAGACCGAGCGGATGCCGGAGATCGTCGCCTGGAAGAACGCCGCCGCGCGCGATCACCTCGACGCGCTGCACCCCGGCCGGCTCCAGCTGCCCGACGGCATGACGTCCGGCCTCTACAAGTACATCGTGTTCGACCCGATCGAGAAGTCGAGCGGGAAGGTCTACGACCAGCCGTGCCACCGCATCATGGGCACCGGCGACGAACTGCCCAACACGGACTGGGTGTCCGAGGGTCATTGGTGCGTCCCGCTCTACTACCGGCCCGAGGCCGAGGAGGTCGATCCCGCATGAGTCGCGTTCTCGTCACCGGCGGAGCCGGCTTCATCGGCTCGCACGTCGTCGACAAGCTGATCGCCGCCGGGCACGAGCCCGTGATCTTCGACGTGCGCGAGTCGCCCCACCACCCCGACGTCGAGACGGTGATCGGCGACATGTGCGTGCTCGACGACATGCTGCGCGCCGCCGAGGGCTGCGACGCGATCGCCCACCTGGCGGCCGCCGCCGACGTCGGCGAGGTGCAGCAGGACCCGATCGGCTCCGAGCAGCTGAACGCGCGCGGCACGGTCAACGTGCTGGAGGCGGCGCGGCGGCTGGAGATCGGACGCGTCGTCTACGCCTCGACGATCTGGGTCTACTCGGACGTCGACGCGGCCGAGGTCGACGAGGCGACCGCGCTCGCGCCGCCCGCGCACCTCTACACCGCGACGAAGCTCGCCGGGGAGCTGTACTGCCGCTCCTATCGCGAGCTGTACAGAGTCGAGAGCACGGTGCTGCGCTTCGGCATCCCGTACGGCCCGCGCGCGCGGCCGGCGGCGGTCGTGCCCCAGTTCATCCGCAAGGCGCTGGCGGGCGAGCCGTTGACGATCGCCGGCAAGGGCGAGCAGACGCGGCGCTTCGTCTACGTCGAG
>JBQCIQ010000170.1:0-16069 GCA_051953595.1 Conexibacter sp. | reverse complement strand
GAACGCCGGTACTCGCCTGGCGCCTGCGGAGGTCGCGAATTGCCAGATCGACCGGCCGAGCGCGCGCATCGGCGTGAGAGGCTATGCACCACAACCCGGAGCGGCAACCGACCACCGGCGAAGCGCGACATGCTGGCGACTATCCGACGTTTTAGAAACGGTTTTAGAAACCGCTCGTCAGCGGGCCGCTCGTTTTAGAAAAAAGCCCGTGGCTACGGGCTTTTCCGTCCGATGCGGACGGTAGATTCTCTGTGTGATCTGAAGATGAAGTGACCCCCGCGCTGTTGGAGCAGCCGGGGGTCTGGACCGCGGAGATAGGACCTCCTTGGCCTCCCGAAACGTAGCATCATGCTCGGCGTCTGCCGAGCTGTCGGACCTCCTCGACTCACCAGAGATCGCACGCCTGATCGGCGAGCTTGAGGCGACCCGCTGGACGGGCCGCCCCGGCTACCCGATCCGGGCGATGGTCGGCATGGCGCTGGCGAAGTCCATGTACGTGATCCCGACGTGGACGCGCACGGTGCGGCTCGTGAGAGAGCACGCCGCGCTCGCGCTGGCGCTCGGCTGTGCACTCGAAGAAGAAGTGCCGTCCGTGTACGCCTGCTACCGCTTCGCGACGAAGCTGCGCGCGCACAAGGCGCTGCTTGACGAGTGCATCGCGGCCGTCATGGGCGAGCTGCGCGAGCGTCTGCCGCAGTACGGCCAGAACGTCTCCATCGACGCATCCGATCTCCCGGCGTACGCGAACGGTCAGCGGTTCGTCTCCAAGAACGGGCCGGAGCGCGAGCGGTTCTCCGATCCAAACGCGACGTGGGGACACCGCTCGGCTGTCTCGACGCGCAGAGGCGGCGGCTTCTACGGGTACAAGCTCCACGCGGCCGTGTGCGGGAGCACGGGCCTTCCGGTCGCGTGGCGCGTCTCGACCGCGAGAGCGCACGAGTCGATCTTCGTCGCCTCGCTGCTCAACCGCGCGAAGCTGCTCGGGTTCGATCCGGAGACGTGCGCGATGGACAAGGGCTACGACGTGGAGCGCGTCTACGACGAGTGCGCCGAGCGCGACGTGCTGCCGATCATCCCCCTGCGCCGCACCGGCAAGGTCGTCAGAGGCGAGCACCTGCCGCCATCGTGCGAGCACGGGACGTGGACGTTCGCGGGTGCGGACTACAGACGGCAGGCGGCGAAGTGGCGATGCCCGACCGGCGAGTGCGCCCCGGCGTCAACGTGGGTGAAGGCCGACCGGCTGCACCCGCTGATCCCGCGCGAGTCGCAACGCTTCCGCACCCTGTACCGCAGACGCGCGGCGGTCGAGCGGGAGTTCGGACGCTTGAAGCACGATTGGGCGTTGCTCCCGTTGCGGGTGCGCGGCCTTGAGCGCGTCCGACTCCACGCCGACCTGACCATCCTCGCGAAGCTCGGATGCACGCTCGCGAGAGCGCGCGCCGTCACGGCGCGGCGTCAGCCGTCGCCGATGTTGCGCTCGTAGAGCCGCACCAGCTCCGCGAGCGGCAGGCCCAGCCCGTCCTCCAGCTTGAGCAGGACGCGGAACGTCGGGTTGATCTCGCCGCGCTCGATGGCGCCCACGTAGTTGCGGTGGAGGTCGGCGCGCGCGCCCAGCTCCTCCTGGCTCATCCCGCGACGCGCGCGCAGCTCGCGGACTGCTGCGCCCAAAGCGTCGTGGTCCCGCGAGATACGCGGGGTACTCTTTCCGTGCATTCGGACTTACCCTCCGGGTGCCACGGCCGGGGGGTGTTAGCGCACCCGCCCGGCCAACTTGTACGTGTGGCCGGCACCGTAGAGTTGCCGCGTGCTCCCGACCAAGCGTTTCGCTAGCCGTTTCGCTAGCCCCTCCTAGAAGACGCTGAAGTCGATCGCGAGCGTCGGGTCGACCGCGAGCGCGGCCTGCAGCGAGCCGGCGAGCGCGGCGACCAGCAGCTCGCGCAGCTGCTCGGCGGACAGGTCGCGGTGGTCGAGCCAGTCGAGGCTGACGCCCTCGACGAAGCTGAGCCAGCCCTCGAGCGCCGCGCGCAGCGCCGGGGAGGGCTCCGCCTGGTGGGCGACGCCCTGGGCGATCAGGTGCAGGAACGCGGCCCGGTCGCGATCGCGGATCGTGCGCACCTCCGGGTCGGAGCCGAGGCCGGCGAGGTGCAGCGCGCGGAAGCGCGCGTCGTGCTCGTCGACGAACGCGAGGTAGCCGTCGAGCGTGCGGCGCAGGCGCTCGCGCGGCGGCAGCGCCGGGTCGGGCTGGGCGAGCGCCAGCAGCTCGTCCGCCTCGGCGCGGATCGTCGCCAGGTAGAAGCCGCGCTTGCTTCTGAAGTAGTAGTAGAGGAGCCCCTTCGCGACGCCCGCCGCGGCCGCGACGTCGTCGATCGACAGCTCGTCGTAGGCGTGCTTGGCGAACAGTTGGCGACCGATCGCAAGCAGCTCCGCGCGACGGTCGGCGGCTGGAGCCGCAAGTGTGTCTTGACTTCCGTTCAAGGCGCTGTCTATCGTAGCCCCCATGAGCTTGAACGATGTTCAAACCGGGGTGGGCGGGACTCGGTCCTTGGCGGCCGACCTGATCTCCTACGAGGACCTGTACGCGCGCTGGGAGCAGGGCAACTGGAGCGCGACCGAGCTCGACTTCACGGAGGACGCGCGCCAGTGGCGCGAGGAGCTGACCGACTTCGAGCGCAAGGCGGCGCTGTGGAACTACGCGCTGTTCTTCTGGGGCGAGGACGCGGTCGCTGACAACCTCTCGCCGTACATCGACGCCGCGCCGCTGGAGGAGCAGAAGTACTTTCTCACCACCCAGCAGGTCGACGAGGCGCGGCACGCGATCTTCTTCAAGCGCTTCATGCACGAGGTCTGCGGCGTTGGGGATGGGACGGCGGCAGGCGGCCTGCACGCGATCAAGCCCGAGCTGACGTGGGGCTTCCGCAAGGTCTTCGGCCGGCTCGACACGATGGCCGACGAGCTGCGGCGCGACCGCTCTCCGCAGAAGCTGTCCGCGGCGGTGACGCTCTACCACATGGTGATCGAGGCGACGCTCGCGCAGCCGGGCCAGCACTTCATCACCGCCTACCTGGAGGAGCGCGACATCCTGCCGGCGTTCCGCGAGGGCATGAACCAGATCGCGCGCGACGAGCAGCGCCACATCGCCTTCGGCGTGAAGCTGCTGGCGGACGTGGCGTCCGGTGACCCGCGCTGCCGGCGTGCCGTCGCGGACCTGCTGCGCGAGGTGACGCCGTGGGGCGCGGCCGTGCTCCAGCCGCCGGGCTGGGACCGCCGGTACACGGAGGTGTTCGGCTTCGCGCTGGAGGACATCGGCGAGGAGGGCGTCACTTCGCTGCAGACGAAGCTGCGGTCTGCGGGGATGCCGATCGACGAGCTGCCGGGGCCGATGATCCTGCCGCAGGGCGAGACGCCGCGCGAGCTGGCGACGCGCGGGCCGCTGCTCGTGCAGGCCGGGCTGCTCGGCGAGAGACAGCTCGCCCCGCCGAAGGACGCGGCCACGATCGAGCTGGTGATGGACGCGGTGCGGCGTGGGCTCCCCGAGACGAACGGCACGAGCCTGTCGGTGCAGTTCGCCTTCACCGACGTCGATCCATGGGTGCTGCGGCTCGTGCCCGGCGCTGCGCCGAGCGTGGAGCGCGGACGCGAGACGAAGGCGGACGTGACGCTGCGGGTCAGCTGGGACGACTGGCTCGACGTCGCCGGCGGACGCCTGAACCCCGGCCACGCGGTCATGCGCGGCCGGCTGAAGCCGCGCGCGCGGTTGTCGGCGCTGAAGCTGCTGCCGGCGATGCTCGGCGGCGCGCGCGGGTAGCGCTCAGCGCGACGCGACGACGAAGAGTCTGTCCCACGTCACCTCGACGCCGCCGAACGTCGTCACGCGCAGCGCGAACTTTCCGGATCCCATGTCGGCCGGGATCTGCACCCGCGTGACCGGTCCGGCCGGCGTGTGGACGACGTTCGCCGGCAGCACGCGGTCGCCGAGCTGGACGCTGCGGGGCGGCTCCCCCTCGCTCGCGAGGCCCGGCCCGGCGATCTCGATCGAATCCCCGCCCGACGCGCTCTCCGGGGTGACCCTCGTGATCGCGAGCGTCGTCGGAGGGATCACCTTCTTGCCGAGGTAGCCGACCGCGGAGACGCTCGTGAGGCCGACGAGCAGGTCAGGCAGGTTCGGCATGCCGGCCCACGGTGCGCGCAGCAGCTCGCCGTAGAAGAACACGAGCGCGACGAGGTTGAAGAGGACGTACTGGAGGTCGCCGAGGTCGGTGTCGCCCTGATCGTTCGCGATCAGCTGGGAGGCGGCGGGCGTGCCGCCGGCCTTGCTGCCGGCCTCGTCGGCGGCGTTGCCCGCCGTCTGCGAGCCGACGATGCCCTTGGCGATGATCGCCGCGCCGAGCGGGGCGCTGAGCAGCAGCCCATAGTTGCTCTGCAGCCCCTTGTCCTCCTGCGAGACGAGCGCGAGCCCATGGCCCATCCACTTGGCGATCACGAACGAGAGCAGCGCGGCGGCAACGCTGTAAGTCCACACCGCGGCGACGGTCTTGCTCGTGGAGACGCGGTTGTCGGCGCCGACGACGATGCCGCGGAGGATGCGCCACGGCAGGGCGTTCCCCACCGCCTGCGGTCTGACGACCAGCTCGACCAGCGCCATCAGCAGCGGGGCCACGACCAGCAGCCCCACGAACGCGAACAGCAGGCTCCAGCGCCCCGCCTCGGCCGCCTCGTGATGGGCGTCGGCTCTCGCCGCCGCCTGCGCCAGCGCAGGCGCTGCCGCGAGCACGACGATCGCCCCTGCGAGGGCCTGTGCGAGCCGGCTCCCGCGCCGTTTCGCTCCCATGGCGACGAACCCTATACCAGTGTCATGGGGTGAGCACGATCTTGAGCGCCTCGCGGGCGTCGTAGGCGCGGTAGGCGTCGGCGGCGTCGGCGAGCTTCATGTGGTGCGTGACGAGGGGGGAGGGGTCGAGGATGCCGGCGCTCATCAGCGCGAGGACGCGGTCGACGTGGGCGATCACGTTGGCGAGGCCGAGCTTGAGGCTGAGGCCCTTGAGCCAGGCGAGGCCGAGCGGGACCTCGCCCTTGCCGGCGTAAGCGCCGATCCCCGACACGACGCCGGCGTCGCGCGTGAGGCTGACGGCCAGCGCGAGCGGGCCCGGGTCGCCGACCGCGTCGACCGTCACGTCGACGCCGCCGCTCGTGGCCGTGCGGATCGCGCGCTTGGGATCGTCGTCGCTCAGGTGCAGCGGCGTCGCCCCGAAGCGCTCCGCCATCGCGAGTCGGTCCGCGACCGTGTCGATCGCGAACACCTGCGCGGCGCCGGACGCTCTCGCCGCCTGCACCGCGCACAGCCCGACGGGGCCGAGCCCGAGGACCGCGACCGTGTCGCCCGCCTTCACGCCCGCGTGCGCGACGGCGTGGTAGCCGGTCCCCATCACGTCGCCGGCGAACAGCGCGACGTCGTCGCTCATGCCCTCTGGCACGCGGCGCAGCGTGAGGTTCGCGCGCGGAACGAGCAGCTTCTCCGCCTGCGCGCCCTGCAGGTCGCCCAGCTTCGAGCCATGCCCGAACGTGCGGCCGTGCGTGCAGCGGTGGTAGTCGCCGCGGATGCAGGGCGTGCACGTCGCGCAAGCGGTGTGGAACGTCCCCAGCACGCGGTCGCCGACGCCGACGCGCTCGACCTCCGGCCCGGCCTCCAGCACCGTGCCGACGAACTCGTGGCCGATCGTGAAGCCGACCTCGACCGGCACGCGGCCGTGGTAGATGTGCAGGTCTGAGCCGCAGATGCCGCTCGCGTCGACCTGCACGAGCGCGTCGTCGGGAGCGCTCAGCGCTGGCTCCGCGACCTGCTCGACGGCGACCTCGCCGGGGGCCTGGAAGGTGACGGCGTGCATCAGTCGCTCTCCTCGTCGAGGTCGTAGGTGAAGAAGCCCTCGCCGGTCGCCTGTCCGATCCGGCCGGACAGCACGAGCCGGCGCAGCAGCGGCGCGGCGCGGTAGCGCTCCTCGCGGTACTCGTCGCTCAGCGCGTCAAGCACGGCGAGGACGTGATCCAGCCCGATCGCGTCGCCCCACGCGAGCGGGCCGCGCGGGTGGTTGAGGCCGTGAACCATGCCGGCGTCGAGGTCGGCCGGCGTGCCGACGCCCTCGCCGACGGCGAACGCCGCCTCGTTGACGAGCTGGCAGACGATCCGCCCGAGCACGAGCCCCGGCGCGTCGCCGACCCACTCGGTGTGCAGGCCGAGCGTCGCGAAGAAGCGCTCGGCGGCGGTGGCGGCGGCGTCGAGCGAGTCCGGCCCGCGCGTCAGCTCGACGAGGCCGCCCGGCTCCAGCGGCGGGAGCGCGTGGAAGCCGATCGCGGAGCCGCCGGCGTCGAGCGCCGCGAGCGACCCCTCGTGCAGGCAGATCGCCTGCGGGCCGCCCTGCAGCGGCGGGTCGTCCTCGCTCGCGCCGCAGTCGAGGATCAGGAACGGCACCTCGCCGTCGACCTCTGCCGGCGTGCGCGCGTCCCAGCCGGCCTCCTCGGCGCGCTCCAGCAGCAGGTGCGCGAGCGGGATCTCGCCGGCGATCACGACGACCGGCCCGCCCGGCGCTCTCGGGAGCGGCGCCGACGGCGGCTCGGCCGGGTCGTCGGGGCGGTGCGGGCCGTCGCGGTAGTCGTAGAAGCCGCGGCCGGACTTGCGACCGGTGCGGCCGGCGGCGACCATCCGCGCGCTCAGCGGCGACGGGCGCCAGCGCGGCTCGCCGAACGACAGCTCCGCGAAGGACTTCGCGACGTCGAATCCCGTGTCGACGCCGACGTGGTCCATCAGCTCAAACGGGCCCATGCGGAAGCCGCCGCCCAGGCGGGCGATGCGGTCGACCTGCTCGACGCTCGCGATCCGCTCGGTCACGCAGCGCAGGCCCTCCAGCCCGAACGGGCGGTTCGCGCGATTGACGAGGAAGCCCGGACCGTCGGCCGCGTCGATCACGACCTTGCCCATCGCCTCGCCGAGCGCGCGGGCCCGCGCCAGCGCCGCCTCGCCGGAGTCCTCGCCCGCCACCACCTCCAGCAGTCTCATCAACGGCGCGGGGTTGAAGAAGTGCATGCCGACGACGCGCTCGGGCCGCGGCACCGCGCCGGCGATCGCGGTGATCGGGATCGAGGAGGTGTTGCTGGCGAGCACGCAATCGGGCGCGACGATCTCCGCCAGCCGGCCGAACAGCTCGCGCTTGAGGTCCAGGCGCTCGGGCGCCGCCTCGATGATCAGCTCACACGGCGCGAACGCGGCGAGGTCGGCGACGGGCTCCAGGCGCGCGGCTGCGGCCTCGGCGTTGGCGGCGCTCCAGCGGCCGCGCTCGGCGCCCTTCGCGAGGTTGGCGCGCAGGGCGGCCGTGCCGCGCTCCAGCGCCTCCGGGAGCGGGTCGTGCAGCAGCGTGCGCGCGCCGGCGAGCACGGCGAGCTGGGCGATCCCGGCGCCCATCGTGCCGGCGCCGACGACGCCGACGACCTGGGGAACCGCGACGCTCACCCGGTGAGCGCGTTGATGCCGGTCGCCGCGCGGCCGATGATCAGCTTCTGGATCTGCGAGGTGCCCTCGTACAAGGTCGTCACGCGCACGTCGCGGAAGTATCGCTCGACCGGATGGTCGTCGACGTAGCCGGAGCCGCCGTGCAGCTGGATCGCCGTGTTCGCGGTCCGGACCGCCGCCTCGGTCGCGAACAGCTTCGCGATCGACGTCTCCGTCGTGGACGGCTTGCCCTGGTCCTTCAGCACCCCGGCGCGCCAGGCGAGCCCGCGCGCAGCCTCCATGTCCACGACCATGTCGGCGATCATCGCCTGCACGAGCTGGAAGGAGGCGATCGGCTTGCCGAACTGCTCGCGCTCCTTCGCGTAGGAGACGGACGCGTCGATGCAGCCCTGCATTACGCCGACGCAGCCGCACGAGACCGAGTAGCGGCCGGAGTCCAACGCCGACATCGCGACCTTGAAGCCGTCGCCGATCCCGCCGAGCATCGCGTCGTCGGGCACCGCGACCTCGTCGAGCGCCAGCTCCGCCGTGTCCGAGCCGCGCAGGCCGAGCTTGTGATGGATCGGCTGCGCGGTGAAGCCGTCCGCTCTCGTGTCGACGAGGAAGCAGGCCAGCCCGCGGTAGCCCAGCTCCGGGTCGGTCTGGGCGAAGATCAGCGCGAGGTCGGCGTGGCAGCCCTGCGAGATGAACATCTTCGCGCCGGAGATCGACCAGCCGCCGTCGACCCGCTTCGCGCGCGTCTTCTGGTTGGCGGCGTCCGAGCCGGTGTCGGGCTCGGTCAGGCCGAAGCAGCCCAAGTGCTCGCCGCTCGTCAGCTTCGGCAGGTAGGCCTGCTTCTGCTCCTCCGTTCCGTACTTGAGGATCGCCGAGCAGACGAGCGAGGTCTGCACCGAGACGACCGTGCGCATCGAGGAGCAGCCGCGGCCGATCTGCTCGACGACGAGGCCGTAGGAGATGTAGTCGAGGCCGGCGCCGCCGTACTCGCGCGGGACGATCGCGCCGAGGTAGCCCTGCGCGGCCATCTTCGCGACCAGCTCGGTGTCGAAATGGGCGTTGCGGTCGTTGTCGCGGGCGCGCGGGACGATCTCGTTGTCGGTGAACTCGCGCGCGGTGTCGCGGATCAGGCGCTGCTCGTCGGTGAGGTCGAAGTCCATGGCCGGCACGCTATCTCGCGCGCCGCGGCCGAAACCCCGGTTCGTCCGCCACGGCTCCCGACCGCGGGGGCTGTGCGGCCGGGAGCCGGATGGGACGCCTGCTTGAACACCTGGTGAGGGCCTGAGTTGCGAGGCTAGACTCGGGCGATGGACGCGTTCCTCGCGATCGTGCTCGGCTCGATCGGGCTTGCGCTCCTGGCGTTCGTGGTGATCGGGATCCTCAACACGCCCGGGACCGGATCCGAGCAGCTGGGCTGGAAGACCTCGCACGAGCACGACCGCACGCAGTCGGTGCGCGAGGCGGAGGACCTGGAGCAGCTGCTGGAGGCGGCGAACGCGCGCCGGCGCGCGCGCGGCGACGCCGAGCTGACGGTGGACGGGCTGCTCGAAGACGAGGACGTGCGCCGCGGCTACATGTAGCTAGGCTCCCGCCGCGTGGCGCGGGTCTTGATCGTCGGATGCGGATGTCGCGGGCAGGCGCTCGCGCGCGCGCTGCGCGAGCAGGGGCATGCGGTGCGCGGCACGACGCGCGACGAGTCGCGCCGGGCGGCGATCGAGTCGGCCGGGGCGGAGGTGTGGATCGGCGACCCCGACCGCATCGCGACGATCAGCTACGCGCTCGCGGACGTGACGATCCTCTGCTGGCTGATGGGATCGGCCTCGGGTCCGGCTGAGAAGCTGGAGGCGCTGCACGGCTCGCGGCTGAGAATGCTGCTGGAGCGCACGATCGACACGACCGTCCGGGGGCTGCTGTACGAGGCGGCCGGGACTGTGGAGCCGGCGCTGCTCGCGGAGGGCGCGCAGACGGTGCACGCGGCGTGCGAGAAGTCGGAGATCCCGCATGCGCTGCTCGACGCCGATCCCGCCGACCACGACGCATGGCTCGCCGCCGCGCTGCGCGAGATCGAGGGGCTGCTCGCGTACGAGCGTCCCGGAGCGGCTTGACGGCGCGCGCTAGTATCGGCTTCAGAAATAGCCGAAAGCCGATAGGAATTCGTGGGAGGTCCCCCAGTGGCTGAGTATGCGAAGGACGTGCTGGTGGAGCCCGAGTGGCTTCAGGAGCACCTGGACGACGACGGCATCCGCATCGTCGAGGTCGACGAGAACCCGGCCCTCTACGCCGAGGCGCACATCCCCGGCGCGATCGGGTTCGACTGGCAGAAGGACCTGCAGGACCAGGTCAAGCGCGACTTCCTCGGTCCGGATGCGTTCGGCCGCCTCTTCGGCGAGCACGGCATCACGAACGACCACCTGATCGTGCTCTACGGCGACCGCAACAACTGGTTCGCCGCCTACACCTACTGGTACCTCAAGTTCTACGGGCACGACAACGTCAAGCTGCTCAACGGTCCGCGCGAGCGCTGGATCGCGGAGGGCCGCCCGACCACGACCGACGTGCCGTCCTACCCGGCGGCGACGTTCGCGGCGAAGGCGGGCGACGACGCGATCCGCGCCAAGCGCGACGAGGTGCTGAGCGCGCTCGACGACGGCCGCAAGCTCGTCGACGTGCGCTCGCCGCAGGAGTACAGCGGCGAGCTGATCGCGATGGTCGGCTACGAGCAGGAGGGCGCCCAGCGCGGCGGCCACATCCCCGGCGCGGCGTCGATCCCGTGGGCGCAGGCGGTGCGCGAGGACGGCACCTTCAAGTCGGCCGACGAGCTGCGCGAGCTGTACGGCGGCAGAGGCGTCCTCAGCGGCGACCCGATCATCGCCTACTGCCGCATCGGCGAGCGCTCGGCGCACACGTGGTTCGTGCTGCACGAGCTGCTCGGCCAGGACGACGTCAGAAACTACGACGGCTCGTGGACCGAGTGGGGCAACCTCGTGAACGTGCCGATCGAGAAGGGCGCGTAGACGGCGCCGTCAGTCAGCGGGGCCGCTGTCGCCGCGTCGTGCGGCGAGCGGCCCCAGTCGCGCCAGCAGGTCGCCGAGGATGCGGGCGGTCGCGCCCCAGATGAGGTGGTCCTCGACGACGTAGGTGTCCGCTTCGAACGTGAAGCCGCGGCGGGTGATCGGTCGCTTCGCGTAGCCGTCGAGGAGCGCGCGCAGCGGCAGCTCCAGCACCAGCTCGACCTCGTTCGGGCTCGGCCGCCATGGGATCGGCTCGATCAGGCCGACGTGCGGGTAGATCAGGTAGCCGGTCACGAACGTGCTGACCGGCGCGAGCGTGCCGATCAGCTCGACCTCGGCGGGGGAGAGGCCGATCTCCTCCTCGGCCTCGCGCAGCGCGGTGGTGGCCAGCTCCTCGTCGGGGTGGTCGCGCCGGCCGCCGGGGAACGAGATCTCGCCGGGGTGGCGGCGCAGGTCCTCGCGGCGCTTCGTGAAGACCGCGTGCAGCTCCTCGTCGCGCACGTAGAGCGGGACGAGCACGGCGGCCTCGGTCTCGTCTCTGAGGCGCGCGGGCGACGGCTCGTGCGCCGTCGCGACGAGGCGCGTGCGCAGCTCCTCGCGGATGCTCGCCACGCGCCTGCGCTCGGCCTCAGCCGACCAGCTCGATGCGCTCGTCGAACATGACCTCGCCGTCGAGCGTGCGGTGGATCGGGCACTTGGCGGCGATCACCGACAGGCGTTCGACCTGCTCGCTGGTGAGGTTTCTCGGCAGCCGCAGCAGCAGCTTGAAGCGGGTGGGGGCGCCGCGCTCGGCGGGCGTGTACTCGGCCTCGACCTCGATTCTGCCGATGTCCCAGCCCTTGCGCTTGGCGTACATCTCCATCGTGATCGCCGTGCAGGAGGCGAGGCTGGCAGCAAGCAGCTCCTGCGGATTCGGGGCCTCGTCGTCGCCGCCGGACTCGTGCGGCTCGTCGGCTCTCAACCGGTGCTCGCGCACGTTGATCTCGTGGGTGAACGTGCCGGTGCGTCGCGCGATCGCCTTCATCATTCTCGTCTTCTGTGCTCCGGAGCGTGGTGGTGCGTGTGCTGGTGGGCGCGCCCATCCTAGCGGGGCGCTTAGCGGACGACGCGTGGGTCGTCAGGCCTCGATCTCGGCCGGCTCGCCGAGCGGGATCCAGCGGAAGCGGCTGCTGTCGTCCTGTGGGGCGACGGCGAGCGCACGCTCGATCGCGTCGCGGCCCTCGCGGAAGTGCTTCCAGCCCTCGTAGTGGATCGGGATCGCGGTGCGGGGCTGGGTAAGGCGCGTCAGCTCGATCGCGTCCTTCGCGGTCAGCGTGTAGCGAAAGGGGCCGGAGACCGGGAAGCGGACGCCGCCGAGGTGGAGGATGGCGGTGCCGACCTTCAGTCGCCGCGGGACTTCCTCGACCCCGTCGTAGAGGACGGTGTCGCCGGTGATCCAGACGGCGCCGTGCTGCTGGTCCTCCCAGGTCAGCGCGAAGCCGATCACGTCGCCGACGAGGGGGCGGGAGAGCGGCGGGCCGTGGCGGCAGGGGGTGGCGGTGATGGTGATGCGCGGCTTGCCGGGCGCGTCGAGGGTCGTGGTCTCCCAGGCGGCGAGGCCGCGGGCGTTGCCGGCGCCGCTGCTCTGCAGCCGCTTCGCCCCGCTGGCGGTCGTCACGACGACGCCGGCTCGCGGAAGCAGCGCGCGACCGGCGGGATCGAGGTTGTCGTCGTGGTGGTCGTGGCTGAGCAGCACGGCATCGATCTCGCCGAGGTCGTCTGCGGAGATTGCGGGGCCGGCGAGCTTCTTCGAGAACGTGCCCCAGCCGAAGCTGTATCTGCGACCCGGTGCGTCGAACGTCGGGTCGGTGAGGATCCGCCACCCGCCGAGTTCGATCAGCGCGGTGGGACCGCCGATGTGCGTGATGCGCATGGTGCTCATGGGGGCGAGCCTACCGCCCGTATACTCGCCGGAGCGGGGCGTGGCGCAGCCTGGTAGCGCGCCTGCTTTGGGAGCAGGAGGTCCCGGGTTCAAATCCCGGCGCCCCGACTCGGCTTTTGCCGCAGCGGCTCGCTTCGTTGGCCGATGCCGTAGTCGTCCGCCGCCGCCGGCGCGCGGGCGCTATCGCGCTGTGTCGTCGCACGACCTCGCGGCGCGGTCGTCGTGTCGATCGGCCGGCAGCAGGCGAAGCTTGAAGGCGAACGCGGAGGCCTTCAGCTCGGCCTCCAGTCCGGCTCCACGCCGCTGGGCTCGCAGCGACAGGACCGTCACGAGCGTGAGCGTCGCCGCGGCGAGGGCTGCTCCGCCGAGCACGACGATGGACACCACCTCGCTCAACGGAGGCTCCCCGCCTCCACCGCGGAGCGGACGTCACGGAGAAGCTTTTGCGCGTCGTCGATGCGCTGCACGAGGCTGGCGTTGGTGGGAGCAGCGGACCGCGAACGGGGCGCTGTCCCACTGGCGGCCGGCATCTCGTCGCTGAGCTCAGGAAGACCGACCTCGGCGAGCGTCGCGTCGAGCCCGGTGACGATGCTGAGCAGCGTCGTGACGCGCATGTCTTGCGCGCCCCGCTCGATCC
Source organism: Conexibacter sp. (assembly GCA_051953595.1). Taxonomy (GTDB): domain Bacteria; phylum Actinomycetota; class Thermoleophilia; order Solirubrobacterales; family Solirubrobacteraceae; genus Conexibacter. Next base: position 3,008 of record JBQCIQ010000170.1, on the reverse strand, counting down.
GGCCGATGTAGTTGGGATGCACGCCGGCCCGGCGTCCAAGCTCCTCCTGACTGAGGTCGCGCTCTCGCCGGAGCCGCCGGATCTCCCGTCCGAGCGCCTGCAGCCGCTGGTCCCATCGCTCTGGCATGCCATCAAGACTCTACAACATGATAGGGATGATTTCCAACACTAAAGGATTGGTCGATCAGCGACCTGATCGCGCGAACCGCTGTGCGATCGCTCACGGGCGCGCTCTATCGTGTCATCGATGAGCGAGCTGGCCGGACAGAGCGGCGCGCGCGAGCGGATGGTCGACGTCGGTCGCGGGATCGAGCTGTGCTGCGAGACGTTCGGCGACCGCGCCGACCCGCCGCTGCTGCTCGTGATGGGCCTCGGCATGCAGATGCTGCACTGGCCGCCTGGCCTCATCGACATGCTCGTCGAGCGCGGCCACTTCGTGATCCGCTTCGACAACCGCGACCGCGGCCGCTCGACCCACGTGAAGATTCCGCCGCCGTCGCGCATGAGATTGCTCACGCGCCGCTTCGGCTCCGACCAGTACACGCTGGAGGACATGGCGCTCGACACCGTCGGCCTGCTCGACGCGCTCGAACTCGACTCCGCGCATCTCGTCGGCGTCTCGATGGGCGGAATGATCGCCCAGACGGTCGCCGCGACCCGCCCGAGACGCGTCCGCTCGCTCACGTCGATCATGTCCACGACCGGCAGCCGCCGCGCCGGCCAGCCGAAGCCGCACGTCCTGCCGGTGCTGCTGAAGCCCGCGCCGCGCGACAGAGACGCCTACGTCGAGCACATGCTCGGCGTCCTGACCGCGATCGGCGCGCCCGGCGACGTGCTCGACACGCCGGAGGGCCGCGCCTACCTCGCGCACACGCACGAGCGCGACCCCGACGTGCGCGGCACCGGCCGCCAGCTCGCGGCGATCCTCGCCTCCGGCGACCGCACGAAGAAGCTCCACGCGATCACGGCGCCGACGCTTGTGATCCACGGCGACAAGGACCCGCTCATCACGCCTTCCGGCGGCAGAGCGACCGCCAAGGCGATCCCGAACGCCAAGCTCATGCTCGTGCCCGGCATGGGCCACGGCCTGCCGGAGCGGCTGTGGCCGCTGCTCGTCGACGCGATCTCCGAGCACGTCGCGGCGGCCGAGGGCCGTCGCGCGACCGCGCAAGTTTGACTATCGTTCAAGGCATGTCCGCCACCGAGCACGTCGACGTCCTGATCGTCGGCGCCGGCCTCTCCGGCGTCGGCGCCGCCTGCCACGTCGCAACCGAGTGCCCCGGCAAGAGCTACGCGGTGCTGGAGGCGCGCGACGCGATCGGCGGCACGTGGGACCTGTTCCGCTACCCGGGGATCCGCTCGGACACGGACATGTACACGCTCGGCTACCCGTTCAACCCGTGGCCGTCGAGACAGGCGATCGCCGACGGGTCGACGATCCGCGCCTACGTGCGCGACACCGCACGGAAGTACGGCGTCGACCGCGCGATTCGCTACCACCACAGAGTGCTGGGGGCGAGCTGGTCCTCCGAGCAGGCGCGCTGGACGGTCGACGTCGAGCGCACTGATACGGGCGAGACCTTCCAGCTGACGTGCGACTTCGTCTTCGGCTGCACTGGCTACTACCGCTACGACGAGGGCTTCCTGCCGCGCTTCGAGGGGACGGAGCGCTTCGGCGGCACGATCGTCCATCCGCAGCACTGGCCGGAGGACCTGGACTACGCCGGCAAGCGCGTCGTCGTGATCGGCAGCGGCGCGACCGCCGTGACGCTCGTGCCCGCGATGGCCGACAAGGCCGCCCACGTGACGATGCTGCAGCGCTCGCCGAGCTACGTGATCGCGCTGCCGGGCCACGACGGGATCGCCGAGCTGGCGAACAGGCTGCTGTCGCCCAGACGCGCCTACTCGCTCGTGCGCTGGAAGAACGTGCTGCTCGGCGCGCTCTTCTATCAGCTCAGCAGACGCCGTCCGCAGCTGATCAAGCGCGTCATCCGGCGCGGGCTCGAGCGCCAGCTGCCGCCCGGCTTCGACATCGACACGCACTTCAGACCGCGCTACGACCCGTGGGACGAGCGCGTCTGCATCGTGCGCGACGGCGACCTCTTCAGGGCGCTGCGCGAGGGGAAGGCGTCGGTCGTGACCGACCGCATCGAGACGTTCACCGAGCGCGGCCTGAAGCTCGCCTCCGGCCAGGAGCTGGAGGCCGACGTCATCGTCACCGCCACCGGCCTGAACCTGCTGATGATCGGCGGCATGAGGCTCAGCGTCGACGGCGCGCCCGTCGACCTCGCGCAGACCGTCGGCTACAAGGGGATGATGTTCAGCGGCGTTCCGAACATGGCCGTCACGCTCGGCTACACGAACGCCTCGTGGACGCTCAAGGGCGACCTCTGCGCCGAGTACGTCTGCCGCCTGCTCAACCACATGGCCGCGCACGCCTACCGCAGAGTCGTGCCGAAGGCGCCCGACGCCTCGCAGCCGCGCCACCCGTTCATCGACCTCAGATCGGGCTATGTGCTGCGCTCGCTCGACCAGCTGCCCAAGCAGGGCGACCGGCCGCCGTGGCGGATGTACCAGAACTATCCGCGCGACATCCGCATGATGCGCCACGGCCCGCTGGAGGACGAGGCGATCGAGTTCTCGCGTGCGCTGACGCCCGCGCCGGACGCCGAGGCCGTGCCGGCGTAACATCGCCCGCATGTGCCGCAACATCAGAACCCTCTACAACTTCGAGCCGCCGGCCAGCGAGGACGAGGTCCGCGCCGCCGCGCTCCAGTACGTCCGCAAGATCTCCGGCTTCACGAGACCGTCGCAGGCGAACGCCGCGGCGTTCGAGCGCGCGGTCGAGGAGGTCGCGGAGGTCTCGCTCCGCCTGCTCGCCGAGCTGACGACGAACGCCCCGCCGAAGGACCGCGAGGTCGAGGCGGCAAAGGCGCGGGCCCCAGCGCAAGAGCGCAACGGGCGCGCGGCCGGAGGGGCGGAACGGAAAGGGAAGACCCGTAAGGCAA
>JBQCIQ010000169.1:0-7076 GCA_051953595.1 Conexibacter sp. | reverse complement strand
CGCGCCACCCCTCGCGCTCACAGGCGCTCGTGCTGGCGCCCGCGGCGTTGATGCGCGTCGGCGATCGCCTCCGCAATCTCTCCTTGTCCGTGGCGCGCGCGACCGCCGACGGGGATGCCGTCGAGCGAGCGCACCGGCTCGACGCCGCGGACCGAGCCGGTCGTGAAGGCCTCGCGGGCGGCGTGCAGCTGCGCACGCGTCAGCGGCTCCTCACGCACGGCGACGCCACGCTCCTCCGCGAGCGCCAGCGCCGCCGCGCGCACCACGCCGGGGAGGATCGAGCCGTCCGTCGGCGGCGTGCGCAGGATGCCGTCCTCGCCGAGCGCGAAGACGTTGGCGCGCGTCGTCTCCAGCACCCGGCCGTCGGGTGTCACGAGCAGTGCGCCGTCCGGGGCGGCCGCGGCGTCGAGCCGGTCGAGCAGGCGGCGGTCGACCCACTTGTGGGCGCCGTGCCAGCCCTCGACGGTCGCGCTGCGCAGGTCGAGTCCGCGCTCCGGCAGCACGAGCGCGCGGTCGATCGCACTCGCGACCGCTTCGAGCCGCGCGGGACCGGACGCGTCGGTGCGCACGGCAAGGCGCACCCGTCCCAGCTCGACGCGGCGCGCCTCCCGCGCGACCAGCTCGGCCGCGGACGCGGGCAGCTCCATCCGGTACAGCGCGCGGGCGCTCGCGCGCAGCCGCGCGAGGTGCGCGTCGAGCGCGACCGGCTCGCCCGCGACGACCAGCATCGTCGAGAACACGCCGCAGGCGGGATCCGGCGCGAGCGCCTGTTCGATCGGAGCCCGTCGCCGCGACATGGCGCGAAGTCTCGCAGCAGGGAAGAATCGGACCTGCGGCATCGCCGGCGCGTGACATGAAGACGCTCCTGATCGACAACTACGACTCGTTCACATGGAACCTCTTCCAGCTGCTCGCGGAAGCGAACGGCGACGAGCCGATCGTCGTGCGCAACGACGAAGCGTCGTGGGAGGAGCTGTCGCGGTTGGCGTTCGACAACGTGGTCGTCTCCCCCGGGCCAGGCCGCCCGGACCGCGCGGAGGACTTCGGCGTCTGCGCCGCGGCGATCGAGCAGGCGGTCGTGCCGCTGCTCGGCGTCTGCCTGGGCCATCAGGGCCTCTGCTGGAAGAGCGGCGCTCGGGTCGTCCATGCGCCGGAGCCGATGCACGGCCGCGTGAGCGCGGTTCTGCATGAGGAGTCGCCGCTGCTCGCGGGCATTCCGCGGGAGTTCCAGGCGGTCCGCTACCACTCGCTGTGCGTCGAGCTGCCGCTGCCCGACGAGCTGGAGCCGATCGCGTGGACGAGCGACGGCGTGCTGATGGCCGTCGCGCACAGGACCCGTCCGCACTGGGGGGTCCAGTTCCATCCCGAGTCGATCAGCACCGAGTACGGCCGCCGGCTGCTGGCGAACTTCCACGACCTCACCGCCGCGTTTCACGCGCGCAGCAGAGGGACGAAGCGCTCGCGCAACGGCGCATCGAGGCCGATCGCGGCTCCGCCCGCCCCGCGCGCCGAGCCGCGCACGCGACTGACGCTGAGCGTCAAGCGGCTCGACGCGCTCGTCGACAGCGAGCGCGCGTTCGTGCACCTCTACGGCGACGCCGAGAACGCCTTCTGGCTCGACAGCAGCAGGCTCGACGAGCGTGCGCGCTTCTCCTTCATGGGCGCGCCCGACGGTCCCCTCTCGGCCGTCATCACGTACGACGTCGAAGACGGCGCGGTGCGCGTCGAGCGCGACGGCGTCGTCGAGACCTCCAAGCAGTCGATCTTCGACTACCTCAGCCGAGAGATGCGGCGGCTGCGCCTCGTCTCCGACGAGCTGCCCTTCGACCTCACCTGCGGCTTCGTCGGCTACCTCGGCTACGAGCTGAAGGCCGACTGCGGGGGCGACGCGGCGCATACGTCCTCGCTGCCCGACGCGGCGTTCGTGCTCGCCGATCGCATGATCGCATTCGACCACGTCGAGCGAGCGACCTACGTGCTGTGCGTCTCGGACGCGGACGGCACCGCGGAGGCTGAGCGCTGGATCCGCGAGACGAGCCTGCGGCTGCTCTCCCTGCCGCCGGTCGAGGCACCGGACTGGGAGCGCGCCACCGCCGAGCGCGGCGACCCGCCGGTCGACTTCTGCCTCAGCCGCTCGCACGAGCAGTACCTCGCCGACATCGCGCGCTGCAAGCAGGAGCTGATCGACGGCGAGTCCTACGAGATCTGCCTCACGAACAAGATCACCGCAGAGGTGCGGGCGGAGCCGCTGCAGCTCTACCGCACGCTGCGACGCGTGAACCCGGCCCCCTTCTCCGCCTTCCTGCGCGTCGACGGCGCTGCTGTGCTCAGCTCCTCGCCGGAGCGCTTCCTGGCGATCGGGCGCGACCGCTGGGCCGAGGCGAAGCCGATCAAGGGCACCTGCCATCGCGGCGCCACGCCGGCCGAGGACGTGCGGCTGGCGGAGCGGCTGCGCGCGGACGAGAAGTCGCGCGCCGAGAACCTGATGATCGCCGACCTGCTGCGCAACGACCTCGGCGTCGTGTGCGAGGTCGGCACGGTTCACGTCCCTCACCTGATGCACGTGGAGACCTACGAGACGGTCCACCAGCTCGTCTCGACCGTGCGCGGGCTGCTGCGGGAGGACGTCGAGCCGCCCGACTGCGTCCGTGCATGCTTCCCAGGAGGTTCGATGACCGGCGCGCCGAAGAAGCGCACGATGGAGATCATCGACGAGCTCGAGGGCGAGGCGCGCGGCGTCTACTCCGGTGCGATCGGCTACTTCGGCCTGAGCGGCGGCGTCGACCTCAGCATCGTGATCCGCACGATCGTGATCGAGGACGACCACGCGACGATCGGGGTCGGAGGCGCGATCGTGATGCAGTCCGACGCCGAGGACGAGTACCAGGAGATCGTGCTGAAGGGCCGTGCGCCGATGCAGGCGATCGACCCGCGCGTCGATCCTCAGGCCGCGCTCGAGGCGACGCCCGCGACCTGATGCCCGAGATCGAGCTGGTCACGGACATCGCGTCGCTGGACGCGCTCGCACCCGAATGGGACGCGCTCGCGGTCGCGAACGGATTGCCCCAGATGAGCCCCGCGTGGGTGCTTGCATGGTGGCGGCACGTCGCCCCCGAAGGGTCCGTGCCGCGTACTGTCGCCGTGCGCGACGGGAAGCAGCTCGTCGGCGTCGCTCCGTTCTATGTCGAGCCAGACGCCGACGGGCGCCGCGACTACCGCCTGCCCGGGATCGAGCTCGCCGGGCGCCTGGCGCCGCTCGCGCTCGACGGCCGCGAGTGGGAGGTCGCAGCGGCGATCGGCGCCGCGCTGGCCCACGCCGAACCGCGTCCGGACGCGCTGCGCTTCGAGGGCATCCCGCTCGAGGCGCACTGGCTCACGGCGCTGCGCGACGGCTGGCCCGGGGCGCTGCGCCCGCCGCTGCGGCTCACGCAGACGGAGGGCAACCCGACGACGTCGCTGGCGGAGCCGTCGTTCGACGACTGGCTCGCCGGCCGCAGCGCCAACTTCCGTCAGCAGATGCGCCGCCTGCGCCGCAGATTCGCCGACACCGGCGGCGTCTCGCGCGTCGCGACCCGCGACACGCTCGCCGCCGATGCGGCGGTGCTCGCGCGCCTGCACGCGCAGCGCTGGGCCGGGAGAGGCCACTCGAACCTCGTCGACCTCGGCGAGCGCTTCAGCGCCTTCGTCGTGGAGCTCGGCGAGCGGCTGCTCGACCGCGAGCGCTTCGCGCTGCGCGTCCTGGAGCTCGACGGGCAGCCGATCTGCGCTCAGCTGTTCGTGCGCGCGGGGGGGACGACGCTGTTCGTCAACGGTGGCTGGGACGAGCGGCACGCGGCGCTGAAGCCGTCGCTGCTGTGCCTGCTCGACGCCGTCGAGGAGGCGTTCGCGCTCAATCAGGCACGCATCGACCTCGGGGTCGGGGTCCAGTCGTACAAGCTGCGCTTCGCCGACGGGAGCGCGCCGCTCGCGTGGGGGATCTTGATGGCGCCCGGTCCGCGCCTGCCGCTGACGGCAGCGCGCAGCATGCCCGCGCTCACGCAGGCGCGGCTGCGCGAGAGCGCGCGCCGGCTGCTGTCGGAGCGGCAGGTCGAGCGGCTGCGCGCGACGCGCCGGCGCATCCGAGGCGTGCGATGAGCCTCGACGTCGCGGTCCTGTCCGAGCCCGATCGGCTCGACGCGCTGGCACCCGAATGGCACGCGCTCGCGACCGCCTGCGCCGAGCCGGCCGCGATGCCGGCTTGGGTGCTGACGATGTGGCGCCTGCTCGACCGCGACACGCAGGAGCCGCGCGTCGTGACGGTGCGCGAGCACGGTCGCCTCGTCGGGCTCGTGCCGCTGTGCATCGACCCCGCGCACCGGCGCCGCGGCGGCTACCGGCTGCTGGTGGGCGACATGCCGCGCACGACGCCGCTGGCGCTGCCCGGGCGCACCTGGGAGGTCGCCGGTGCGCTCGCCGGCATCGTCGACGAGCTCGACCCGCGCCCTGCCGTTCTTGCGCTCGAGAGCATCCCGGCCGCCTCCGCGTGGCCGCTCGCGCTCGCGCAGCAGTGGCCCGCTCGCATGCGGCCGTGGCTGCGGCGCTACTTCACGATGAGCTCGCCGACGGTCGCGCTCACGCACGACTCGTTCGAGGACTGGATGGGCTCGAAGAGCTCGAACTTCCGCAGCCAGATGCGGCGCATGCGCAGACGCTTCGCGGAGGCCGGCGGCGTCGGCCGCTTCAGCACCCACGCGACGCTGCATGACGACATCGCCGCGCTCGTCCAGCTGCACGCCGGCCGCTGGGAGGGCCGCGGCGAGTCCTCGATCGTCGCCGGCGGCGCCGCGCTCGCCGACGCGTTCGAGGCGGTCGGGCGGCTGCTGCTCGACGAGGGCGGCTTCCGACTGCGCATCCTGGAGCTCGACGGCGAGCCGATCTCGGCGCAGCTGTTCGCGGCCGCCGGCGGCGACGTCATCTATTACAACGGCGGCTGGGACGAGCGGCACGCGCAGTTCAAGCCGGCGATGCTCGGGATCCTCGACGCGATCGAGGACGCGTTCGCGCGCGGCGAGCGGCGCATGGACCTCGGTCCGGGCGCGCAGCCGTACAAGCTGCGCTTCGCCGACGGCACCGACCCGCTGTCGTGGTGGATCCTGCTCCCGCCGGGACGACGGATGCCCGTCACGCTCGCGCGCACGCTGCCGATGACGACGTGGCGGGAGCTGCGCACCGCCGCGAAGCGGGCGCTCCCGCCCGAGCGCGTCGAGCGCCTGCGCACCCTGCGCGATCGCGGGCGCTGACAGACGCTCCCCGCGAAATGGAGCTTTCGGTTACGGTTCTCGCCGAAAGCTCCATCTCAGCCGACCGGATGCCGGCGCGGAGCGCTCGCGAGAAAGAGGTTCAGGATGACCCGCGTTCGTGCCGTATCGCTGTTGTGCGCGCTGCTCGCGCTGCTTGCCGTGAGCGCGGGAGCGGCCTGCGCGTCCGGCGTGACGAACGCGGCCGACGACCTGCGCACCGGCTGGTATCCGGACCAGTCCTCGCTGACCCCGCAGCTCGTGAGCGGCGGCACGTTCGGCCAGCTGTGGTCGGCGGCGGTCGACGGCCAGGTGTACGCGCAGCCGCTGCTGGCGAACGGCACGCTGCTCGTCGCGACCGAGAACAACCAGGTCTACGGCCTCAACCCCGGCACCGGCGCGGTCAAGTGGACCGTCAACCTCGGCACGCCCTGGAAGGCGGCCGACATCGGCTGCGGCGACCTGACGCCGAACGTCGGCGTGACCGCGACGCCGGTGATCGACGCGGCGACGAACACCGCCTACCTCACGCACAAGACCTACGCCTCCGGCACCACCGGCCCGGCCGCCTACTGGCTCGACGCGCTCGACCTGACGACCGGCGCGCAGAAGGCCGGCTTCCCGGTCAAGCTCGCCGGCACGGCGCAGAACGCCTCCGCGCAGACGTTCGACGCGACGCACGAGCTGCAGCGTCCCGGCCTGCTGCTGATGGACGGCGTCGTGTACGCCGCGTTCGCCGGCCACTGCGACATCACCCCGTATCAGGGGTGGGTCTTCGGCGTCTCGACCGGCGGCGTCGTGAAGGCGCGCTGGGTCGCGAACCAGAGCGGCAACGGCGCAGGCATCTGGCAGTCGGGCGCCGGCATCACCTCGGACGGCTCCGGCCGCATCCTGCTCAGCACCGGCAACGGCGGCGCGCCCAACTCGGCGATCCTCGGCTCGACGCCGCCGCCGAACCTCGGCGAGTCGGTCGTGCGGCTCAACGTGCAGTCCGACGGGACGCTGAGAGCGACGGACTTCTTCGCGCCGTTCGACGCCTACTCGCTCGACAGCTGGGACGCGGACTTCGCCTCCGGCGGCGTCACCGGCCTGCCGGCGCCGACATTCGGCACGACCGCACTGCCGAAGCTCGCGGTCGCGGTCGGCAAGCAGGGCTACGTCTACCTGCTCAACCGTGACGACCTCGGCGGCTCGCGCCAGGGCCCGTCCGGCTCCGACCGCGTCGTGCAGCGGATCGGCCCCTACGGCGGCGTGTGGTCGCGGCCGGGCGTGTGGCCGGGCGACGGCGGCTGGGTCTACATCCCGACCGCCTCCGGCGGCACGACCGCGGCCGGCTCCTCCGGCAACCTGCGCGTCTACAAGTACGGCCTCTCCGGCACCGGCCAGCCGACGCTCTCGCTCCAAGGCACGTCGACCGACGCGTTCGGCTTCAGCTCCAGCGCGCCCGTGATCACCTCCGACGGCACGACCTCCGGCTCGGCGCTCGTGTGGGTGATCTGGACGCCGGGCGGCTCCGGCACCGGCGCGCAGCTGCGGGCGTACGACCCGGTCCCGGTCAACGGCGCGCCCGTGCTGCGCTGGAGCGCCCCGGTCGGCCAGTCGGCGAAGTTCAACCCGCCCGGCATCGGCGCCGGCCGCGTCTACGTCGGCACGCGCGACGGCCACGTGCTCGGCTTCGGCTCGCCCGTGACGCCGCCGCTGACCGGGTCCGCGACCGCCTTCCCGACGACGACCGTCGGCAGCACGAGCACCAAGACGGTGACGCTGACGGCAACTGATGCGATCACGCTCTCGTCGCTC